>NZ_KV799674.1:356879-478744 GCF_001810035.1 Neisseria sp. HMSC058F07 | reverse complement strand
TTTAGGGCCAGCAGGACCAGTATCGCCTTTTTCGCCTTTAGGGCCAGTTGCGCCAGTAGCACCAGTTGCACCGGTATCGCCTTTAGGGCCAGTTGCACCAGTTGCGCCGGTATCGCCTTTAGGGCCAGTTGCACCAGTTGCGCCGGTAGAACCAGTAGAACCACCACCAATTACGCTCAGGGTGTATTCGTTAGTGCCGTTTGAAGTCATCTTCAGACCGTCACCTGCGATCAGTTTCAGGGTGTTATTGGCATTTGATTTAGGATCGTATTTGTATGTACCTACATCTGGTGAGCTACCGCTACCATTATGGCCTGAGAATACAAACGGATTCAGGTTTTCGATGCGGTTTGCAACAGCGTACAATTGAGAGCCGTTGATTGCATCGGTAGAAGTTGCAGAAATACGGCCTGCGGCAACGTTTTGGATTTGACGCTCGTTACCTGCAGAACCTACAGACAATACTGCGCCGTTGCCCAAGCCGCTGGTTGCGCCTGCGAAGCCGCTGTAAGTGTAGCTGCCAACAGTAGCAGTATTGGTAGGTACGAATGCGCTGGTTGTAGAGCCGTTACCCAGGGCTACGCTGTTTTCGATAGTAGATTTAGCTTCTGAGCCCAAAGCCAGAGTGTGTTGGGCTGTTGCTTGAGCGTTGTTACCCAGGGCAGTTGCAAACTTACCGTTGGCTTGAGAGAGGCGGCCCAATGCGATGGCTTGTTCTGAAGTGGCTTGGCTTTGTACGCCCAAAGCTACTGAGTATTTACCAGTTGCTTGAGCAGCAGGACCGAATGCAGCGGCAGAAATACCGTCCGCTACAGAACCGCGACCGATTGCTACGGCAGAACCTTTTTTAGCTTGAGCGTCGCCACCCAATGCTACCGCGCCGTTTGCCAGAGCTTGAGAACGTTGGCCGATAGCAGTTGCCACGATACCGGTTGCTTGAGATTCAGTACCGATTGCCATTGCCGAACCGGCATTATTTACTACGCCGTCGCCATCAGAACCGGTAGAAGTACCATTTGCTGTAGCAGCATAACCTACTGCAACGTCAGCAGTTTTAGAAGCATTTGATTTAGAACCTACTGCAATAGAGTTATTACCAACGGCTTTAGCAGCAGAACCTGCTTTATTACCCAGAGTACCATCTTTCGCACCGCCAATAGCTACAGAATTTTCACCTGTTGCTTGAGCAGATGCACCACCGGCAAATGAGCCTTCGCCATTCGCTTGAGACAATACGCCGATAGCGGTACCACGTGCAGCAGTTGATTCAGCATAAGCACCGATACCAATTGCGTTATCACCTCTAGAAACTGTTTTAGTACCGACAGCAATGGAGTTATTATTAGCCGCAGTAGCAGTTTGACCCACAGCAATAGCATTAGACTCAGCAGCAGTAGCGTTAGAACCTACGGCAATTGCAGCTTCTTTATTGGCTTGTGCATATGGACCAACCGCAACTGTCAGATTACCTTCTGCTTTTGTATATGAACCAACACCGACAGCTTGAATACCTGACGCATTTGCGCTAGTACCTGCTGCAATCGCGTGGTCTTGTTTTGCTACGCTATCTTTACCGACAGCAATAGCATTAGTCCAAGCACCGTGAGCGTTGTTACCAATAGCGATAGAATCTTGTTTTTCAGCGTTCGCATGCGTACCTACAGCAACTGCAGCAGCATTTGCATTGGAGTTATCACCAATAGCCGTTGCAAATTGTGCGCCAGCATTTGCACGGTTACCGTATGCACTTGCAGAGTCTTGAGTAGCAGTCGCACGGTTACCTACTGCAGTCGCACGAATTTGCGTTGCTTGGGCTACATTACCGATTGCAACAGAAGCTTCACCACTTGCAACAGAGCTTACACCCATTGCAGTCGATGCACCGCCGGTTGCGATATTGTTATTACCCACAGCCAATGCTGCGTTTGCAGTCGCAGTATTGTTAGCACCGTAAGCAATAGTACCGTCTTCACCGCTCGCAGTATTTTGATAACCCACTACAACAGAGTTGACACCAACGTTTTTGTTAGAACCGTTGTAAGTACCATTAGGAGTAATGTTTACTGCACTACCTCCCAATTTTACATCGGCCTCTACTCCGCTAGATGCCATCAAAGCACCTGCTGCAACCACTGCAGCAGCTACGGCTTTACGCTTATCAGAAGCGGATTTTTTGCCGTGTGCATGGCTGATTTCGGAAACCGCGGTCCATGTCTGGGTCGCGTGGTTCCAAATAACTTTAAAGACTTTATTCATATCGATTTTCCTGTAAGGGGTTTGATTTCTTTTGGGACGTTTGCTCGGCCATAAACCGCTTGCCCATACATATGCCGCACTTCAGAGTCTCCCCTTTATGCGGTTTTACGTCGTAATCTCTTGTATGCAATTCCCGTGCCAAAAGTTTCCACTCGGCCGAATGGCAGCTAAATTCCTGTTTTATGGGATTTTATGCTGATACATTTTGGGAAGCTTGTGAAGTTTGGGAAACGATGTGCCGTTTTTTGTCAGCTCGTTTCTTAACAAGTCACTTTTTGTCAGCTTCTTTCAATGCATTCGGAATCCTTGTCCAAATTTTATATGCGTTTGGTTTTACAAATCAACTCTTCCGATAAAGTGTTATTTTTTCGCCCTCAACGGTCATGCCCGTTAGATTTACTTGTTGCTTTTTTTAAACGCTTTTTATAATCATATGATTTTTGTTGAAATTTTTAAACAATAATGATTATTAAATAATATGTTAACAGGATAGTTATTTTAGTGATAGATTTAGATGTCAGCTTTTATTTAGAGAATTAATGAGATTTGTATCGAGGATCGGTTTAAACCGTGTGATGGGTTTATATCGCCTGTTTTCAGACGGCCCTTGACGTTTTCTAACATAGCAAACAGCGGGCAAATGACACGAATTTATGCGCTATTGAGCCGATGGACAGCGTTAAAAAAGGCAAGTGTAAAACTTGCCTTTACGTTTGGGATTTGTTTGTTCTCTCTTGTAGAAAACTGTGTTGTTTTTCAGACGGCCTTACCAACGGAATGTTTGGGTCACGCCTGCGGAAGCGCCGTTGTTGCCGGCATAGCCGTAGCCGCCGGTATGGCTGGAGGCGCAGGCGGTGAGTGTGGCAAGGGTAAGGATGAGGAGGATGTGTTTCATGTTTCTTTCTCTGAGTGGGTTGGTTTTAGACTTGTAGGGCGTTGTGTTGCTGCATGAATCGGATGGGCTGTGACTTGGTTGCTTTATCCTGATTTGCAGTTAGACCGCTAAATTGTTTGATGATTAAAGAAGGCCGTCTGAAAACGGGTTTCATGATATTGAAACTTTGCTTTCAGACGGCCTTTATTTTATATCAGCTTATCAGTGGCGGAAATGGCGGATGCCGGTTACGACCATGGCGATGCCGTGTTCGTCCGCTGCGTCAAAGACTTCTTGGTCGCGCATGGAGCCTGCCGGATGGATGATGGCTTTGATGCCCTGCTCGGCAATGACATCTACGCCGTCGCGGAATGGGAAGAAGGCATCGGAAGCGGCACATGCGCCGTTGAGGTCGAGATTAGCATCTTGCGCTTTGCGGGCGGCGATGCGGGTGCTGTCCACGCGGCTCATTTGGCCTGCGCCGATGCCGTAGGTTTGACCGCCTTTGCCGAAGACGATGGCGTTGGATTTGACGTATTTTGCGACGTTCCATACAAACATCAGGTCGTTCCATTCTTGCTCGGTCGGTTGGCGTTTGGAGACGACTTTCAAATCGGCGCGGTTGAGGCGGTGGATGTCGGGGGTTTGTACCAACAGTCCGCCGCCGACGCGTTTGAGTTCAAAGCGGTTGGCTCCTGCTTCAAGCGGCACTTCCAATACGCGCACGTTTTTCTTGGCAGCGGCGATTTCGAGGGCTTCGGCGGTGAACTTCGGCGCCATGAGGACTTCCATAAATTGGTTGTCGGTAATTTGTTTGACGGTTTCGCCGTCCACTTCGCGGTTGAAGGCGATGATGCCGCCGAATGCGCTGGTGGTGTCGGTAGCGTAGGCGAGTTTGTAGGCATCCAAGGTATTGGAGGCGATGGCGACGCCGCACGGATTGGCGTGTTTCACGATCACGCAGGCTGGCGCGTCAAAGGATTTGACGGTTTCCCAAGCGGCGTCGGCATCGGCAATGTTGTTGTACGACAATTCTTTGCCTTGCAGTTGTTTGTAGGCGGAAAGGCTGCCTGCGGCGGGGTAAATATCGCGGTAGAACGCGGCGCGTTGGTGCGGGTTTTCGCCGTAGCGCATGTCTTGCACTTTAATCCAGCTTTGGTTGAACTGGCTTGGAAATTCGCCGATTTGGGGCTGGCCGCTTAAGACGTCGTCTGAAAGCGAGGTCAGGTAGTTGGAAATCATGCCGTCGTATTGGGCGGTATGGCTAAATGCTTTGCGTGAGAGGTTGAAACGGGTTTTGTCGCTCAATGCGCCGTTGTTGGCTTCGAGTTCGGCAGCGATGGCAGGGAAATCGGCTGTGTCGGTAACGATGGCGACATGTTTCCAGTTTTTCGCGGCAGAGCGCACCATGGTTGGGCCACCGATGTCGATGTTCTCAATCGCGTCTTCCAGTGTGCAGTTTGGTTTGGCGATGGTAGCGGCGAAGGGGTAGAGATTGACGCACACTAAATCGATATTGCCGATGCCGTGTTCTTCCATCTTGGCGACGTGTTCGTCTAAATCGCGACGGCCGAGGATGCCGCCGTGGATTTTCGGATGCAGGGTTTTCACGCGGCCGTCGAGCATTTCGGGAAAACCGGTATAGTCGGCAACTTCGATAACGGGAACGCCTGCATCAGCCAAGAGCTTTGCTGTACCGCCGGTAGAGAGGATTTCAACACCGAGCTTGGTCAGGGTTTGGGCAAATTCGACTGCGCCTGTCTTGTCGGATAGGCTAATCAGGGCGCGTTTGATGGAAGACATGGGATTTCCTTTGTTGAAGGTTTAATCGATATGGTATGAATTTTCAGGGCGGTATTATCCGCTATTTTCGCCTTTTTGGCAGTAGGTTTTTATAGATATTGTTAACAATTTTATTGTAAAAGGCCGTCTGAAACTTGGTTTCAGACGGCCTTTTGCTTTTGCCTATTGAAATCCCATTTTCTTTGCCACCCATACTGCGCCTGCCATGCCTGCACATAATGGCATGAGTAAGGCAACGGAGGCGTAGGTGAGTTCTAAAACAAAGACGATGGCCGTCAGTGGCATTTTGAGGGAAACGCCAAGGAAAACGGCGGCTCCGACAACGGCCGCGCTTTCGGACGACATTTCTGGGAAAACGCTGTTCCACGCGGCGGCAGCTGCAAAGGCAATGGTACTGCCGAGCATCATGGACGGGGTAATCAGGCCGCCGTATGCACCTGCCGCCAGCGCCATCAAGACGACCAGCCATTTGACGGCGGTCAGCTCAAGGCTGTGTTGCCAGTCGGTCAATCCGCCAAAGGTCAGTTGGTTGCCTGCTTTGCCGTTGCCCAAAATTTCGGGAAACCAAACGGAAATCGCGCCAATGAGTGCAAACATACAGACGGCCAAGGGAATGATTTTGATGTTGTCGCGCTTGATGAAGGGGAACTTTTGGGCAGTACGCTGGAAAAAGACGGCGGTTGCGCCCAGTACTGGGCCGATGATGACGGAAAACCAAAGTAATGATGTGTTGATGGAAAGGTTAGCCGGATGATATTGCTGCACGTCGCCCAAGCCGATGCGCGCGACGGCAGTGGCGATGACGGAAGTCAGCAATGCGGCGGCGACGGCTTGCTGAGTCCATAAGCCCAGCATGGCTTCGAGGATAAAAAGTGTGGAGGCGAGCGGCACGTTATACACGGCTGCCAAACCTGCACCCGAGGCGCAAGCAATGACCAGCCTTGTGTCGTCTTCGCTCAACCCGAAACGGTTGACGCCTACTGAAGCAAAGGCAGCAGTCATTTCGCGCGGCGCAACTTCGCGGCCGAGCGGCGAGCCAAGCCCGACGGTAATGATTTGCAACAGAGCATGACTGACGGTTTCAAAAAACGGAAAACCGGCGAGCGGATTTTTAACCACAGCTTTAATGCTCGGTTGCGGCCTGCCGTAGCGTTTGAGCAACCACCACCCCAAGCCGACCACCGCGCCGCAAAAGGCCATCACTCCGATACGCCGCGCAGGACTTGCCTGCGATACGCCCTCTCGGAATGAAACGTATAGGCCGTCTGAACCGTAACCGTAGGCAAGATGTTGAATTGTATGCATGATTTCGGTTAATACAATGCCGACTATGCCGCCGATAATGCCGGTAATGATGAGGGCGGCCCAAAGTTTATGCGTTTCTTTCACGGGATTTGACTTGAGGTAGTAGTGGTTTGATCAAAGCGTTTTTCGAGGGAACTATTGTCCGCCCAAGGGATAGTTTTTGGGGGCGACGTGGGTTTTGCCGTTATAAGGGAAAATATATTTCTGATTTTTATAATTTTTCTTTCCTGATACGCCGCTGAGTTTTGCAGTCAGCGCCCATACGCCGGATACGGCAGGACGGCTTTTGTCAAAAGCAATTTTGGCTTCCAGACTGGTATATCTGTCTTTGCAGAGGCGTTTTTCACGCCCTTTCAATTCATCGCAATCGCCAAAATATGCGCCGTTATCGTTACCGTTGATCATGACGCTGTTGCGGATTCGGTTGCTATCATCGGTAAACAGGAAGTTTTGCGAAGTCGTCGTGTCGCCTTGGCCTGTATAACTTGATTCGGCAACATAGCCCCAGTTTTGTGCGCCCACCTGAACAAACTTCCATTCCTTATTCTCCGGCGGCTCGCCCCATGCGCCGATTTTATCTTTTCCGTGCTGTTTGATTGCCCACTTGCCGTCTGTTTTCTCCAAAACAAACAATTCTGCCAGACCGGAAGAAACATGAGCGTCCTGTTTTACTTTTTGTTCCATATCGTAGGCAAAACCTGTGTACAACACATAGCGCGCGGCTTTGCCGTTGCGCGTTACGGTATGATCGGCAACAGGTTTCATGCAATACATAATGTTGTCAGATGCTGTCTCACTGTCTTTCGGCGGCTTGGCGAGCTGGCATTTGTGCGCGGCAAGCGGTCGGTTGTAATACTTGGCAATGACGGCCTGTACAGCGGCTTTGTCGTTATCGGGTGCAGCCGACGTCAAAATAGGGCAGGCAAGCAAAAGCAGGGAGATAATGCGTTTCATAGAAATTTTCCCAAAATGTTTTATTGAAAAAAGTACTGCTTACTTCAGGCCGTCTGAAACCGTTTTCAGACGGCCTTTTTGTGTTTGTTGCCGATACGCGCCAGCATACCGGCGACAAAAGTGGACGCAATAACGACGGTAATGCCCATCGCAGACATAGCACTTAAATGTTCGCCCAAAATTAACACCGCCATGATAACGCCGATGACAGGCTCAAGCGAAATCAGCAGGCCGGAGACGTTGGCAGGGACTTTGTTCATGCCTTTGTTCCACAACAGATAGGCAAGCCAACTGCAACCGATCCCCATATACAAAATCGACAGCGTACCGCCCCATGACCAGTTGATTTGATAACTGTCTGCCAACACCAGCGAAAACGGCAGACACAATACCGCCGCCACCGCCATGGAAGCCACGGTAAATGCAGGCGCACCGATGCGGGCAATCATCTGCTGGCTCGGTCGTATCACGCCTGCAAAACCCAATCCCGCAAGCAAAATCAGCAAACAGCCGAACCAATCAATCGTGCCGCCTTCTTCTGCACCGCCCATTACCATCATGCCCACGCCGGCAAACGCCACCGCGCCGCAAATCCAGTGGTAAATTTTCGCTTTGTCGCTGAAAAAGAAATGACCGACAAAAACCACCAGCAAGGGTTCCAGCCCGACCATGGTAATCGCGCTGGCGGCAGACGTGTATTTCAAACCGATAAACTGAAGCATCAAAACGACAACGTAGTTGACAAAGGAAATCCATAACAACGGCTTCCACTCGCTCCGCGGAATCCTTCCCAAATGACGGCGGCACGACGGCAGTACCATCAACGCGGCAATCAACAACCGTGCCTCAACCATCAGCGCAGGGTCGATCATCTCGTAAGAATACTTGGCAGCGATAAAAGAGCTGCCCCAAATCAGCAGGGCAAGTATTTGATAGAACATGGTCCGACCTTTTAAAAAGGGTTAATCGTTTCTTCTCTATATTTATTATTCAGACGGCCTGGAGGGTTGGCCTTTTTTATTTTGTCTGCGTCAGAGAATCCAAAAAGTCGAAGAGTTTGGCATTCATTTCACTGAAATCCGCCGCTTCGATTTTATCCGGATGCTGGACATAAGTTTGGGCTTGGCTTTGTTCGGCCACATTTTCGCGTCCGTCCGCCGCAATCAGCAGCCCGACGGCTTCACGGTCAAACTCCAAATGGGCCTGGAAGGCATAATGTTTGGGCGCAAAACGGATAATCTGGCGCGGACAGCCTTTGCTGGTTGCCAACACAACCGCCTTATCCGTCAAACCGGGCATATCGCCGTGCCAATGGCCGGTATTCAGGGTTTTGCCCAACAGGGAAACATGGGCATCCGCCAAACCTTCCGCCGTCAGCTCAATCGGATAAATGCCGATTTCACGCTCAGGGCTGCGTGTGTGGCGCGCGCCGTAGGCAACGGATAAAAGCTGCGCACCCAAACACACGCCGACAATATATTTATCCGCCGCCATCGCCTGACGCATCAGGCGCAGCTCGGATTCGGGGTCGTAATACGAGAATGCCTGCCTGTCTTCATCAGGCGATTGCGGCCCGCCCATCACAATCAAAAAATCTATATCGTCCACATTGTCAGGCAGGGTTTCCCTTTCGTACACTTTGGTTGTACTGATGTTATGTCCGCGCCATTGCGCCCATTTCAAATATGCTCCCGGCACTTCAAATGCCTCGTGCAAGATGAAATGGATATTTAATTTATTCGGATTTTGCATTGTTATTTCTCCTTCGACCGTCAGGACGGATTGCCCTGCCGTATTACAGCATACCGTGCTGTTGTAATTTTTTACGCAGGGTATTGCGGTTCAAACCCAAAATAACGGCCGCTTTAGACTGGTTTCCGCCGCATTGCTCCATCACGCAGGCAAGCATCGGCTTTTCCACTTGATGCAATACCATATCATACACACCGCAAGGTTCCGTACCATCCAAGTCTTTGAAGTATTGTCGTAAGTTTTGTTCAATACATTGCGCAATGTCAGTCGTCGTTTGATTCATCGTGATTGTCTTTCTTTAGATTTGTTTTTAGATGATGAGTCCGTCTGAACATTCAGACGGCGTTTATTTAATTTGATTGAGAAATTTACTCTATTCAATTCTTATTTTTTATCAAAATCTTATACTGCAATAGATTTCTGTAATTTACTATCCCAAAATGCCCGCCATATCCCGTTTTCTTGAGCCAGATAGATAACAAATTCATTATTGGCATGATCGGCAACGTAACGAATGGAATACGGTTTTTCTTCACAATTGACTATCCAAACATGAAATTTCCGTGCTTTTTCCCAAGATTGGCGGTTATATCCTATTTCTTGATACGCTCTAGGAATAGGCGATTGAGCCTCTTTTTCCAGAGAGGTTTGAACCTGATTATCCCATGCGTTCAAACGCTGCAGGATTTCCATACATTGAGCTTCATCCCCTGAGGCAAAATACAGCAGGATATTATGCGCTCCCTCACTTAACTCCAGCTCAACCGTATTACCCTGCTCGTCATAATGCCCTTCATCATTGACCAGCCGACGAGTGGCATCAGCCAATTCCTGTTCCCAATCCACATGTTCGAAACGATTGCGCGGAAACATGGAATCAGCTTGATGCTTTTTAGAAAATATACGTTTAATCAACTGAAACATAGGGTTTCCTGAAACCATCTCCTCACACAACCTACTGCTCAAAGCAAGTAATCTTGCCAACCTTTTCTCCGTCAGGTTCGATTTCTGCTACATTATCTCCATATTTATTACCCCAAAAGAAACGCCCGTTCTACTCATACCAAGGCTTGCCCAGTACATACCAAGCCTTGTCCAAACTGTCACCGGGGCGGATGGTTTCGCATGTTGCTTTATCCTTACCTGCACTCAGCATACAAGCATCATGTTGACGACAATCAGGATTCATGCACCTGCTCTTGTCTTCATTCCAATAGCGATCCATTAATTTACAGGCTATCAGATTGTAGTCATAAGCATAAATACCAAATCCTGTCAGCAACAGCACGGCTATGCCGAAGCGTTTGAACCGTGAGGTCAATTTCATATTTACTTCCCCAAAAGAAAAATGCCGTCTGAAACCCTTTAGCCTTCCCGATAGTGGCATACCCAACGGTCGGTTTTCTCTGAAAGCGTCTCAAGATAGGCGGCAAGGGTGTCGTATTGTGCTGCGGCGCTGTCCAAGCGGTTGATGTCTCGGCGTGTTTGCTCGCCGTTGGGCATTTCATCGATGTACCAGCCGATGTGTTTGCGGGCGATGCGTACGCCGGCCACTTCGCCATAAAATTCATACATAGCGCGGATGTGGTTCAAAATGGTGGCGTTGCATTCTGCCAAGCTTAAGGCCGGCGGCAAAACGCCGTGTTCGGCGTAATGTTTTAAATCACGGAAAAGCCACGGACTGCCTTGTGCGCCGCGCCCTATCATGATGCCGTCTGCGGCGGTTTGCTTGAGGACGGCGGCAGCTTTTTGCGGCGAAGTAATATCGCCGTTGACCCAAACGGGAATGTTCAGACGGCCTTTGGTTTCGGCAATCAGTTCGTAACGCGCTTCACCTTTGTACATCTGCGTACGGGTGCGGCCGTGGATGGCAAGGGCTGCGATGCCTGATTCTTCGGCGATTTTGGCAATGGTCGGCAAATTTTGATGTTCATTGTGCCAGCCCAAACGGGTTTTGAGGGTAACGGGTACGTCCACCGCGTTGACAACGGCTTCCAAGATTTCGGCAACCAAAGGCTCGTTTTGCATCAATGCGCTGCCTGCCTGCACATTACAGACTTTTTTGGCCGGACAGCCCATGTTTATATCAATCACCTGAGCGCCCAAGCCGACGTTATACCGCGCGGCTTCCGCCATCTGCTGCGGATCGCTGCCGGCAATCTGCACGGCCACCACTCCGCCCTCGCCTTCAAAATCGCTGCGGCGCAAAGTTTTTTTGGTATGGCGCAAGCTCGGATCGCTGGTCAGCATTTCGCATACCGCCCACCCTGCGCCAAACTCGCGGCAAATCCGGCGGAACGGTTTGTCCGTAATGCCTGCCATGGGGGCGAGTGCGATGGGGTTGTCAATGAAATAGCCGCCGATGTGCATGATGTGTGCGCCAAATTGAAAGGGCTGAAATTGTACAATTTTTAAGCAATTTTTCCAATTGTATTTACATGTTGCACAATGAAAAAGGCCGTCTGAAACTGAGTTTCAGACGGCCTTTTCAGCCAAAACATTTAAATAAACAACATGACAACCATCCGCACTGCGTCCTGAATCATGGCAATAATCGGCCAAATCAGTTTGGCCAGCAGGCCGGTAAACAACAGGATCAGGATAATCCATGTGCCGTATGGCTCGATTTTACGGAACTGCATGGACTGTTTGGCGTTGAGAAAGGTATCGATAAAAATACCGCCGTCCCAAGGCAAAATCGGAATCAGGCTGAATGCGACCCAAATCGAGTTCACCATCACGCCGTAACCGGCCATCTGCGCCAAGGGCGCTTGATAAGACTCAGGCACATACGCGGCAAGTACGACGACAAAACCCCAGAAGAACGCCAAAATCAGATTGGCTATCGGACCCGAAATCGACACCCAACGCCACGCGCGGCGCGGATCACGGAAATTGCGCGAATCGATGGGCATGGGACGCGCCCAGCCGAACAGAAAACTGCCTATCATCAGACACACCAACGGCACGACAATCGTACCGACAGGATCGATGTGCGGCAGCGGATTGAGCGTCAAACGCCCAAGCTGCTCGCCAGTATGGTCGCCCCAATACCGCGCCGTATAACCGCGTGCCACTTCGCGCACGGTAATGGCCAACAACACGGGCAATACTGCCAGCAGAAATACGCCTAAATCAAAATTTGCAAACATGGTTTTCCTTATCAAACATGCCGTCTGAAAACAGAAAATATCCTTTCAGACGGCCTGAGGCTTTAATCTTCTTCTGTCTTATCCGAATCGAAAGACTCTTTCAGCTCTTCCCAAGTAATGCCTTTACCTTGAGGATTAAATTTGAAGACTGGTTCACTATAAAGTAATGGCGAATATCTTTAATAAAAGGCCTGTCATGCTGAAATTTAACACGCAATACCGATTCCATAAAGGTTTTCAAACGGCATGATTTATTGCTTCTCGCTATCATACCTAATTCAATTGCCCTATCTATTTCAAGCCTAAAGGCCGTCTGAAACTTCAAATCCAGTTTCAGACGGCCTTTGATTTCCTATTTAAAATGCCTCAGCTGTTTTACAGGCTGTAATACATTTCAAATTCCAGCGGATGAGGTGCCATGCGGATACGGCGGACATCTTCCTCTTTAAAGGCAATGTAGCTGTCGATCCAGTCTTTGCTGAATACGCCGCCGCGCAGGAGGAATTCGTGGTCGGCTTTGAGGGCGGCCAGTGCTTCTTCCAAAGAGGCGCAAACGGTAGGCACCAATGCATCTTCTTCCGGAGGTAGGTCGTACAGGTTTTTATCGGCAGGGTCGCCCGGATGGATTTTGTTTTGAATACCGTCCAAACCGGCCATCAACAAAGCGGCAAACGCCAAGTATGGGTTGGCGGTCGGATCAGGGAAACGCGCTTCGATGCGGCGTGCCTTGCTGCTGTTCACGGACGGAATACGGATGGAAGCGGAACGGTTTTTGGCGGAATATGCCAGTTTGGTCGGTGCTTCAAAGTGCGGCACGAGGCGTTTGTAGGAGTTGGTGGACGGATTAGTAATCGCGTTCAGGGCTTTGGCGTGTTTGATGATGCCGCCGATGTAATAAAGGGCGGTATCGGACAAACCGGCATAGCCATCGCCTGAGAACAGGTTTTGACCGTCTTTCCAAATGGATTGGTGAACGTGCATACCGCTGCCGTTGTCGCCCATGATGGGTTTGGGCATGAAGGTAGCGGTTTTGCCGAAGTTGTGGGCGACGTTTTGAATCACGTATTTCATGTCTTGGGTTTGGTCGGCGCGTTTAACCAAAGTGGCAAAACGGGTGCCGATTTCCATTTGGCTGCCGGTACCGACTTCACTGTGGTGCACTTCCACTTCGATGCCGAGTTCTTCCAAAACATTGACCATGGAAGAACGCAGGTCTTGACCGCAGTCAATCGGTGCAACAGGCGCGTAACCGCCTTTGACGGTCGGACGGTGGCCGGTATTTTGACCGTCCATGTGCAGGCCGCTTGACCATGCGCCGCTTTCGGAAGTGATTTCGTAACGGGTTTTGTGCATGTCGGTTTCGAACTCTACGCCGTCGAAGACGAAGAATTCAGGTTCTGGGCCGAAATAGGCGGTGTCGCCGATACCGGAAGATTTCAAATAGGCTTCGGCGCGGCGTGCGATAGAACGAGGGTCGCGGTCATAACCTTGGCCGTCAGCAGGGTCGATAACGTCGCAGGTAAAGACAACGGTGGTATCGTCGTAGAAAGGATCGACGAAAGCTGTAGACGCATCGGGACGCAACTGCATATCGGAAGCCTGAATACCTTTCCAACCGCCGATGGACGAACCGTCAAACGCTTGACCGTTTTCGAACCATTCTTCGGGATCGTCGAGAACGATGCGGGCGGGGATGGTAAAGTGGTGCTGCTTGCCTTTGGTATCGGTAAAGCGCAAATCTACGAAGCGGGCTTCGCTTTCTTCAATCAGTTTTACAGCGTCTTTGATGGACATCTTCAGCTCCTGAGGGATTGGGTTTAAGTTGTTATTCTATCACGGTAAGGCCGTCTGAAATACATCAGGGCACCCGTTTTTACGCAATGAAATATAGTTTCAGACTGTTTAATTGTCAACAATTTTACATTACGCTTTCTTAACATAAAGACCGCTATAATAAGCACTCTTTTCTTTTGTTTTCTCAGACCCATTTTATGAACAACACTCCGCGTTACGCCGTTTTCGGCAACCCCGTCGCCCACAGCAAGTCGCCGCAAATCCATCGGCAGTTTGCCCTTCATGAAGGCATCGACATCGAATATGAGCGCATTTGTGCCGAAATCGGCGGTTTTGCCGAGGCTGTTGCGGCGTTTCGTGCCGAGGGCGGGCAAGGTGCGAATGTAACTGTCCCATTCAAGCAGGAAGCTTTTGCGCTGGCGGACGAGCATTCTGACCGCGCTTTGGCTGCCGGCGCGGTCAATACGCTAGTGTGGTTGGAAGACGGCAGGATACGCGGCGACAATACCGACGGTATCGGTTTGGCCAACGACATCACGCAGGTCAAAAATATTGCCATCGAAGACAAAACCATTTTGCTTTTGGGCGCAGGCGGCGCGGTACGCGGCGTGATTCCTGTTTTGAAAGAACACCGCCCTGCCCGTATCGTCATTGCCAACCGCACCCACGCCAAGGCCGAGGAATTGGCGCGGCTTTTCGGCATTGAAGCCGTCCCGATGTCGGATTTGAACGGCGGTTTTGATATCATCATCAACGGCACATCCGGCGGCTTGAGCGGTCAGCTTCCTGCCGTCAGCCCTGAAATTTTCCGCGGCTGCCGCCTTGCCTACGATATGGTTTACGGCGAAGCGGCTCAGGCGTTTTTGAACTTTGCCCAAAGCAACGGCGCGGCCGAAGTTTCAGACGGCCTGGGCATGCTGGTCGGTCAGGCTGCCGCCTCTTACCATACTTGGCGCGGATTTACGCCCGATATCCGCCCTGTTATCGAATACATGAAAGCCCTGTAACCATGTTCCGCATCATCAAATGGCTGATTGCCCTGCCCATCGGCATCTTCATTTTCTTCAACGCTTATGTGTACGGCAACATCATTACCTACCGCGCCGTCGCGCCCAGCAAAACCGCCTTCATGTCCATGCGCATGAGCCAGTTTGCAAAAGAAGGCCGCGATGTCAAGCTGGATTACCGCTGGGTGCCTTACGACCAAATTTCCGTCAACCTCAAAAAAGCCCTGATTGCTTCCGAAGACGCCAACTTTGCCGAACACAGCGGCTTTGACTGGAACGGCATCAAATACGCCATGAAACGCAATAAGCAAAGCGGCGAAGTCAAAGCCGGCGGTTCGACCATCAGCCAGCAGCTGGCGAAAAACCTGTTTCTCAACGAAAGCCGCAGCTACATCCGCAAAGGCGAAGAAGCGGCAATTACGGCAATGATGGAAGCGGTTACAGACAAAGACCGCATTTTTGAGCTGTATTTAAACTCAATCGAATGGCACTACGGCGTATTCGGCGCGGAAGCGGCGTCCCAGTATTTCTACAAGAAACCTGCCTCTGCCCTCACCCGCCAACAAGCCGCCAAACTCACGGCGCGCGTTCCGGCTCCGCTGTTTTACGCAGACCACCCTAAGAGCAAACGGATGCACAACAAAACCAATATCATCCTGCGCCGCATGGGTTCGGCAGAATTACCTGAAAGCGATATGGATTAATGAAAAAGGCCGTCTGAACATTTCAGACGGCCTTTGTTTTTAGGCTTTCTCTTCCGGCTCCGGTACGTCAAACACTTGGCGCAGGTAAGCGAGGAAGGTGTTGTTGGTGGTCATGGTTTTGCCCGGGGAGTCGGAGAGCTTGGCGACGGATTGGCCGTTACACTCGACGAGCTTCAAAACAATGTTCAAAGGCGTGTGTCCCAAGTCGTTGGTCAGATTGGTACCGATACCGAAACTGGTTTTGAAACGGTCTTTGAAGTATTGGTGCAACGCCCATGAACGCTCAATATCGAGGCCGTCTGAAAAGGTCAGCATTTTGGTGCGGCTGTCGATTTTAAGTTTTTTGTAATGCTCGTAGGCTTTGTCGCCCCAAACATAAGGATCGCCGCTGTCGTGGCGCAGGCCGTCGAAGAGTTTGGCGAAGTACAGGTCGAAATCACGCAAGAAGGCATCCATGCCGACTACGTCGGTCAGGGCGATACCGAGGTCGCCGCGGTATTCATGTACCCAGCTTTCCAGCGCGGCTTTTTGGAAATTACGCAAACGTACGTCCAAGGCTTGGAAGGCTTGGAGGAACTCGTGTGCCATGGTGCCGATGGGTGTGATGCCGAGCTTTTTGGCCAGATAAACGTTGCTGGTACCGCGCACGATGTCGGGAGCGGCTTCCAACAAGGTGCGGATAACGTGTTCCTGCCATGCAAGGGTGTAGCGGCGGCGTGTGCCGAAATCGGAAATAAGGAACGGCGGATCATTCGGATTTTGTGTAGCCGCAATTTCCTTCAGCTGTTGCGCTTTGGCCTGCAAACGGCGCTCGCCTTCTTCGATGACGGCAGGCGTTTCCAAGCGGCGGAAATAGAGTTCGTTGACGATGGCAAGAATAAAAATCTCGAAGAACATCGCCTGTACCATCGGGCCTTCGATGCGGATGTTCAGACGGCCTTGATCGTCAGGGCTGACTTGGACGAAGCGGCGTTGGAGTTGAAAAAGTTCGAGATAATCGACAAAATCGCTTTTGATAAAACGCAGGCTGCGCAGATAGTCGAGTTCGTCATGGGTAAAGCGCAGCTGGCACAGGGCGTTGAGCTCGCGTTCCAAGTCTTCTTGAATATCGGCCAGCGGATACACCATCTCTTTGTTGCGGCAGCGGAATTCGTAGAGGCTGTGGGTTTGCGGGAATTGGTGCAACACGACTTGCAGCATGGTGAATTTGTACAGGTCGGTATCAAGCAGGGATTGGATAATGGGCTGATAAGCAGACATAAGTTTTCTCTGAGTAAACGTGGGCGTTGAGGTATCAATTTTAATGGGAAAGGCCGTCTGAAAGAAACCTTATTCAGACGGCCTTTATCTTATTAATCCAGCTGCGCTACGGAAACCGGCAAAGAGCGGATGGTAGACAACATCGTGCTGGCATCTTTTTGCTGTTTGCGGAACGCGGCCATATTGGTCGGGGTCAATTTCGGCGTCGGCAGGGCGACGGTAGTCGGGTTGACCGGCTGGCCGTTGACGCGTGCTTCGTAGTGCAGGTGCGGGCCGGTCGAACGGCCGGTTGTACCGACAAAACCAATCACTTCGCCGGCGCGGACTCTGCCGTCGGCAGGGCTGAACGCGCTCATGTGGCCGTACAGGGTTTCCACACCGTTGGCATGTCGGATCATCACGGTATTGCCGTAGCCGCCTTTCCAACCTTTGAAAATCACTTCGCCGTCGGCAGCAGCCTTAATAGGCGTACCGGTCGGCGCGGCATAGTCGATACCGGTGTGCATACGAACGGTATGCAAAACCGGATGGACACGGTAGCCAAACGGGGAAGAAATGCGCGTGTATGCAACAGGCTCGGTATTAAAGCCTTCTTTTTGTTGCAGGGACTTACCGTTTTGGTCGTAGTAGCTGCCGCTTTCTTCGTCGCCTTTGCCTTGGCTGTAATAATAGGCTTGGTAGGTTTTGCCGTCTTTAACCACTTCAGCCGCCAAAATATCGCCGACCGCCATTTGTTGGCCGCGGAAATACATGCTGTTGTACAAAAGACGCACGGTATCGCCTTCTTTCAAATCGCTCATATTAAACGAGTCGGCAAAGATTTCTTTGAGCTGGATATACACTTCGGAAGGGATTTCGGCACGGAGCATATCGCCGATGGCGGAAGTGCGGATTTGCACAGAACGCAGGGTCGGCATGGTTTTCATGTCGATTTCGGCATTGGAGATGCGCCATTTACCTTTGACTTTTTCCAAAGCCACCAAGTTGCGTTCCAATTCTTCATCAGTAAAGAATTGAACGTCGGTCACTTGGCCTGAAGAATCGATGCGGATGTTGACGGATTGGTTGGTCCGCAGGTTTTTCATGTCGAGGTTGGCATTGTTTTTCGCCATGATTTGCTTGATGTCTTCTTGGTTGACACCCATACGTGTCAAAACGTCTGCCAAAGAGTCGCCGGCTTGGACGGCTTCTTGCGCCCAATAGCTGGATTGATAGGTATTGGTTTCCACATAAACGGCAGGCAGCTCTTCGGAAATACGCTCGACTTTAAAATCGGTTTGTGCAGGTTGAGGGTCGGTAATGGCGTATGCGGTCATGATGCCTGAAGCCGGCAGCAGAAACGCTAAGAGGGTTGCTTTGAATCGAGTGGAATATTTGTTTTTAATCACGCGTTATCCTTAATGGGGCGGTCTGTTTTTGAGGTTTGCAGAATGCCGGCACATCCGGCCTGCTGCGACCGCCTGCTGGTTTAAACAGTTTTGGGGATAAAGGACTTTGAGTCTTTTTTCCGATCTGAAAATCAGGTTTTCATTCGGAATGAATGAGGTCGTGTTTGAGATTGACGTTATTATCAGGGCTATTGTGTTGATTTACACCCTGTTTTTCTGAAATTTACGCCACGCATTTTAGCATGGCAGCCCGTTTTTTCCAAACCGGCCGTCTGAACGGCTCTTTTTGAGTACGTGAGGGCAAGGTTCCGAAACGCATCATTTGTCGCGTAAAATAACGGTTTTTCTATCTATTTGCGCTTATGAAGCTGACCCTCGCCCTCCCCTCACTCAACCGCTTTGCCGACGAATCCGTCCCTGAGCTTGCCTTACCTGCTTTTAACCGTCTTTTGCGTTACGGCACATTACGCAAAGAAACACTCAGGCCGTCTGAATTTTACGGACGCCATTTGTGGGGCGGCAGCCTCATTGCCCAAGTGCAACGTTTACGCCACACAAGCCAAAAACGCACAGCCGCTTTTGCCTCTCCGGTTTGGCAACAGATGGGCATGCACCATGTCAACATTATCAGTGGCGAGTTTATCGGCATCCAAAAAGAGGAGGCGCAACGGTTATGTGCGGACTTGTCGGCGTTTTATCAAGATAAAGATTGGCAATTCGAGCCGCTTTGCGAAAGCATGTGGCTGCTCAGTATGCCGACGATAGAAGATTGGGGGGCGGAATGTGTTTTGGATGTGTGCGGGCAGCCGGAAATGGACGGTCAGGCGCACGGCAAAGATGCGGTGTCTTGGTTGGCCGTGCAGACGGAAATCCAAATGTTTCTCCACTCGCATCCGATTAACCAAGCGCGTGAACAACAAGGATTGCCGGAAATCAACGGTTTGTGGCTGTGGAACGATGCGAACGGCACACAATCTGCGGATATTGTCGCCTCAGACAGCGCATGGGCGCGTTTTTTAGATACGCCCAAACTCGATGCGCCGTATGATTTGAAGGCTTGGTTTGAGATGGTTCAAGAAACAGGCAGCACAGTTTCAGACGGCCTTATCTTTTTGGACGACTTGGTTTCCACCTTACAGACAGGCGATGTTTGGGCATACAAAGATATTTTGGAAAGCTGGGAAACCCGTTGGTTTTCGCCTTTATGGGACGCACTCGCCTCAGGCCGTCTGAAAACTGTATGCATTACCACAGACGGCGAAAACGGCGGCACGCTGGAAATCGGCCGCCGTTCCAAATGGGCATTTTGGCGCAAAGCTAAAACGTTTAACGGATCGTGGTAAGCGGTTTTAAGCCTCCAACGCCTCCAATTTGGCAGAAATTCTATCCCACACATCCTGCAAAGGAATCGCTTTCAACAAACGTGTCGGATCGTTGGTATCGATACTGTCGGGGTGAGGCAGTTCGGCATAATCGCCGGCATAAATGACTTCGGCCTGCTCGGAATACGGACGCCATTTATCCACCCATGATGCGCCAAACAAAGCGATTTGCGGTTTATCCAAAGCTGCAGCGATGTGCATCGGTGCGGAATCGACACCGACAAACAGCTTGGCGCCCTCAATGGCCGCCGCCAATTCACGCAGGCTCAAACATCCGGACAACACATATACTTTTCTGCCTTCCGGAATATTCAGACGGCCTATAATTTCCTGAAGCATGTATTGTTCGACAGTGTCGGGAGAAGCAGTCAATACGACATTCTGTCCGCTGTTGAGCAGAAGTTGTACGATGGCGGCGTTTTTGCCGTCTTCCCAACATTTGAAATGCCAACGCGCACCCGGGTGCAGTAACACATAATCTTCACCGCTCCACCCCTGCTCACGCAATTTCTGCTGCATGCTTTCCCTTGCATCTTGTGCTACCCAAAGGCGTACCTTCGCATCGGCGACGTCTTCAGGCTGGATAAGCGGCGCAAGGATATTCAATTGGTTTTCAACGATATGATGGCTGGGATCAAGCTCATGGTTGATAAAATCATGACAGAAACGCCACCAAAAACCGTCGCGCTTGATGCAGTCAAAACCCACACTGCAACGGGCGCACAGTTTGGCGATTATTGCCGCGCGCCATTGGTCGGACAGGTTGAAAGCCCAGTCGTAATCGCGCGCCTTCAGCTTAGACAAAAGGTTTTTCTCACACGCCAACTGCTTGAATACGCCTAGCTTCTTCCAATTTCGATCAATGGTCAAAATCTGCGCAATCTGCGGATTATCAGCAATCAGCTGCTCCGTACCGGCATACACCAGCATATCGATTTCGCAATCGGGGAAACGGGTTTTCAGCGCATCGACCACCGGCGTGCTCAAAAGCACATCGCCATGATGGCGCAATTTGATGATCAGAATACGTTTGGGTTGGGCTAAAGACATACAAAACTTTCAGACGGCCTGTTGATTGGCTGCTATTGTAAAGCGGAAAACAGGTTTCATAAAATACAAAACAGGCCGTCTGAAAGCTATCCTGCTGATTCATCGCTATAAAATCCGCACAAGTCATGCAATTTATATTACAATCCGCACCCCGTGGTTCGAAAACCTCCCACATTAAAAAACTAAGGAAACCTCATGTCCCGCAACAACGAAGAGCTGCAAGGCATCTCCCTTTTGGGCAACCAGAAAACCCAATACCCAAGCGAATACGCGCCTGAAATTTTGGAAGCGTTCGACAACAAACATCCAGACAACGACTATTTCGTCAAATTCGTCTGCCCCGAGTTCACCAGCCTCTGCCCGATGACTGGCCAGCCCGACTTTGCCACCATCTACATCCGCTACATCCCCCATATCAAAATGGTGGAAAGCAAATCACTGAAACTCTATCTCTTCAGCTTCCGCAACCACGGCGACTTCCATGAAGACTGCGTCAACATCATCATGAAAGACCTCATCGCCCTGATGGATCCGAAATACATCGAAGTATTCGGCGAATTCACACCGCGCGGCGGCATCGCCATTCATCCGTTTGCCAACTACGGCAAAGCAGGCACAGAGTTTGAAGCTTTGGCACGCAAACGCCTGTTTGAGCACGATGCACAATAATCCTATTCAGACGGCCTAACGCCCTTTTCATTGCAAGACTTTCTCTATTGCACGGTCTCGCAAGGCTTCATGCCGTCTGAAAAAACTTCCGAAAGATTTCCATGTACGAATTTACTGCCGCACAGCAGAAGAAAGCGCTCTTCTGGCTGGTGCTTTTCCATATTTTTATTATCGCCGCCAGCAACTATCTGGTGCAGTTCCCCTTTCAAATTTTCAGTATCTTTACCACTTGGGGCGCATTTTCCTTCCCCTTTATCTTCCTCGCAACCGACCTGACCGTGCGCATTTTCGGCGCACCGTTGGCGAGACGGATTATTTTTTGGGTGATGTTCCCCGCCCTGCTGCTCTCTTACGTCTTCTCCGTCCTCTTTCATGACGGCAACTGGACAGGCTGGGCATCTTTAGCCGAATTTAACACCTTCGTCGGCCGTATCGCATTGGCCAGCTTTTCTGCCTATGCGCTCGGGCAAATCCTCGATATTTTCGTGTTCAACAGATTACGCCGTCTAAAATCATGGTGGATTGCCCCCACAGCTTCTACCGTTGTCGGCAACGCTTTGGATACGCTGGTGTTTTTCGCCGTTGCCTTTTATGCGAGCAACGATGAATTTATGGCGGCAAACTGGCAAGGAATCGCATTTGTCGACTATCTATTCAAACTTGCCATCTGCACCCTCTTCTTCCTGCCTGCCTACGGCATCGTATTGAGCATCTTGACCAAAAAACTGACTTCCTTAAACGTCCGTCAAGAAATGCCCGAATCGGTTTTAGCCAAATAAGCAGTAGATAAAAAACAAGGCCGTCTGAAACTTTAATCGTTCAGACGGCCTTTTATGTTTTAAACAATTAACCGGTTAATTGTTTGGTAATCAGTTTTTTCAGCGGCGGGAAGTTATTGCTTGCACGCAATACCAAACCGCGCAGCAGTTTTGCCGGAGCAGTTTCATTGGTAAAGAGTTTCAGCAGCATATTGGTGCCGTGGTAAATCGGATGGGCGTGTAGCATATGCTTGGTGCTGTATTTTTCCAGCAGGCTCTTCGCACCAATATCCTGACCGCGTTGCTCGGCTTCAAGAACCAATTTAGCCAAAAGATCGGCACTTGCCAGACCCAAGTTGAAACCGTGCGCAGTAACCGGATGCATACCGACTGCGGCATCGCCGATCAACGCGCTGCGTTTGCCGTAGAAACGTTGGGCAATCATGCCGACCAAAGGATAATTGTGAATGGTGCTGACCAATTCCATATCACCCAAACGGCCTTTGAGTTGCTCTTTCACGCTGGCTGCCAACTCTTCCGGCGACATGTTTTTAATCGTCTCGGCTTTATCGCTGTCCACCGTAATCACCGTATTGGTTAAATGCTCTTCCAAAGGCAGCAACGCAATGGTACGGCCGTAGTGGAAGCATTCATATGCGGTATGCAGATTAGACAAAGTATGCTTCATGCGGCACACAAACATAGTGCGGCTGTAATCGTGCATATCGGAAGAAATGCCCAATTGACGGCGCGTTTGCGAGAAGCGGCTATCGGCGGCCAACAACAGACGGCCGGTCAATACTTCGCCGCTTTCCAAAATAACTTGCGCCTCATTGTCGGAAGTTTTAACTTCTTTAACATTGGTGCCGGTCAAGATTTTGACGTTATCCAATTTGGACACGACTTCATAAGCGGCTTTACGGATGTTGTGATTGGAAATCAAATAGCCCAAGCAGTCCGCAGGCTCACCGCGTGCCTCTGTCGGTTGCGGGAAGTGGAGCTGGTAATCGGAATGACCGTTCAACACTTTGGCATCGCGCAAAGGATAAATTTCGTCTTTTGGAATCAAATCCCACATACCCAATCGCTGCATGATTTCGCGCGACAAGTGCGTCAGTGCGATTTCACGGCCGTCATACGGCGGATTTTGCAACACTTCTAAAGGACTTCTTTCAATCAGGGTTATGTTCAAACCGCTTCCGGCCAACTCTGCGGCAAAACTTAATCCGGCAGGGCCTGCGCCGACGACGAGAATATCACTGTGTAAGCTCATGGGAGGAATTCCTTGTATTCAACTGATACGGATTTTTTCAGACGGCCTTAAGTTTACTGTGTTTAGCTACATGAGGGTAAATCAAAGGCATTTGATAGATTATATAGAAAGCATTGATAGAATAAAACAAATGTTATCAATTGTAAGCGCGTTTTTACTTTGGCCTTAATATAAATCAAGCTTCACGACATACGGATTTTATCAAACGGACAAACATTCAGATAAACAAAAACCGCATTCCGAAAAGGGAATGCGGCTTTCAATCGTAAAACGATTATTCTTCAGAACCGGTGTAAGGACGGATGCTGACAGTTTTACGGTTCAGCGCGCCTTTGGTTTTGAATTCAACGTAACCGTCGACTTTAGCAAACAAAGTGTGGTCTTTGCCCATGCCTACGTTGTCACCTGCGTGGAATTTAGTACCACGTTGACGAACGATGATAGAGCCTGCCGGAATCAGCTCGTTGCCGTAGGCTTTAACGCCCAAGCGTTTGGCTTCTGAATCGCGACCGTTGCGGGTGCTACCGCCTGCTTTTTTACTTGCCATTTGTAATACTCCTGAACTTACTTGAAATTAGGCGATTGCCACGATTTCGATTTGGGTGAAATTTTGGCGATGGCCTTGGCGTTTTTGGTAGTGTTTGCGACGACGCATTTTGAAAATGCGTACTTTCTCGCCACGACCATGAGCAACGACTTTAGCTGTTACTTTTGCGCCTTCGATAAAAGGTGCGCCTACTTTTACAGATTCGCCGTCAGCAATCATCAAAACTTCAGTCAGTTCGATTTGGCTGTCGAGTTCGGCTGGTATCTGTTCTACTTTCAATTTTTCGCCAACGGAAACTTTGTATTGTTTACCGCCGGTTTTTACGACCGCGTACATACTCAACTCCATGAGAATTAGGTTAACATTCCGCACACCATGTGCGAAACGAGCTATTCTATTTCTATTTGCCTGTTTTGTCAAAATTTATTTTATTTACAAGTGAAAATGCCGTCTGAAAGATATGTTGCATGCTTTTTAACTGATATAATCACGCGCTGGATTGCTGATATCTTTATGCAACGTTATTACCCCGACCGAATGTACGGGTTTAAACAGATTCATTGGAGCCACCGCTCCGTTTTATCAACAGAGAATGTTTTATGCTCGAAAACCTGCCTTACTTCCAACGCCACCTGCCCGATGACCTTGCCAAAGTTAATGCGGTCATCAACCAAGCTGTTCAATCCGATGTTGCGCTGATTTCGCAAATCGGCACATACATCATCAGCGCGGGCGGTAAGCGCCTGCGTCCGATTATTACCATTTTGGCAGGCAAAGCAGTCGGGCATGACGATGAAAAACTGTACTCGCTGGCAGCGATGGTGGAATTCATCCACACCTCCACCCTCCTGCACGACGATGTCGTCGATGAAAGCGATTTGCGCCGCGGCCGTAAAACCGCAAACAACCTCTTCGGCAACGCGGCGGCTGTTTTGGTCGGCGACTTCCTCTATACACGCGCCTTCCAACTGATGGTCGGTTCGGGCAGCATGCGTATCTTGGAAGTGATGGCAGATGCGACCAACATCATCGCCGAAGGCGAAGTCATGCAGCTGATGAACATCGGCAATACGGATATTACCGAAGAGCAATACGTCCAAGTTATCCAATACAAAACAGCAAAACTATTTGAAGCGGCCGCACAAGTCGGCGCAATTTTGGGCAAGGCTTCCCCCGAACACGAGCAAGCCCTAAAAGACTACGGCATGTACGTCGGCACGGCTTTCCAAATCATTGACGATGTATTGGACTATTCTGGCGAAACCGAAGAAATTGGCAAAAACGTCGGCGACGATTTGGCAGAAGGCAAACCCACCCTGCCATTGATTTACCTGATGCGAAACGGCTCCGAACAGGCCGCCAACGATGTGCGCCATGCTTTGGAAAATGCCGACCGCAACTATTTTGAAAAAATCCACGACTATGTCGTCAACTCCGACGCTTTGCCGTATTCGATTTCCGAGGCGAAAAAAGCCGTCGACAAAGCCATCGCTTCATTGAACGTGTTGCCTGACAGCGAAGTCAAAGAAGCCATGATCCAACTGGCAAAAGAATCTTTGGCCCGAGTATCTTAATCCGATGAATTTCAGCTTTGTCCCTTTGTTTCTGGTTACGCTGATTTTTTTGGGCGTCGTCAGCAACAACAACTCGATTACGATTTCGGCAGCGGTATTGCTGCTCATGCAGCAGACGGCCTTGTCGCAATATCTTCCCTTGGTGGAAAAACACGGTTTGTATCTGGGCATCATCCTGCTGACCATCGGTGTATTGAGCCCGCTGGTTTCCGGTAAAATCCAGATTCCGCCGCTGTCCGAGTTTATCAATTTTAAAATGATTGCCGCCGTCCTTATCGGCATTTTGGTTGCCTGGCTTGCCGGACGCGGCGTTCCCTTGATGAGCGAACAGCCTGTTTTGGTAACCGGATTATTAATCGGCACGGTCATCGGCGTTGCCTTTGTCGGCGGCATTCCGGTTGGCCCTTTGATTGCCGCCGGCTTATTGTCTTTTTTTGCCGGAAAGGTTTAAAATCCCCTCCTTTACCGCCTCGCCATAGTTCAACGGATAGAACGTATGCCTCCTAAGCGTAAAATACAGGTTCGATTCCTGTTGGCGAGGCCATAATTTCAATAAAAGCCTTTCATATTCTGAAAGGCTTTTTTATTATCAATAATAAAGGCCATCTGAAACTTTTCAGACGGCCTTCTCATTTCGCCAAACCGTTAACCCGGACGACCATCCGAACGCGGACGGATCAACCAAGGAATATATTTCCATGCGTACAACAGCAAAGAGGCGGCAAACAAAGCGGCGGAGCAACGGATACTGTGCGTGTATGCCGTACCGCTCACAAAGGTTGCCAAAACACGGACAACCGTTGCGGCTATCATCAACCAAAAGGCAACAGGAACCACTTTAGGCGGTGGATAAATGGAGTTGCCGGTATGGCCAAGCGCAGTTCGCGCCATCATGCCCAAAGTCAGCACGCCGATACCGCCAACGCCGATAAGGTGCACGCCCAAATTCAGGAAGTTTGAAATCCAATAGGAAAGACCGACCGCAATCAAACCCAAGCCGGTAAACAGATAGCCGGCAAACAAAATCCAAAGCATAGGCTCTTTCAGCACGGCTTTATACCACCAGCGGTACACCTGCACGGTAAAAATCACACCGGCAGCCAGAGCAAACAACGCGGCCAGTCCCGGCAAAATGTTATGCGCCATCAGCATGGCGGTCAGCATAGGCAGCCAAAGTGAAGCGTGCGCTACCCATTGAGGGCTGGGAATTTGCGGCACGTTCAGGCGCTTGGACGTAAAGAACGAGATAATCCGCATACCGATCAAACCGATAAATCCGGCCACCATAATCAAACCGGATTGCAAACCGGTCATCAGCGCAATGGCATCAAACGGCTGCACTTTCAGATGGAAGGCGAAATGGGTGCCGCCCAAAACAAAAATAGCGAACACGGCAACATAGTTGCGCTTGTTTTGAGAACGAATTACCGGCAAAGCCATGCATACCGCGCCATACCAGAAAAAAATCGTACCGAATATGCCGCTTGCCGTTACCCCCCAACCAGGAATAAACATACAAATGCGGGCCAACAGCCAAAATGCGGTCAAACCGGCCAACGCCTTACCGCGTGTCGGCGGCTGGCCTGTCCAAGTCGCCACGGCCGTCAATAAGAATGCAATGACAACCAATCCGGCATAGCCCCAAATCATTTCATGGGCATGCCAATAGAAACCCGGCAACTCAGGCATACCCTGAAAGCCGAAGCCCCAAAGCAGTATAGACAATGCGCCATACAAAGCCGCCAACGAATAAAACGGGCGGAAGGCCATTGCCCAAACCGGGTGTTTGAACAAATCGGTCATGGTGGTTCCTTCAATTTTTATATCATCATAAAACAGCAACAGAGGCCGTCTGAAACTTTTCAGACGGCCATCGACTCCTTTACCTGTTACACATTTTCAGGCAAAGGCAAAAAAGGTTCAATCGCAGGGAAAAGCTCGCGCTCCTCAAAGCGCGCATGATCGCGCAAAGTGACAGCAAACTCCTTATTCCATGATTCATTCATATATTCAGGATGCGCCATCATCGCACGCAATTTGGCATGATCGCCTTCAAAACGCTGCTGCAACGCAGGGTCAATTTTATCCCAATACGGAGCAAACATGGTTTCCTCTTCCAAAAAATGTGGCTCAAGCTCAACAAAATGAGGCTCCAGCTCCGCCTGATGGCTTTGATCGGGCGTACGCAGAAGACGGACGCACAACGATAGCGAGCCATGATGTTCGCGGGAAAGTTCTATTAAGGCAGGATGGCGTTTCAAGGGCTTCATAAGTTCGTTATAATGGTAACAGTTTGTCAAACTGGATTAATTTAAATGTTTCAGATATTATGAAACCCAATCCCACATAAAGTCAAACAACCCTTTACCAAACACTACCCTTTTGACATATAAGAAAAAATATTCAAAGAGCCAGCCATGTATCTGACCCAACATACCGATTACGGATTGCGCGTATTGGTTTATACCGCCATCAACGACGACACCCTCGTCAATATCGGCACCATTGCCGAGACTTACAATATTTCCAAAAGCCATTTGATGAAAGTAGTTACCTCATTAGTCAAAGGCGGTTTTCTGGTCAGTGTGCGCGGCAAAGGCGGCGGTTTACGCTTGGCAGACAATCCTGAAAACATCAATATCGGTGCAGTTGTACGCCATCTTGAGCCGATGCAGGTCGTTGAATGCATGGGCGATAACAACGAATGCCTCATCACCCCATCCTGCCGACTGACCGGCATCATCACCGGCGCCATCAAAGCCTTCTTCAATCATTTAGATCAATATTCACTGCAAGATCTGCTGGACAAGCCGACTTACGACATACTTTATACACCGCGCATCCCAATCAACGAAATACGCGGAACGGCCGACTAAATCTTCAGGCCGTCTGAAAACAATCCAGTCATACTGAAATGGTATTACTTAAATAATAAAAAATGCCGTCTGAAATGAAGATTTTCAGACGGCATTGGTTTACAAAACACTCTACAACTTAAATAGCTGACTTTCATTCTATAGGTTAATTTTTATACTAAATATGTCGAATATAAGACAATAGAAAAACCTAAAATAAGAATAATCATAGCAACCGTAAAATTTATTCTTAATACTTTCAAATAAAATTTATTGGAGATTTTTTGCACTCCAAACAGCACCTTGAAAAAATTAAATTGCATTCTTCTAGCAATAAACAGATATTCAAAAAAACCCGCATTCATCCCTTCTAATTTTGATATTTTATATAGCATTACTAGATTAATGATAATTACAATAAAATACACAAATACTAAAAAAAACAGAAAATAAGGCAATAACTCCACCAAACTACTCCTTCTTTTTTAAAAAGAATTTTCCCTAAAAAACATATTGGACGACATAACCGAATTGCTATACTCGACATTATATTCCAACCCTTCACAAACCAATAAATACAAAAATGCCCGAAGCCAAAAGCCTCGGGCATTTTTAATATTTGGTGGGTCCGGTGGGTTTCGAACCCACGACCAAGGGATTATGAGTCCCCTGCTCTAACCCCTGAGCTACAGACCCGTCAAGAGTAGACGCGGATTATAGCATAACTTGTTGCTTGTTCAAAATGCCGAAAAATGTTTCAGACGGCCTGTTGGTTTTCTATTCGGGTATTATGCCGATATGCCCAATGCTTCCCAAACTTTCAAAGCGTCCGATGTTGCTTTGACATCGTGAACACGGATGATTTGCGCGCCTCTAGCCACTGTGGCCAAAGCGGCTGCAACGCTGCCGTGTACACGTTTGGCGGCATCTTGTTCGCCTGTCAGTTCGCCAATCATACGTTTGCGCGACACGCCGATCAGAAGTGGGAATCCGGTTGCGTCCATCAATTCAGGCAAATGTTTTATCAGGGTGATGTTGTGTTGCAGATTTTTGCCGAAACCGAAGCCGGGGTCTAGTGTGATGCGTTCAGGGGCAATACCTGCTTGAACGCATTCTGCCGCGCGTGCTTTTAAATAACGCACAACTTCTTCGACGACATCTTGATATTGCGGATTAAGCTGCATGGTTTTGGGCAAACCCTGCATGTGCATGAGACACACGCCTGTCTTCGGCTGTTGCGCCAGCAATGCGACTGCACCTTCATCACTCAATGCGGCAACATCGTTGATAATATCGATGCCGCCTTGCGCCAAGGCTTTTTCCATAATCACCGTGCGGCGCGTGTCCAAGCTGACGGGAACATTCCACTTGGCCACCTCCGCCAAAACCGGCTGCACCCTGGACCATTCTTCTTCGAGAGAAACATCATCCGAACCCGGGCGGGTAGATTCGCCGCCGATATCGAGAATATCCGCACCGTCTTTCAGCAGCTGCTCAGCATGTGCCAATGCTATTGAGACATTTTGCGAATAGGTGCCGCCATCGGAAAATGAATCGGGGGTCAGATTGACGATGCCCATGATTTTCGGTTTGTCTAAGGCGATTTCAAATCGGCCTGCCTGCCAAATGTGCGTGTTCATAATGCTTCCATTGATGAAATAATAGGATAGAGGCCGTCTGAAACTTTTCAGACGGCCTTTAGGTTTTGACTTCAAAACAGTAAATTACATTCCGCCGTAATTCGGTCCGCTCGCACCCTCAGGACAAATCCAAGTGATGTTTTGCGTCGGGTCTTTGATGTCGCACGTTTTGCAATGAACGCAGTTGGCGGCGTTGATTTGCAGGCGCGGGCTGCCGTTTTCTTCGACGATCTCATATACGCCGGCCGGACAATAGCGCGTTTCGGGCGAGGCGTATTCTTTGTAGTTTACGTCTATCATGACCTGCGGATTTTTCAGCACCAAATGGTCGGGCTGGTTTTCTTCGTGCGCAAGGTTGGCAAGGAAAACACTACTCAAACGGTCAAAGGTCAAAACACCGTCGGGCTTCGGATAATCAATCGGCTTGCATTCGGAGGCTTTTTTGAGCTGCTCGTTGTCTTTGCCGTGATGTTTCAAAGTCCAAGGGGCTTTGCCTCTGAAAATCATTTGGTCGATACCGGTATAGATTGAGCCGAGGTAAACGCCCCATTTGAATGACGGACGGACATTGCGCGCGGCGTAAAGCTCTTGATACAGCCAGCTTTGTTCAAAACGTTGCTGATAATCGGTGGCCTCTTTGCCGCTGTCGAAGCTTTCCACTTCTTCGAGGTTTTCCAACATAGGGAACACTGCTTCTGCGGCAAGCATGGCGGATTTCATGGCCGTATGGATGCCTTTGATGCGTGGCATATTCAGGAAACCTGCGGCATCGCCGACCAAAACGCCGCCTTTAAACGAGAGTTTCGGCAGGCTTTGCAAACCGCCTTCAATCAGCGAACGCGCGCCATACGCGATACGGCGGCCACCTTCAAAGGTTTTGCGGATTTCAGGATGGGTTTTGAAACGTTGGAACTCTTCAAACGGCGACAGATAAGGGTTTTGATAATCCAAGCCGACCACAAAGCCGACAGCGACTTTGTTGTCGTCAAAATGATAAATAAACGAGCCGCCATAGGTTTTGCTGTCCAACGGCCAGCCTGCACTGTGCATCACCAAACCGGGCTGATGTTTTTCAGACGGCACTTCCCAAATTTCTTTAATGCCCAAGCCGTAAGTTTGCGGCTCGCTGTTTTGGTCGAGCTTAAATTGTTCAATGACTTGCTTGGAAAGCGAGCCGCGACAGCCTTCGGCAAATATGGTTTGCTGCGCCCAAAGCTCCATGCCTGGCTGGAATGAATCGGTCGGTTCACCGTCTTTGCCCACGCCCATATTGCCGGTCGCAATGCCTTTGACCGAACCATCTTCGTGATAAAGCACTTCGGCGGCGGCAAAGCCCGGATAGATTTCCACGCCCAAATTTTCCGCCTGCTCCGCCAGCCAGCGGACAACTTCTCCCAAGCTGGCGATGTAATTTGCATGGTTGTCGAAATTAGGGGTAATCGGCAGGTTGAACGCTTTTTTCTCGGTCAGGAACACAACCCTGTCCTTCGTCACTGTACGCGTCAGCGGCGCACCTTTTTCTTTCCAATCAGGAATCAGCTCATTCAAAGAAATCGGATCGATGATGGCACCGGCCAGCGAGTGCGCACCGGCCTCCGAACCCTTCTCCACCACGCAAACGCTGATTTCGCGTCCATTCTTTTCGGCAAGCTGCTTGAGTTTGATGGCGGCAGACAAACCCGACGGGCCTGCGCCGACAATCACGACATCGTATTGCATACTGTCGCGCTCGATGGTTTCTGTCATAGTGGTTCCTGTATTGTCATTATTCAATTTAATCCGCTAATTATACAGCCTGGACATATAGTTACCAAATACAACAAAAGGCCGTCTGAAAGTCAATCAAGCTTTCAGACGGCCTTTACTGTGTTCAAAAGATTACTGCGCTTTGGTTTCCGTTACAAAACCAATTTTGCTGATACCGGCTTCGCGCGCCGCTTGCAGGGCTTGGTTGACATAATCGTATTCAACCGCTTTATCCGCCGCAATCGCCACAATCACATCTTCGTTTTTCGCTTTGGCTTCTTTCAGCTTGGCAGTTACCGTTGCTAAATCCACTTTGTTATCCGAATCGCCGCCAACGACATAAGCACCATTGGCATCAATGCTCAAACGCAAAGGATCTTTAGGCTGCTTATCCTCTTTCGCCGCTTTTTCCGAAGCAGTCGGCAACTCCAAAGGAATCGAGTGGGTCAGCACCGGCATGGTAATCATAAATACAATCAGCAACACCAGCATCACATCCACCAAAGGTGTCACATTGATATCCGACATCGGCGCATCATCGCCGGAATTCATTGATCCGAAAGCCATGGTTTAATCCTTTTGGTTCAGCAGGCGGACATGCAGGTCATGTGCAAATGCGTCCATATCTTGCGCGATGGTTTTTGTACCGCGATTGAGGAAGTTGTATGCCAATACAGCAGGAATCGCTACAAACAGGCCGACGGCAGTCGATACCAAAGCCTCACCAATCGGACCGGCTACCGCAGCAATGCTCATTTGACCGCTTTCGCTGATGCCGATCAGGGCATGGTAAATACCCCAAACAGTACCCAACAGACCGATAAATGGAGCGGTTGCGCCGATAGAGGCCAAAGCAGTCATACCGTAGTCGAACTGGCGCATAGTTTGGGACATGCTGTTGCGGATGTGAACAACCAAGTATTCGTTCAAAGGCAATTCGTCAATCAGCGATTTACTTGTCGTTTGACGGTAGTTTTGGTATGCGCGCAGAGACTCATCGGCAACATTGCTCATCGGTGCTTCTACCGCTTTGGCTTTTTGTACGGCATCGGCCAGCGTAAACGCATTCAACATCAACTCTTTTACCTGAGCATTGCCTTTTTTCGCTTTGCGGTATTTGATGCAGCGGATCACAATGACACTCCAAGTCACCACACTCATCAACAACATCAGGACAAATACACCAATCAGTACCACATCACCTGATTTGAAAACTAAACTTAAATCCATAATTTTTCCAAGTTAAAAATAAAATTAAAATTTCTATCGGGTCATTTAAAAATATTTCCCAACAGCATATATTTTCCAATCAATCAGCTTAGTCCTAGATACTTATTCAAGCGTGAATTTGACAGGTACTTTAAATTCAGTCCAAACACTTGCATGACAGCTACCATCTTTAACGGCTTTACGCGCTGCATTATCCAGACGACTATAACCACTTGATTTATTCACACTAATTGAATCCACTTTACCGCCGGGACCAACCAAGACTTTCAAAACAACCAAGCCCTCTTCGCCATTTTCAGTGGACAGTGAAGGATACGGAGGTCTCGGAATATGGCAGGTTCCTTTTGCCGGATTGCCTTTACTGCTGCCGGCACCTGTACCGCTGCCACCACCTCCGCCACCGGTACCGGAGCCATGTTCGCCTTTCGCACCACCACTGCCGGATCCGCTGCCTTCGCCACGGCCGCTGCCTGTACCTTTCGTACCGCCGCCGTTGCCTTTCCCTTCTCCGCCCAAGGCTTTGCCTTCGCCGTTGCCTTTACCGTTTTCAGCAGTATTCGGCCCGGTTTTGCTGCCTGAGTATTCAGATGCTTTGGGAGACGGTTTAGGTTCTGCCTTCGGCTCTGGTTTTGGTTCAGGTTTTGGTTCGGGCTTCGGCTCAGGTTTGGGTTCCGGCTTAGGCTCGGGCTTAGGTTTCTCGATAGGTTTCGGTTTTTCCTTTTGCTGTACGATATCCGCTTTTTCTTTTTTCGTTACCACAGGTTTGATAACAGGTTTGGGCGGCTCGACAGGCTTAGGTTTGGGTTTTGGCTTGGGTTTCGGTTGTTCGGGGGTTGGCTCGGGTGCGGCAGGTGCGCCTTCGCCTTCAGGGCTGCCGTCGCCACCGCCGAAATCGCCTAAATCGACAAATTCAATATTCGCCATTTCGACAGGAGGCGGTTTGTGCGCGTGCCATAAAAGTGCAACCAAGCCGACGTGAATCAACGCAACGGAAGTCACGACGGCTGGAGTTAAAATTCGTTTTTTATCCATAATTCCGTTATGTTAATAGCAACAATTCCCGTTTGCAAGTCGTTTTACAGTCAAAATAAGCATTAATGCTTATAGAGAAAGTTTATAGACCTGCTGTTTTAAAGGCTGCATATCATAATATGATATTAGCTCTCATTACTAATATTATCAAACAAAAGGTAGTTTTAAAAGATAAGCGGTAAGTCAAAACAGCCTATTCTTCCGGCGTTTATGCTATCCGCACATTAAACCAACATCCGAAACCTCGTCAGACCGATAAAAATTCAAATGGTTTCAAATTATCTTGTATTTTTATCCATAAAACATCAGGCCGTCTGAAAACGCTCTTCAGACGGCCTGACTCAAACAAAATCATTTTTTCCGTTTCGCCCTTGGGTGCGCCTCATCATAAACACGCGCCAAATGGTCGAAATCCAGCTTGGTATAAACTTGCGTAGCGGAAAGATTGCTGTGCCCCAACAATTCCTGCACAGCACGGATATCGCCCGATGCCTGCAAAAGATGGGTCGCATAGCTGTGGCGCATCATGTGCGGCGAGATATGGCTGGCACTGCCCACGCGCACTGCCCACGCCTGCAGGCGTTTTTGAATTTGACGTTGCCCCAGCCTGCTGCCGTTCTTATTGGTGAACAAGGCCTGCTCGCCCTCTTTAGCAATACGCACCGCCAGATAATCGCGCAATGCCGCAATGCTCTTGCCCACCAAAGGCACTTGCCGCTGCTTGCCGCCTTTACCCTTCACACTGACCCAGCCTTCGTCCAAAACGATACCGTCCAGATTCAAACCTTGTATCTCGCTCAGGCGCAAACCGCTACCATACATCAATTCAAACATGGCCTTATCGCGTACGTCCAACTCGTCATCAACAGGCGCATGGTCAAGGATATGGTTTAAAGGTTCTTGCGGCAGCGCTTTGGGCAGGCGTTCGGGCAGGCGCGGCGCTTTCATATTAAATGTCGGATCGCCTTCCATGACTTCTATCTGCACCAGCCAACTGCAATACTGCCGCCATACCGACAATTTCCGCGCCAAGCTGCTTTCGCTCAAGCCCTTTTGCGACAGCTTTTTCAATACCGCCACAAAATCACGGCGCGTCGGCAGACCGTTTTCCAGATTATCGGGCAATAGGCGCATCAATTCACTCAAATCGCGCCGATAAGCGGAAACGGTATGCTCCGACTTGCCTTGTTGCAGCAAGGTTTTCAGATAGCGTTCAAGATGAAGCGCAAAATTATTTGATTCCGCCATTTCAGACGGCCTCCAATGCTGCTTTCAAGGCCGAAGGCAGACGGCAGACGCGTTGTTTGCCATAATCAAAACACACCATGCCTGTCTGTACTTTCGCCAGCACAAGGCCGTCTGAAATCCTGCGGATACGGTACAACAAAGAAAAGCCCACACCGGCCATGCCTGCCGCCCCCATTTCTACCGACAGCTCATCGCCATGATGACCTTGCGCCAAATACTGCACCGCCGCATCCGCCATAATCAGGCCTGCCCCTCCAGCATCCATTTCGCTCCAACCCAGCTTCGCCAACCAACGCATCCGCACTTCATGGCACAAACGCAACACAGCATCGTTCGCCAAATGGCCGCCATAGTTCACATCGCCCACCTGCACCGTCAAGGCCGTCTGAAACAAAGGCTTATCACACTTGGCCACCGAAATCCTATCCATTTTGCACACCCGTTTTCAATACCACGCCATTATAAACCGAGACCCTGTTCGTTAATATATAAAAACAATGTAGCAGCTTGTAGTTTTTCATTTCAAAAAACATTATAATTTATCGGATAAATTTACCCTTCACTACTTCAGGAGCTTCTCATGGCACTCGTATCCATGCGCCAATTATTGGACCATGCTGCCGAAAACAGCTACGGTCTGCCCGCATTCAACGTTAACAACCTCGAACAGATGCGCGCCATCATGGAGGCGGCCGACCAAGTCAACGCCCCCGTTATCGTTCAAGCATCCGCAGGCGCACGCAAATACGCAGGTGCCCCATTCCTGCGCCATCTGATTTTGGCCGCAGTTGAAGAATTCCCGCACATCCCTGTCGTAATGCACCAAGACCACGGCGCATCTCCTGATGTGTGCCAACGCTCCATCCAACTGGGCTTCTCCTCTGTGATGATGGACGGCTCGCTGATGGAAGACGGCAAAACCCCTTCTTCTTACGAATACAACGTCAACGCCACCCGTACCGTCGTTAACTTCTCCCACGCTTGCGGCGTGTCCGTCGAAGGCGAAATCGGCGTATTGGGCAACCTCGAAACCGGAGAAGCCGGCGAAGAAGACGGCGTCGGCGCAGTGGGCAAACTTTCCCACGACCAAATGCTGACCAGCGTCGAAGATGCCGTACGTTTCGTTAAAGATACCGGCGTTGACGCATTGGCTATTGCCGTCGGTACCAGCCACGGTGCATACAAATTCACCCGTCCGCCCACAGGCGACGTATTGCGTATCGACCGCATCAAAGAAATCCACCAAGCCCTGCCCAACACCCACATCGTGATGCACGGTTCCAGCTCCGTTCCGCAAGAATGGCTGAAAGTCATCAACGAACACGGCGGCAAAATTGGTGAAACCTACGGCGTACCCGTAGAAGAAATCGTCGAAGGCATCAAACACGGCGTGCGCAAAGTCAACATCGATACCGACTTGCGCCTCGCCTCTACCGGTGCCATCCGCCGCTTCATGGCAGAAAACCCATCCGAATTCGACCCGCGCAAATACTTGAGCAAAACCGTCGAAGCCATGAAACAAATCTGTCTTGACCGCTACCTCGCATTCGGTTGCGAAGGCCAAGCCGACAAAATCAAACCGATTTCTTTGGAAAAAATGGCAACCAAATACGCCAAAGGCGAATTGAACCAAATCGTTAAATAATCCGTATCTCGGATTCACACTAAGGCCGTCTGAAAACTTGAAAATAAGGTTTCAGACGGCCTTAGCTTTTGGGAAATTTATAGTAAAATCTTCCACCGACTACACATCAAAACACATCGAAAGCAAACATGAAACTCGCCGTTATTTTGCCGGCCTATTGTGCCGAAGCTTATTTGCCCGAATGCTTGGATTCGGTATTGAATCAAACATTCCGTGACTTTTTCGTCATCGCCATCAACGATGCTTCAACAGACAAAACCGGCGAAATCCTCGAGGCTTACGCAGCTAAAGATTCACGTTTGCAGGTTTTCCACCTTCCGGAAAACAGGGGCGAGCCGTTTGCCTGCCAATTTGCCATGGATATGCTCAAAGACGTAAAGGTCGAATATGTGGCACGAATGGACGCAGACGATATTTGCGCCTTGGATCGTTTTGAAAAACAGATTCAGTTTTTAGACAGCCATCCCGAAATCGATATTGTCGGCAGCCAAGCCACCATCTTTTTCGACGACCAAACCGGAAGAGAACCCGTTTTAAGCGACCTCCCCCTGCTCGACAAAGACATTAAAGCCTTTCTCTCCTTTGCCGCCCAAAACATGTTCAACCCCACCACCATGTGGCGGCACGATAGCATTAAAAACCTTGGGATAAACTACACCGCGACAGAAACCGCTCCCGATTTCCATATGTGGGTACAATGCGCCCTACATGGCAAAACCTTTGCCAACCTGCCCGAGTCTTTGTTGTCATACAGGATACACACAAATCAAGAAAGCAAAAAAAGAGACAAAATCAACAGATCCGTCCAATACACCATGGAGTTGTGGATCAGTCATCTCTTCCCTGATTTGAACGCGACGGAAGTAACGCTCTTAAGCCGCATCTTGTACGAAAAGCAACTGCGCTTGACCACCGAAGAGCTGAAAACCATTTTTGCCGCGTATGACAGAATCAGTAAGGACCGCAGCATTTCTTTGTTTGGCGAAGACCGCAATACGATGTTCGACATGATAGACAATTTCTTCAATTTCTTAAAAAGCCGGTTGAAATTCACTTAAATTATAAAAGGCCGTCTGAAACCTCGTTTCAGACGGCCTTTATCTATTTCAAAATCAATCTAAATCAGAACAAGCCATGAATCACGCCGTCTGCATCCACATCGATTTTCTCGGCAGCTGGAACTTTCGGCAGACCCGGCATCTTCATCATGTTGCCGCACAGCGCAACGATGAAGCCCGCACCGGAAGAAACGGTAATACCGCGCACGGTAATGCGGAAGCCTTCAGGGCAGCCCAAGAGTTTGGCGTTGTCGCTCAAAGAATATTGGGTTTTCGCCATGCAGACCGGCATTTTGTCCAAGCCCAGTTTTTCCAGTGAAGCGATTTCGGCAGACGCTTCTGCGCTGAAATCGACATCTTCCGCGCCGTACACTTTTTGGGCAATCGCACGGATTTTGTCTTTAATGCTCAACTCAACATCGTAGGCAAAATTGAAGTTATTCGGTTGATTTTCGATGGCGTTGACGACTTTGTGCGCCAAGTCTGCACCACCCGCGCCGCCTTTACCCCACACTTCGGTCAAGGAAACTTCGACGCCGTGTTCCGCACAGGCTTTTTCAATCATGGCCAACTCGGCATCGGAGTCGGACACAAAGCGGTTGATGGCAACCACCACAGGCAGGCCGAATACGTTTTTCAGGTTGGAAATGTGTTTCAGCAGATTAGGCAGGCCTTTTGCCAAGGCTTCGAGGTTTTCTTCGCCGAGATTGGCACGCTCCACGCCGCCGTTGTATTTCAAAGCGCGGACGGTAGCCACGACAACAGCCGCATCAGGTTTCAAATCCGCCAGACGGCATTTGATGTCGCAGAATTTTTCCGCGCCCAAATCCGCGCCGAAGCCTGCTTCGGTTACGGCGTAATCGGCAAGGTGTTTCGCCAAACGGGTAGCGGTTACAGAGTTACAGCCGTGGGCGATGTTGGCGAACGGGCCGCCGTGTACAAAGGCCGGAGTGCCTTCGATGGTTTGTACCAAGTTAGGCTTAATCGCATCTTTAAGCAATGCCGCCATCGCGCCATTCGCTTTTAAATCTTTGGCGTAAACAGGGCTGCCGTCTTTGGCATAGGCGACAAGGATGTTGCCCAAACGCTCTTTTAAATCGCTGATGTCTTTGGCAAGACAGAATACTGCCATCACTTCGGACGCAACGGTAATGTCAAAACCATCGGGACGCATCACACCGTCAACAGGTTTGCCCATACCGTCGATAATGTTGCGCAACTGACGATCGTTCATATCGACCACGCGACGCCACAGCACGCGTTTCGGATCGATGTTCAACTCATTGCCTTGATAGATATGGTTGTCGAGCATGGCGGCGAGCAGGTTATTCGCCGCACCGATGGCGTGAAAGTCGCCGGTAAAGTGCAGGTTAATGTCTTCCATCGGCAAAACTTGGGCATAGCCGCCGCCTGCCGCACCACCTTTAACACCAAACACCGGACCCAAAGAAGGCTCGCGCAGGGCGATAACCGAGTCTTTGCCGATATGGCGCAATGCGTCCGCCAAACCGATGGTTACGGTGGTTTTACCCTCACCCGCAGGAGTCGGATTAATGGCGGTAACCAAAATCAGACGGCCTTGTTTTTCCGGCAGCTTGAATGCCTCGGCAGGATTGATTTTGGCTTTGTAATGACCATAGGGCTCGATGTTGTCAACGTTCAAACCCAGCTTGGCGGCAATTTCACCAATCGGGCGCATGGTGGAAGACTGGGCAATTTCAGCATCGGTTTTGAAGCTCATGATTTTCCTTTATTGAGAGAGGGAAAGGCCGTCTGAAACAATATAATAAAGACGGCTGGAAGAAAAAGAATATTAGTTCTATTATAGCGTTTTCCAAAGACAAACCGCAGTGAAAATTTCGATATTTCATCAACAAGCGGATTCATATTGTCAACAATTTGAAACAAAGGAATAAAACATGAGCAGTAACGCATGGCTGTTTTGGGCATTGGCATCGGCAGGCTTCGCCTCATTGACCGCCATTTTCGCCAAAATGGGTTTACAGGGCATAGATTCAGATTTCGCCACCTTTATCCGCACCTTGGTCATCCTCGCCGCTTTGGTATTGTTTTTAACCTACACCGGCAAATGGCAGGGTGTGAACGGCTTTACCGGCCGCAACTGGACATTCCTCATCCTATCCGGCCTCGCTACCGGCGCATCTTGGCTTGCCTACTTCAAAGCCCTGCAACTGGGCAACGCCTCACAAGTCGCGCCCGTCGACAAATTCAGCCTGGTCTTGGTTGCCCTGATGGCCGTCGTTTTCTTAGACGAGCGCCCAAGCACGCAGGAATGGATAGGCTTAGGCTTGGTAACCGCAGGCGTATTGACTTTGGCTTTGAAACGATAAAAATTGGGACATCAAAAAAGGCCGTCTGAAAAATTTCAGACGGCCTTTGCTTTGCTTCAAACAATCAGCTCACAATTAATTTGAACCGACTTTGATTTTTTGCCACAAGTTGACAGACAGTTTTTTCGCATCTGCGCTCATTTGAGGCATGACGAAACCGTCTTTCATGTCTTGCTCGTTCGGGAAAATAGAACGTGTATTCACCAGCTCTGCAGGCATTTTTTCGCGTGCCGGTTTGCTGGCCGGTGCGAAGGTCACGGCAATACCGTTTTTCGCAGCCACTTCGGGATCAAGTGTGTAGTTGATGTATTTGTGGGCATTAGCGATGTTTTTTGCATCAGCCGGAATCAACCAAGATTCAATCCAGAAGCCCATGCCTTTCGGTGTCAACACTTCAATGCCGACGTTGTTTTTCACTTCTTCGGAACGCGCTTTGGCCAAGTTCAAGTCGCCGCCGTTACCTGCCGCCAAGCAGATATCGCCGCGCGCCAATTCGTCAATGATGGAAGGGCTGAAACGTTTCACGTCAGGACGGATAGACTTCAACACTTCCGCCGCCGCTTTCAAATCTTCAGGATTCGAGCCTTTAGGATCTTTACCCAAGTAGTTCAACAAGATTGGGAACATTTCGCTCGGGGTATCCCACAAAGCGATGCCACAAGATTTCAGCTTGTTGGTGTATTCGGGTTTGAACAGCAAATCCCAGCCGTTTTCAGGCAATTTTCCGCCCAAAAGCTCTTTGCCCTTCGCCGTAATCGCAATCGTATTCACACCTGAGAAGTATGGAACGGCGTATTGATTGCCAGGGTCGGCGGTTTCCAACATCTTCAGCAATTCAGGGTCGATGTTTTTGTAGTTCGGAATCAGATCCTTATTGATTTTTTGGTATGCACCTGCCTCAATTTGGCGCGGCAGGAAGGCAATACCGGGTACAACCAAGTCATAGCCGGATTTGCCGGTCAGCATTTTGGCTTCCAACGTTTCGTTGTTTTCATACAAATCGTAAGTCAGCTTCAAATTGTTGGTTTTTTTGAAGTCTTCGACTGTACTTTCGTCAACGTAGTTTGACCAGTTGTAGATATTCAAAGTATCGGTGGCGGCTGCTTCGGTATTGGCAGCAGGCGCGCTGCCTGCTTGAGGTTGCTCGGCTTTTTTCTCGCCACCGCCGCACGCGGCCAAAGACAATGCGGCCAATACGGCTAATACGGATTTTTTCATACGGGCAGATTCCTGATGAAAGAGTGGTTAATGTCAATAAATAAGAAACCCTGCACCCCATAAACACCCCGGCGCAGAGTTAGGTTATTGTAATGGAAACGTAAGCAAACGCAAAGCAATATCCATCTGATTTTTATTGAAATAAGGCAAAGCAACACCATCTTTTTACCAAAAGCGTTGCACCGGCTGTAGTTTTTGGGCAAAATACGGCTGATTTGCGCGCGTTATAGAGAAAAAGCTTGCATATAAGGAAATCTGTCTTTAAAATTGCGCGTTTACAGAATTTATTTTTCAGGAGATATTCAATATGGCAAACAGCGCACAAGCCCGCAAACGTGCCCGCCAGTCGGTTAAACAACGCGCCCACAACGCCAGCCTGCGTACTGCATTCCGTACCGCTGTGAAAAAAGTGTTGAAAGCAGTTGAAGCCGGCGACAAAGCTGCTGCTCAAGCAGTTTACCAAGAATCCGTTAAAGTCATCGACCGTATCGCTGACAAAGGCGTATTCCACAAAAACAAAGCAGCCCGTCACAAAAGCCGTCTGTCTGCTAAAGTAAAAGCTTTGGCTTAATACTGATGCAGATGCTGGAAGTCCTGATAACCAAAGCAGGATAATCGAGCTGATACGATGCCCCTGAGGTCTTGCCTTTCAGGGGCATTGCCGTATTCACAGTCCAAACCAACTAAATAAAACCATTTACCCTTTCATCAGGCCGTCTGGAAAACAACGGAAACTCTCATGAACAAGATGTTGAAACATTCCCTAAGTATCGGATTCATTGCCGCCGCCCCGCTGGCCGCCGCCGATACCGCCCTACACTGCACCACCATTCAAGACAACGCCACCCGTTTGGCGTGTTACGACAACATCTACTCGGCGCAACTCCCCCCTCAATTCCCACTGCCGCAAGCGCAAACCGAAACCGCCAAAACACCAGTTGACCTCGAACAAAGCGTCCGCAAGAGCATCGAGAAAAAAGAAGCGGCCATCGTATTCGACAACCCTACCCATCCGAATATTTCAGACGACGTATTAAGCGAAACTACCGACAGCTACACACCTTTAAGCCTGATGTACGATTTGGATAAAAACGACACACGCGGCCTGTTGAGCGTACGCGAGCACAACCCTATGTACCTCATGCCCGTTTGGTACAACAGCAGCCCCAACTATTACCCGGAATCCCCCAGCCGCGGCGTAACCACACAGGAAAAATTCAGCGAGCAAAAACGCCTCGAAACCAAAATGCAGGTTTCCTTCAAAAGCAAGATTGCCGAAGATTTATTCAAGACCCGTGCCGACGTATGGTTTGGCTACACCCAAAAATCCGACTGGCAAATCTTTAACCAAGGCCGCAAATCCGCTCCGTTCCGCAATACCGACTACGAGCCTGAAATCTTCATTACCCAACCCGTTAAAGCAGACCTGCCTTTCGGCGGCAAACTGCGCATGGTTGGCGCAGGTTTTGTTCACCAATCCAACGGTCAAAGCCGCCCCGAATCACGCTCATGGAACCGCGTTTACGCCATGGCCGGTATGGAATGGGGCAAGCTGACCGTTATTCCTAGAGTTTGGGTGCGTGCCTTCGACCAAAAAGGGGATGACGATGACAATCCGGACATCAACAAATACATGGGCTACGGCGACTTAAAAGTCCAATACCGTTTCAACGATAAGCAAAATGTTTATTCCGTCCTGCGTTACAACCCGAAAAGCGGACGCGGTGCCGTTGAAGCGGCCTATACTTTCCCCATCAAAGGCAAACTCAAAGGCGTTGTCCGCGGCTTCCACGGCTACGGCGAAAGTCTGATTGACTACAACCACAAACAAAACGGCATCGGCTTCGGCCTGATGTTCAACGACTGGGACGGCATCTAAATGACCCCATATTATTTCAGACGGCCTTTGCAATCAAGGCAGCCGTCTGAAACAATGAAACAAAACAAGCCATTCGTTTAAAATACTCGTTTCCTAGCGTCCAAACGCGTATAATGCAAAGTTTGGGCAAAACTTGCCGGAATGAAACAAAGATGACAGAAGCCGCAGCCGAAAGCGGAAAAATCGCCAAGGCTTTAAAGAAATACCTGATTACAGGCGTGCTGGTTTGGTTGCCGATTGCCGTAACCATCTGGGCGATGAGCTATATCATCTCCGCCGCCGACAAACTGATCAACCTATTACCGGAAAGCTGGCAGCCCCAGCATTTCTGGGGGTTCAACATTCCCGGCTTGGGCATCGTCGCCGCCACAGTCGTCTTGTTCGTTACCGGTGTATTCGCCGCCAACGTATTGGGCAGACGGATTCTCGGCGCATGGGACAGCCTTTTAGGACGCATTCCCGTCGTCAAATCCATCTACTCCAGCGTTAAAAAAGTTTCCGAATCCCTGCTCTCCGACAGTAGCCGCTCGTTCAAAACCCCCGTACTGGTTCCCTTTCCGCAACCGGGCATTTGGACGATAGCCTTTGTTTCCGGCCATATCCCCGACAAACTCAAAGGCAGCCTGCCGCAAGATGACGACTATATTTCCGTTTACGTCCCAACCACGCCCAACCCGACCGGCGGCTACTACATCATGGTTAAAAAAAGCGACGTTCGCGAGCTGGACATGAGTGTGGATCAGGCATTGAAATATGTAATTTCACTGGGCATGGTGATGCCGGACGACTTACCAGTTAAAGCCCTACCTGCCCAAAAGCCGTCTGAAGACGGTGATACCGAACACAACAATTAAGGTCTTCTTTTTTTTCAGACGGCCTTTCCTTCTTTTCAAATTGAACAATATAAAAAGGTGATTTTATGCGTACCAACTATTGCGGCCTTATCAGCGAGCAATACTTAGACCAAACCGTTACCGTCAAAGGCTGGGTACACCGCCGACGCGACCACGGCGGTGTGATTTTTATCGACCTGCGCGACCGCGAAGGCATCGTTCAAGTCGTTATCGACCCTGATACTCCGGAAGCATTTGCCGCTGCCGACTCTTCCCGCAACGAATACGTTTTAAGCATTACCGGCCGCGTACGCAACCGTCCAGAAGGTACAACCAACGACAAAATGATTTCCGGCAAAATCGAAATCCTTGCCAAAGAAATCGAAGTCTTGAACGCTGCCGCTACGCCTCCGTTCCAAATCGACGATGAAAACATCAGCGAAAACGTTCGCCTGACCAACCGCGTTATCGACTTGCGCCGTCCTGCCATGCAACGCAACCTGCGCCTGCGTTACCAAGTGGCCATGGGCGTTCGCCGCTACTTGGACGCACAAGGCTTCATCGACATCGAAACACCGATGCTGACCCGCTCCACTCCGGAAGGCGCGCGCGACTACCTCGTACCAAGCCGCGTTCATCCGGGCGAATTCTTCGCGCTGCCGCAATCTCCACAATTGTTCAAACAATTGCTGATGGTTGCCGGTTTCGACCGTTACTACCAAATCACCAAATGTTTCCGTGACGAAGACTTGCGTGCCGATCGCCAACCTGAATTTACTCAAATCGACTTAGAAACCTCGTTCTTGAACGAGGATGAAATCATGGACATCACTGAAGGCATGGCCAAACAAGTCTTCAAAGATGCTTTAAACGTAGATTTGGGCGACTTTCCTCGCATGCCTTACTCTGAAGCCATGTTCTACTACGGCTCTGACAAACCGGATATGCGCATCAACTTGAAATTCACCGAGTTGACCGACCTAATGAAGACCGAAGAATTCAAAGTCTTCCGTGGTGCAGCCGACATGAAAGGCGGCCGCGTAGTCGCTCTGCGCGTGCCTAACGGTGCGAAATTCAGCCGCAAAGAGATCGACGAATATACTAAATTTGTCGGCATCTACGGCGCGAAAGGTCTGGCATACATCAAAGTAAACGATGTCAGCAACCTCTCCAACGGCGAAAACAGCGGCCTGCAATCTCCAATCGTGAAATTCCTGTCCGAAAACGCCCTGAAAGAAATCATCGAGCGTACCGGCGCGCAAAACGGCGACATCATCTTCTTTGGCGCAGACAAAACCAAAGTTGTGAACGAAGCCATCGGCGCATTGCGTATTAAAGTCGGCTTGGAACACGGTAAAGACAACGGCTACTTCGTAGACGAATGGAAACCTTTGTGGGTTGTCGATTTCCCAATGTTCGAATACGACGAAGAAGCCAACCGCTACGTAGCCGTACACCATCCGTTTACAGCGCCTAAAGAAGGTCATGAAGACCTGATGGTTTCCGACCCTGCAAACTGCCTGGCCCGTGCCTACGACATGGTATTGAACGGCTGGGAAATCGGCGGCGGCTCTATCCGTATCCACCGCGCAGACGTACAAGAGAAAGTGTTTGCCGCGCTGAAAATCAGCCCTGAAGAGCAACAAGAGAAATTCGGCTTCCTCTTGGACAACCTGAAATTCGGCGCGCCTCCGCACGGCGGCCTTGCATTCGGCCTCGACCGTCTGGTTACCCTGATGACCGGTGCAGAATCTATCCGCGACGTGATTGCCTTCCCAAAAACACAACGTGCACAATGTCTGCTGACCAATGCACCTAATGTGGTCGACGACAAACAACTTCGCGAGTTAAGCCTACGTCTGCGTCAGAAAGCAGTTGAAACAAAAGAAGCATAATTTACCGGCTTAACCTTTAAAATATCAAGGCCGTCTGAAATTTTTGAAATTTCTTTCAAATTTTTCAGACGGCCTTTCTACATTTTGGTCGTTTATATATAATCAACCCGCAAACTGTTTTATTTTAAATGTTCACTTTAATGACGTTAGAGTATGAAAAACAACCGTTTGTAAGAAAAACAAACAAATAAGCTCCACAAGCACTATCATGACTGTTACAACAATAAAGGAACCAAACAATGTTTCTGATACTGACGGGGCTGATACTGACTTTTTTTATTTTGTTGTTTATTATTACTTCAATTATTCACAAAAAACAGTTTGCCTATAACACACACCAAGACTATAACTATCCCTCCCTTCCCTCTACCGCGCATGCTACCCTCAAAGGCGGCAGCCTAACCTTGCCCGCCACTGTCAGCGGACAGGATACCGTCATTGCCAAAATCCGTATCAAGTCCAACTGGATGGGACTGCTGTTCTTGCCTTTTATCGAAACCATTTCATCCAAAGGCAAATGGAAGCAATATTTCGAATACGGCGCAAAAGGCGTGCGCTATATCAATCTGAGCGACACCTTCTCCGACAGTGACAAAACCATCCGTTTGGAAGGCAAATACCTGTCCTTGCCCGATCAAGAAATCGAACTCTCCGTTTATCCGCGTGAAAACCTCGACGGCAAAAAAATCCTTGTCCTCGCGCCCCATGCCGACGATGCTGAACTCAGCGCATACGGTTTGTACGAAAAACACGCCGCCAATTCAATGATCTGCACCTTAACCGCTAGCGAAGGCGGCAGCTTCCACTATGGCAACCTTTATAGCACGTGCGACTGCGACACCCAGGCACAATATCTGCAAAAAGGCCGGATGCGCGTTTGGAACAGCCTGACCGTTCCCCTTTTGGCCGGTGTGCCGTCTGAAAACATCCTGCAACTGGGCTACTTCGACAGCACATTGACCGCCATGCGCCAAAATCCGGAAAAAGAGATTAAATCGACCAAGATCGATACGACCGACGTCTATATTTTCCGTCGTGCCAATACATCCCCATTGGCGAAACACCTCAAACCCGGCTCAACTTGGAACAGCTTGGTAGACAACCTTGGCTATCTGATAGAAACGTTCCAGCCGGATATTATCGTGTCGCCGTCCCCCAATATTGATGCGCATCCCGACCACCAACATACTGCGCTGGCCGCCATCGAAGCCCTGCGCAAAATCGATTACCGCCGCGGCAATCTGTTTTTGCACACCATACATTATCTGAGCGACGACTTCCCTATCGGCAAAGTAGGCTCTTCCCTCAGCCTGCCGCCATCCTCCGAGCAACCGTTTTACTTCCAAAGCATCTATTCCCATCCTTTGGATAGAGAAGAGCAAAACCGCAAACTTCTCGCCCTTGACGCCATGAACGACATCCGTCCTAATTCAGACGGCTATATGCGTTGGAGTACCATGATATTCAAAGGCCTAAACAAACTGCGACACCATGTCCTCCATCTCGACAAAGACTTGGTCAACCGCTTTGTCCGCAGCAACGAATTCTTCTATACCGTCCCCATCAGCGACTTGTACCAAGAAGATACGCTGAAACAAATCACTTATCAGGGCAAAGCCCTATAAACCACAAAGGCCGTCTGAAAAGATGTTTCAGACGGCCTTTATCACACCAAATCAAAACAATAAAATCACTACATTACAAACGAAAAACACCAAACCCAACCAAACGCGACAACCCAAGTTATAATAAAACCCTTCCCACACGTCCCACATCATCATGCCGATTTACTTCATCGCCGATTTGCACCTGAGCGAATCCCATCCTCAACTGACCGCACTCTTCCAGAAATTTATCCAAGAAAAAGCCGTTCATGCCCAAGCCGTATACATTCTTGGCGACCTTTTCGATTTTTGGATCGGCGATGACGAAAACAGCCCTTTGGTTCAAATCATCAAGCAAACCATCCGCAGCCTGACCGAGCGTGGTGTCGCCTGCTATTTCATCCACGGCAACCGCGACTTCCTCATCGGCAAAACCTTCGCCCGCGATACCGGCATGACCTTACTGCCCGAGTACGCCGTTATCGACTTGTTCGGCACACCCACCCTGCTCTGTCACGGCGACACCCTCTGCACCGACGACCATTCTTATCAAAAATTCCGCCGTACCGTCCATCAAAAATGGCTGCAACGCCTGTTTCTGCTCCTGCCGCTCACACTCCGACTGAACATCGCCACCAAAATCCGCAAACAGAGCAAACAGGACAAGCAACACAAAACCGCCGACATCATGGATGTCAATCCGGCCTTTACCCACGAAACCGTCCAACGCTTCCACACGCCCCTGCTCATCCACGGCCATACCCACCGCGAAAACATCCATCGCAACGCCGATTACACCCGCATCGTACTTGGCGACTGGCGCGACAATTACGCCTCCATTCTCGAAGTCGATGCCGAAGGCTACCGTTTTATCGCCTTATAAAACATCAGGCCGTCTGAAAACCGGTTTCCCGATTGTTCAGACAGCCTGACTGACAAATATCCTCAACCGGTTTACGCAAACCAACCGCGTATCCGCTCCAAACCACCAAAGCGCACACACGCATCCGCATTCGCCTCAGTTTTCGGTTTCGCCCGATAAGCAATGCCGAATCCCGCCTCCCTTATCATCGGAATATCGTTCGCACCATCACCCATCGCCACCACCTGCCACGGAGCCAAACCCAGACGCTCACGGTATTCACGCAACAAATCCGTCTTAGCCTGTGCATCGATAATCCGCCCTTTCAGACGGCCTGTCAGCTTGCCGTTTTCCACTTCCAACACATTCGCAAAATGGAAATCCAAGCCCAAACGCCGTTGTAGGCGTTCCGTAAAGAACGTAAATCCGCCCGACACCAGCATAAACTTCACATCATTCCGTTTACACTCTTCCAACAAAAATTCCGCGCCCGGCGACAGCTGCAACACATTCTCGTACACCTCTTCCAACACGCGCTCGTCCAAACCGGCCAGCAAAGCCACACGCTTGCGCAAAGACTGCTCAAAGTCCAGCTCGCCGCGCATCGACTGCTCCGTAATCTTGGCCACCTCATCTTTCAGCCCGACACCGGCCGCAATCTCATCCACGCACTCAATCGTAATCAGCGTCGAATCCATATCGCTGACAATCAGCCTCAAATCAGCAAAAGCCATATCCGGCAACATCGCGCCATCTATCTGCTGCGCAATCAACGCCGCACGCATCTCGTCCGTCAATTCAAAATCATCCGAAACCGGCACACGCAACACCGACTTCCCTGATGGCGCAGACACCAAACCGCCAAACGCCGACCAGTCGCACGCGCCCAAATCCCCATGTTGCAACACCAAAACTTTCTTCATCTCATTCTCCTCATACCCCAAAACCTTTGCAAACAGATCGGGTACACATTCAGCCTAAAACCCCGAAACCGTATTTTTGCGAAGACCTTAAAAAACCAAAACAGCATTATAGCCAACCACCCCGAAAATTTTTAGACGGCCTGGAAACAAATTCAGCTAGAGCTACCAACCCCTGCATCAACCAAGTAATTACTCAAAAATTTGATTTTAGGCAAGCCGACTAAAAATTTTTGCCAGTAACAGGCAACTTGTGTTGATTTTTCTTACAGTTTCGATATAGTTACTTATAGCTAGTTTGGCACTACTCCTTATATCTAGCTTTCATTGCATTACCACCTCCATTCGTTGCCAACGACTTCCTTTCCGGTGGCAACCTTTTTTTTGGCTCGATGGTTTGACAATATCAAATTTAAATGAAATAAAATGATTCAGGGATCTATATTTAAAAACAAACCCTTCCTCATCTGCGCACGCATTTCATGCCTTGCAGCTATTTTATCTAACAGTTTGAAGAAGCCCTCACTTTAACTCAATTCGGTTAGTCAGGAGATTTCAGCTTTCCCCCCCCGACCGACTCAATCAATATGGCCATGTACACACACATCAGAGTAATGCTCAGAGTATGGCTGCTCCCAATCACTGATGCCTGCCGTTTTAATTGTCCTTAGCCTATCCTCTATTACCATCATCTCAAGATTCAATCCCTATCTGATAACTCACTGAATTTGAATGAAAAAATTATTTAAATGTTAAAATGTGCAAAACGCTTGCTTTCAATCCTAACAAGAGATATAGTACTAAATAACTAGTTCTTATTGATGAGAGATACTCCTTGGATACTTGCCTCCGGTCCTCCAACCCGGGGGCATTTTTTTACATTTTTATTTTGTGTTCGTATGGATAGGATAAAGACGAAACACCCACCACAAATCAACAAACAAATCGAACCGCAAACTGCGTTTTCCAAACGCTCAGGCCGTCTGAAACCCGCTCTCGAATATTATTCATGCCATATTTCAGACAGCCTGTTTAACCCTCTATTGCAAAGCTTGGCACAAGCACCTCTGACCGACGGCAATTAATTACTATATAATCAAACGCATCATCATCCCTACAAAGGAGCCACACCATGACCACAAAAATTAAAATTGGTATCGTCGGTGCAACCGGTTACACAGGCGTTGAATTGTTACGCCTGCTCAGCAGCCACCCCAACGCAGAAGTCACTGCCGTCACCAGCCGAAGCGAAGCCGGTATTGCGGTTGCCGACTACTTTCCCAGCCTGCGCGGCATTTACGACCTTGCATTCCAAACGCCCGAAGATGCCGGGCTTGACCGTTGCGACCTCGTGTTCTTCGCCACACCCAACGGCGTGGCCATGAAAGAAGCACCGTCCCTTGTCGAAAAAGGCGTACGCGTGATTGACCTGTCTGCCGACTTCCGCATCCGCGACATCTCAACATGGGAACAATGGTACAAAATGACCCATGCCGCGCCGCAACTCGTTTCCCAAGCAGTGTACGGTTTGTGCGAACTTCACAAAGACGACATCGCCAAAGCCATGCTGGTGGCCAATCCGGGCTGCTACCCCACCTGCGTTTCCCTGCCCTTATTGCCACTGCTTCAGGCTGGCCGTCTGAAAGCCAATGCGCCGCTGATTGCCGACTGTAAATCCGGTGTTTCCGGTGCAGGCCGCAAAGCCAGCACCCACGCCCTATTGTGCGAAGCAGGCGACAACTTCAAAGCCTACGGCGTCGGCGGCCACCGCCATCTGCCTGAAATCCGACAAACCCTGTCCGGGCTGCAAGACCATGTTTCAGACGGCCTGATTTTCGTGCCACACCTTGTTCCAATGATACGCGGTATGCACGCCACCCTGTATCTGCACCTGCAAGAACATACCGATCCTGAAGCCTTACTGCGCGAATACTACCGCGACAGTCCTTTTGTCGATATCCTGCCTTCAGGTTCGACACCTGAAACCCGCAGCGTGCGCGGCGCCAACCTTTGTCGTATCAGCGTTCAAAAAGCGCCCGAACAAGACGATGTGTGGATTGTTCTTTCCGTCATCGACAACTTGGTCAAAGGCGCAGCCGGTCAAGCCGTGCAGAATATGAACATCATGTTCGGCCTACCCGAAACCACCGGCCTGACTAATGCACCATTGATGCCTTAAGCCATCATTATTAAAAACACAAGGCCGTCTGAAACTTTGATCATTCAGACGGCCTTTATCGATTCATTCACAAACATCACTCATACACTACGCCGGCAAGCATTTCTTCTTCATTCAAGTTGCCGTACTGTTGCTCCCAATCGTGGGTAGCCTCCACCATATCGCATTCTTTGGCAAAAGCCAGCAGCCTGCCGTCCATCTGATCCAGACTCAAGCTGCCCAAGCGTTCGCATTCCGAAGCCGTCAGATTACCGTCCGCCTCATGCGCCTCCGAAGATCCGAAAGGCAGAGCAAAAAAACCCAGTACCAACGCCAGCAGCACCCAAAAAGTATTTTTACGCGAACGAGTCATTTCACACCTCTCATCATAATCATATAGCAGGTTTAAATCAGAAAAACTAAACCAAATAAAATTAAACTAAGAAAAATCGAACAGAAATTTAGAAATATCGATTTATCTAAGACAAAACGAATAATACTAAGAAAAAATAGAATATGCAATACTTTTTCTTAGATGAAGTAATTTTTTTCTTACAATTTTATAAAAACTAAGGTAAAATACACTCAAATCGTCCAAACCATATAAAAAACATACCTCCACAAAGGCATAAACATGGATACCTTTAAAGACCGCCTGGCTTTCTTATGGAAAGATGAAGCCCGCCAAGCCAAAATTGCCGCCGACATCGATATGACCATCGCCGGATTCAGCCGTATCTGGAACGAAGGAGGCCTGCCGAAATCGGAAACGCTAAAAAAAATCAAACAACTTAAAGGCTGCAGCATAGACTGGCTTTTAACAGGCGAAGGTTCTCCCTTCCCTGATTCCGAAGCCCCAAAGGCCACAGCAACCGACACACTAGGCAACCCTGTCGATATAGACGAATTTGTCTTCGTACCGCGTTACGACATCCAGGCCGCGGCCGGACACGGCCAGCTCGTCGGCGATGAGCAACCCATATTCGCCATGGCGTTCCGACGCTATTGGATTGAAAATTATGTAACGCGAGACATCAAAAACCTTTCCGTTATCTCAGTCAAAGGCGACTCGATGGAAGGCGTGCTGAATGATGGCGACACCATCCTCATCAACCACGGCCAAACCACGCCGCGCGACGGCCTCTATGTTTTACGCCTCAATGAAAACCTTTTGGTCAAACGCCTGCAACTGATACCCGGTGGCATCGTCAACGTCATTTCTGCCAACGAAGCCTACCCTACTTTTGAAATCGACTTGAAAAACCCGACCGACGACGTTGCCATCATCGGCCGTGTAGAATGGTTTGGCAGAAGCATCTAAATCTGACATACTGGTGCTTGAAATTTCTGCCATGCCCTCCATGTAAGCTGGCAGACCCTGTCTGCACAAACTTGCCTTGGCTAACGGTTTGAGCGACAATAGTAAAAATATTCATATAAAAGGAATCACATCATGTCAGACGAAAGCCCTATTATCTTTACTGACAGCTGCTGCACCAAAGTTGCCGACCTGATCGCCGAAGAGAACAATCCCGATTTGAAATTGCGCGTATTCGTCAACGGCGGCGGTTGCTCCGGCTTCCAATATGGTTTTACCTTTGATGAAATCAAAAACGACGACGATTTCGAAATCCAAAAAAACGGCCTGACGTTCTTGGTCGACCCGATGAGCTACCAATATCTGGTTGGTGCAGAAATCGACTACACCGAAAGCCTGCAAGGTTCTCAATTCGTCATCCGCAATCCGAATGCCGAAACAACTTGCGGTTGCGGCTCGTCCTTCTCCGTATAAATAATCCGTTTCTTCATGAAAAACAGGCCGTCTGTATCTTCAGACGGCCTTTTGTGTGAATTTATTTTAAACAATATTGGATTTATCTTATAATAATAATATCGGGCGTGAATATTTACTCTACAATAGACATAACATTGGACATGCATATTGCCATATAAATAAAAAATCATTGTCCAGCCGATTAACGACACAAAGGCACCCCCTATCCGGTCTGCCTAAGACTGCGGCCTCTGTTTTTGCCTGCATCGCAAGCCAAAACAGCTCAAACACAATAACAAAACCTCAGACCCAACCCATTTGGTTGATGCAGTCGAAATATTCATGGGATATCAATGAGCAAACAAGAAAAATTTTTCGACGTATACGTTTCCTATCCGCCGAACACGGATAGGGAGCGCATCCATGCCTGCCTGTATGACAACCTGCCTGAAAACGAAGTCGAGAGTCTGATTCAAGCTTTGGCCGAGCGTCCGCAAGCTATTGTGGCCGAGAAATGCACCCAAGACGAGCGCGAAAATGCGCAGCATTACTTCAGCTATTTAGGTTTGGACGTAATCGTCCGTCAGGCTATGGAGTTGGAAGCGGTTGAAGAAGAACCCGTGTTGGCAGTCAACACGCCCGACCCTATCCAATGCCCAGTCTGCATGACGATTATCGACGAACTCGACGCACAGGAATGTAAAACCTGCCACTTTGATTTGACAGAAAAAAATGAGCTGGCCATCCAGCGCAAGCGCATTGAATGGCAGGAAAAAATCTCTTTCGAGCATAAAAAACAAACCGAAATTGCCCACAAGCTCAAATATGAACGCGAGCAGGAAGAGAAAAAGCTGCGCAAGAAAATCCGTGCTGAATTGGAATCCCAACTACGCGAAGAGTTAGGCCAAAATCCTGAGCTGGCCGCACTTGCAGCAAGGAAGAAAACACAGTTTCTGCTTACAATGGCTATCGTATTCGCCGTTTTGAGTCTGCTTGCACTCGGCTATATCGCTGCAAAATTCTTCTAAACTGATTCCAAAACTTAAGGCCGTCTGAAAAACAGATTTTCAGACGGCCTTTTATTTCTATATTGATTGAATCATTTCAATCAAGCCTCTTGCACATCAACGTCCACCGACCATCGGATTTTGCCGTCCCTGTTTTGCTGTAACACTTGTACCCACAAACTCACGGCGCGATGCAAATCTTGTCGAGATGTCGATTCGAGGAAAACTTGCGCACGTTCGCGTTCGGCAAGGCGCACCATCAGCATGGGGGCGGCGCCGAACTGGGAGACGCTTTCAGGCAAAAGCGGAGCAATGGTTTCTTTGGCGGCGTTGAGAAACTCCATCGCATCGGCAACGCGCGGCGCGTCGGCGCGGACGGCAGTCTGGAAACCGAAGGGCGGCATGGCGAACATTTGTCGCTCGTTCAATTCGTTTTCGGCAAACACGGCGTAGTCCTGCGCTTTGACGGCGGCGAAGACGGGATGTTCGGGCAGTTGGGTCTGTATCAACACCTTGCCGGGTTTGTCGGCGCGCCCCGCCCTGCCGGACACCTGCATCAGCTCGGCGAACAGCCTTTCCGGCGCGCGGAAATCCGCGCTGTATAGACTGCCGTCGGCGTTTAACACGATAACAAGGTTGAGTCGCGCGAAATCATGACCTTTGGCGAGCATCTGCGTGCCGACCAGAATATCGATTTCGTTGTCGGCGATGCGGCGGTACAAATCCGCCCAGTCATTTTTGTGCGCGGTGCTGTCCCTGTCGACGCGGACGACGGCGGCCTTGGGCAGGAAGGCGCGCAGGGTTTCTTCGACGCGCTGCGTGCCGTGGCCGACGGCGGTCAGGTCTTGGTTGCCGCAGTCGGGGCATTTGAATGGGATGGGTTCGCGGTGGTCGCAGTGGTGGCAGCGCAGTTGGCGGGCGCGTTGGTGCAGCACCATCTTGGCGGAGCAGTTCGGGCAGCCGAAGGTATGGCCGCAGTCGCCGCAAAACAGCGCGGGCGCGAAGCCGCGCCGGTTGAGGTACACCAGCGACATGCCGCCTGCTTCAAAGTTCTGTTTCAAAAGCTGCAAGGCTTGCGGCGAGAAGCCGTTGTCGAGTTTCAGACGACCTACGTTGAGGATGTCTACTTGCGGCAGTTGCGCAGTGGTATGGGCGCGTTCGGTCAGTTGCAGCAGGCGGTACGCGCCGCTTTGCGCCTTGTGCCAGCTCTCCAAGCTGGGCGTGGCGCTGCCCAAGACGACGGGACAGCCGCTCTGCTTCGCCCGCCACACCGCCAAATCGCGGGCGTGGTAGCGTAATTCGTTGTCCTGTTTGAACGAGCCGTCGTGTTCCTCATCGACCACAATCAGCCCGACATCATCCATCGGTGTGAACACCGCCAGCCGCGTGCCGATGACCAATTTCGCCTGTCCCAACATCGCGCGCAGATAATCCTGCGTGCGTTTGCCTGCCGCCATTTGGCTGTGCAACACAGCGGTCGGCACATCGGCAAAACGGTCTTCCACCCGCTTCAAAAGCTGCGGCGTGAGGTTGATTTCGGGCAACAGAAACAACACCTGCCGCCCCTGCGCCAACACTTTCGCCATCGCATCGAAATATACCTCGGTCTTGCCGCTGCCGGTGATGCCGTACAGCAAAAACGGCTGAAATTTACCGAAGGCCGTCTGAATTTCATCGGAAGCCTTCTGCTGGTCAGCATTTAATACAAATTCAGAGTGCGAAGCCTGCCCATTGCACGACCTTAAAACGGGTTTCGCCGCTTCCATAGTTTCAATCCAACCCTGTTCCGCCCAATCTTCAATTAATTTCGCCGCCTGCGCGTTCACCTGCTTCAACGCCGCCATCGTCATTCCACCCGACAGCAGCGCGTCCCACAAAGCCGCTTTTTTGTTGAACCGAGCCGGCGGCGGCGTTTGCGCCCTACCCGCTTCGTTCAAAGTATAAAAAAACGGCGGCTGCGGCATTTCCACCGCGCGCGTTTCCTTCAAACCCTGCGGCAATGCGGTAAATACTGCCTGCCCGGTCGGATAGTGGTAATAACGCGACGTAAACGCCAACAAATCACGCCAGCCTTGAGGCAACGGCTTTTCTTCCACAAAGGCCGTCTGAACGCTCAAAATCCGCGCCGTATCCATATCGGGCGCAATATCCGTTTCCCACACAATCCCAACAACGGTTTTATTGCGGAAAGGCACGAGCACCCGCGTTCCCGGAGGAAGCGGCTTAGAATAGGAATAAGTCAAAAGGCCGTCTGAAAGCGGCACGTTTACGGCAATACGGTGGTAGAACATACAAACAATCAAATCATTTTTTCGTATTTTAACAGCCGAAAGCTATTTTCAGACGATAAATTGAGCCTCAATACAATGCAGGCATGACAGAGGTTTGATACAATGCCTTACTTTCAACACACGCAAGTCTCTCGCATGAAAACCAAGTTAATCAAAATCTTAACACCGTTTGCCGTCCTTCCTTTGTTGGCATGCGGTCAACCTGCCGTATCCAACGCCAACGCCGCGCCTGCGCCGGCTGCCAAAGCAGAAGCGCCTGCCGACAAATCCGTTGCCGCTTCTTTGAAAGCGCGTCTGGAAAAAGTCTATGCCGCCCAAGATTTGAAAGTTTTGAGCGTCAGTGAAACACCGATTAAAGGCATTTACGAAGTTGTTGTCAGCGGCAAACAAATCATCTATACCGATGCCAAAGGCGACTATATGCTCGTCGGCGACCTCATTAACGTCAACACGCGCCAAAGCCTGACTGAAGAACGCGCCGCCGATTTGAACAAAATCGACTTCGCTTCCCTGCCTTTGGACAAAGCCATTAAAGAAGTTCGCGGCAACGGCAAACTGAAAGTCGCTGTTTTCTCCGATCCGGACTGCCCGTACTGCAAACGCTTGGAGCATGAATTTGAAAAAATGACCGACATCACGATTTATACCTTCATGATGCCGATCCCAAGCCTGCACCCTGATGCCGCGCGCAAAGCCGAGCTGTTGTGGTGTCAGCCTAATCCGACCCAGGCATGGATCGACTGGATGCGCAAAGGCAAACTCCCAAGCGGCAAAGCAAACTGCGAAAACCCTGTTGCGGAAACCACTTCGTTGGGCGAACAATTCGGCTTCAACGGTACGCCGACCCTGGTCTTCCCTAACGGCCGCAGCCAAAGCGGTTACAGCCCTATGCCTCACCTCAAAGAAATCATCGAGAAAAACCAGTAATACTTTTCAGGTTTTAATCTCCATAAAGGACGCTTTACGCGTCCTTTATTCATGTTGCCCGCCATCAACTGCCTTCAGACGGCCTCGATACTGACAAGTACAAAAAAGGACGTGTCCAACACGTCCTTTTTTCCCTTTACCTTACAGGTAGAATTTTTCAATCACTTTCAGGTTTTCATCCAATTTGTACACCAGCGGCTGACCGGTCGGGATTTCCAAGCCCATGATGTCTTCATCGGAAATGCCTTCGATATGTTTGGCCAACGCACGCAGGGAGTTGCCGTGTGCCGCAACCAAAACACGTTTGCCGCTCAGGATGGCCGGAGCGATTTGGTCTTCCCAGAAAGGCAGGACGCGCTCGAGGGTAACTTTGAGGTTTTCACCATCAGGTACGACATCGCTAGGCAGGTTGGCATAGCGGCGGTCGTTGTGGGCGGAGTGAGGGTCTTTAGGATCAAGCAGAGGAGGCAGGGTGTCGTAGCTGCGGCGCCAGATGTGGACTTGCTCGTCGCCGTATTTTTCTGCGGTTTGTTTTTTATCCATACCTTGCAGCTGACCGTAGTGGCGCTCGTTCAAACGCCATGATTTGATTTGTGGAACAAACAGTTGGTCGGATTCTTCCAAAACGATGTTACAGGTTTTGATGGCACGGGTCAGAACGGAGGTAAAGGCGATGTCGAATTCATAGCCTTTTTCTTTCAGCTTTTTACCTGCTGCTGCGGCTTCTGCCAAACCTTGCTCGCTCAGCTTGACGTCGCACCAGCCGGTGAAAAGGTTTTTCGCGTTCCATTCGCTTTGTCCGTGACGGATGAATACTAATTCCATGATTGTTTGCTCCAATGAAGTTTGGGAAAAGGTATTTATAGCACACTTTGCCGCCGCGCTGATAACGTCGGCAGTTTCTTTTGATATGTTGCAAATTTGCTTCTAGTCTTCAGACGGCCTTGTCGGAAGGTAAACGTCAAAACGCGTGCTTTTGCCTGTGTATTGATAAGCAGGTTTGCGCCCGTCAAGAAATTCGCCCAAGCGCGGGCGTTTGACGACAATGCGCTTTTTGGCGGTATTCAACGCTGCGTCCAACAACTCGGCTTCGTCTTGTGCCGCGCCGACCAAGTCGTGGAAATAGGCCATTTCTTTTTTCACGGCGGCGGTTTTGCGGCGTTCCGGGTACATCGGGTCGAGGTACACCACATCGGGTCTGCCTTTTTGCGCGGCCAATTTCTGCATTAAATCAACGGCATTGCCGAAGTGCAAAGTAATTCGCTGGGCAATCTCCCGTGTCTCTTCACTTTGTCCTGCCCTGTTGAGGCCGTCTAAAAGTAGACAGGCAACAGCAGGATTTTGTTCAAAAGTTTGTACATTCAAGCCCAACGAGGCAAGCACGAAGCTGTCGCGTCCCAGTCCGCCGGTAGCGTCCCAGACAGTCGGTTGCGCAGTATGGTTGACGGCTTTGGCAATCAACTCACCTCCGCCTTTAGTACGCCGGTAATGGGAGGCACCGCCATCAAAATCAACGCGGACACGGCCTTTTTCACCTGCGCGGCACAAGCTGATGCCGCTTTCGTCAGCGATAAGGAAACTGTCTTCTTCAGGCTGCCGGTCGATAACGGTCAGCCCGAACGGCTCGGCAAGGCTGCGAAGTTCGGCAGATGCGGTTTCGTCAAAATAAATCTTGTACATGATGCCCATGTTTCAGACGGCCTTGAAAACTCAGGCCGTCTGAACGTTTTAATTGATGTCCAAGCGTTCCATACGGTAGCGCATAGAGCGGAAGCTGATGCCCAAAAGCTTGGCGGCTTGGGTACGGTTGTAACGGGTTTGCTGCAAAGCCTGCTCGATGATGCTGCGTTCCACTTGGTCGAGGTAATCCTGTATCTGCATGGTGCGTGGATCAAACGGTGGAATGGGACTGTGATTGAGCGTAGTTTCACGCGCGTCGGGTTCGGCAATATCGTCAAAAGAGAAGCCGCTGCGTTCTGCCTTAACCTGCGGAGCATTTTGAATCTGCAAGTCGTCCACTTGTATCACTTGGCCTACCGTTAGCGCAACGGCGCGTTCGAGGATGTTTTCCAACTCACGGAAGTTGCCGGGATAGCTGTAATGCAACAGGGCTTCTTGGGCTTTCGGGCTGAGTTTGTAGGTTTGATTGCCGTGACGGTGTTTATACAGCAGATACAGAATCAGCGCGCCCAAGTCTTCGCGCATTTCGCGTAAAGGCGGCATATGCAGAGAGACTACGTTGAGGCGGTAATACAAGTCCTGACGGAATGCGCCGCTTTCAACCAAAGCTTCGAGGTTTTTATGGGTCGCACAAATAATGCGCACATCCACAAAGGTTTCCCGCGCATCGCCGATACGACGCACGGCTTTTTCTTGAATGGCGCGCAGGAGTTTGACCTGCATGGCAAGTGGCAAATCGGCAACTTCATCAAGGAACAAAGTGCCGCCGTCAGCGTGTTGGAAAAAACCTAAACGGTCTTGATCCGCACCGGTAAAGCTGCCTTTTTTGTAGCCGAAAAATTCGCTTTCCATCAGGTTTTCAGGAATGGCACCGCAGTTGACGGCAATAAATGGTTTGTCGGCGCGGTCGGACAGCTCGTGAATCGTGCGCGCCGCCTGCTCTTTACCCGTACCGGATTCACCGGAGATATAAACAGGAACAAGGCTGCGGGCCAATCTGCGAATCAGGTGGCGTACTTCGACCATTTGCGGCGAAGTACCCAACAGGCGCGGCATATCGTCCTCGCCTTCCAATACAGGTGCGTCTTGTTGCAAAGCAGGATTGATGCTACCGGCCGAAAAACGCTCTTTTAAGGAATTGAGCCCTTCCGGAACAGTCAAAGGCCGGTTAAATTCACTCTGTACGCTCTTAGGAGGCGTAACGACAGGCTTAGCCGGCTGAGGTTCGGGTTTATACAGGGCGGCAGAAACAGGCGCAGGCTGCGATTTGACTTTTTCAGACGGCGTGGGTTCGGCAGTATTGTCTGAAACCGACACTGCCGATTTAACCAATGAACGCAACTGCGACAGCGTAATCGGTTTTTGCAGATAATCAAACGCCCCTGCTTTCAAGGCTTCAACAGCTTGGTCGGCATTGCCGAAAGCCGTAATCACGGCGACGGGCGTATCGAGCATCAACTCGTCAATGTATTGGACCACCTCGAGGCCGGAGCCGTCGGGCATACGCATATCGGTCAACACCAGCGAATAATCGTTGTTGTCCAGCTTGTCTTTGGCTTCTTCAACACCAGCCGCCGTATCGACGCGCAGACCCATTTTCATCAGGGTCATTTCCATCAGATCGCGGATGTCTGCCTCGTCATCGACAACCAAAACCGGCTCTTGCAATTTATTCATCCTGCGCTTGCTCCTTCGGTAAAATCAGTTCGAACCCGTTCATTTCAGGGTGATAATGCAGCTGTCCCATATTGGCGTGTGCCAACTCGCGTGCGACGTAAAGCCCCAAACCGGTGCCTTGTTTTTCGGTGGTGTAAAACGGCTCGAACAGATGGTTTCGCACATCCGGCGGCACGCCTTTGCCGTTGTCCGCCACGACGATGGAAATATGCATCCTGCCGCTGGGGCGGATCAGGACGGTAATGGCGTTTTCGTCCTGACGGCTGTGTCGCCAAGCGTTGTTGCACAAGTTCCACATCACTTGCTGCAAGTGCATGGGATCGACCAATACGGTCAGGTTGTTGCCGTCCATATTCATGCGCAGACAGCCAATGGCATCGGGATTGTTCAAGGTAAATTCCTGCTTGAATTCCAACCAGAATTTCATCAGATTAATCGGCTGGCGGCTGATGTTGTCGCGTTTGTTAATCAGGGATACGTCTTCCAACATTTTGTCGATACGTTGGATATTGCTGTCGATGATGTTGTACAGCTTGGCCTTGAGCGGATCTGCCTCGTCGCCTTCCTGCAACAAATCGCTGGCATGGCGGATGGCGGACATCGGGTTGCGGATTTCGTGGGCGAGGTTGGCAGTCAATTGACCGAGCGAAGTCAGCTTGGTGGACATGGCCTCTGCAGCCACTTCACGCAATGAGCGGACGTACAACATCAGCAGCTCGGTCTGCTCCTGAATCAGCGGAACGGCTCGGACGTGCATGGCGTGTTGGAAAATATGGATATCGGTTTCAAAAGGTTTGTCGGGTTGGCGCTGCCATCGGGCCACCAGTTCGCCAAACACGATTTCCTGCTGATCGATAATCAGGCTGGGGAAATAGATTTTTGCCTGTTTGTTAAACAGCCACACGCGCTGGGTCGCATCAATCACCACCACCGCTTCCTGTACGCGGTTTAAAACCAAATGGTTCAGGCCGCTGATACGGCGGTAGGCCAATTGATGGCGGCTGGCGGACTCTGTGGCCTGTTCGAGATAACGGGCGGCAAACGAGGTCAGCATCGCCACCAGATAGCTGGCACCGATCAGCATCGAAGAATTCACCATTGATTTCGCGTCCCAATTAAACGAATCGAAACGCATACTGCCGTCTAAAAACAGGTTCAAAATAAACAACATTGCCGTATAGCCTGCATACAGCATAGGATAGTGGCCATAACTGAGCAGACACGACGTGGCGACAAACGGCAAAACCAAAATCCCGAAACCGGAAGCCGTACCGCCGGAGATATACACCAAAACCATCATCATGGTGATGTCGACCACGGCGCTGGCATTGGGCAAATCCAAAGACTGCCACTGCCAGCCCGGACGGAACACGGAAAGCATAATCAGGAAGAAATACAACGTTACCCAGATATAAAACTCAACGTCCGGCAACGAAACGCCAATCAGGTTGCCGCCTGTGTAGCTGCCGAAAGCGTGCAAAACCAAAAGCGGTAAGACGATGGCTATTCGGGCAATGTTGATTACACCGGGAATCCGCTCCCTCAGATTACCCAGCTCTTGAAGATTGGCTCTGTTCATAAGTGAACCTTTTTTATTTTCATGCAATGTCGTAGTAAATTTAATTTATTTGAATATATTGGTTTTTGCCTTAAGACAAACTTTTCAGACGGCCTGATATTTCCAATACTTTGCCTTTTTTACCGCGTTTGCCGTCAATATCGGCAATCCGCAGTTTTTCCTGATGCTCGGCGCCGCGTCGGCCGACCGATACAACGGTAAATTCAGGAGAGGTCGTCACCATAATGTGTTCCAAAGACGCGCCATCGGTCAGCGACATCAGCTGCAAACCGCGGCCTTTGGGCATGACTTTGAGCTCGCCGATGGAAAACGCCAAGAGACGGTGGTCGCTGCTGGCCAGTACGACTTTGCAGTCGGGATTGATCAGCGAAGAAGCATAGACGGCAACCGGCGGCAGGACGGTTTCGCCGCTGTCCACGGTCATGACCACTTTGCCCGCTTTCACGCGTCCGACCATATCGGCCAACTTGGTAATAAAGCCGTAGCCGCCGCTGCCTGAAAGCAAGTAATGCTGTTCGGGCTGGCCGGTGAACATGGCGACAGGTTTGGCACCGTTTTGCAGCTCAATTAAGGATGAAACCGGCACGCCGTCGCCGCGTCCGCCGGGGATTTCAGCGGCATCAAGCGTGTAGGTTCTGCCCAATGAATCAAGAATAACGACGGGTAAAACGGTGCGGCCTTCAAGGGTTTGTTTGAGGCGGTCGCCTTCTTTGAACGCGGTTTGACTTAAATCGAGATTATGTCCGGCACGGCTGCGTATCCACCCTTTTTCCGACAGAATCAGCGTGATCGGTTCGTCGGCGGTGGTCTGCGTCAACACGGCGCGCCCGGCTTCTTCCACCAGCGTGCGGCGCGCGTCGCCAAACTGCTTCATGTCCGCCTGCATCTCTTTGATAATCAGCTTGCGTTTTTCGTTTTCGTCGCCCAAAAGGATATTCAGACGGCCTTGTTCTTCGCGCAACTCGTTCAATTCTTTTTCAAGTTTGAAACCTTCCAAACGCGCCAACTGACGCAGGCGGATTTCCAAAATGTCTTCGGCTTGGATTTCAGTCAGCCCGAACGCCGCCATCAAATCGGCTTTCGGATCGTCTGATTCGCGGATGACTTTAACCACTTCGTCAATGTGCAGAAAGACTTTCAGACGGCCTTCAAGGATGTGCAGTCGTTTTTCCACTTGGTTCAAACGGAATTTCAGACGGCGTGTTACGGTCACGACGCGGAAATCCAGCCATTCCTGCAAAATCGTTTTCAGGTTTTTCTGCGCAGGGCGGTTGTCCAGCCCCATCATCACCAAGTTCATGGACACATTGCCTTCCAGAGAAGTCTGCGCCATCAACGTGTTGATGAAGGTATCCGTATCGATGCGGCTGGATTTCGGTTCGAACACAAGTCGCACGGGATGTTCGCCATCTGACTCGTCGCGCACGCGGTCGATTAAATCCAGCATCAGCTTTTTGGTGTTGAGCTGGTCTTGGTTGAGCTGCTTTTTACCCGCTTTTGGTTTCGGGTTGGTCTGCTCTTCGATTTCGGCAAGGATTTTGGCGGAATTGGCGTTTGGCGGCAGCTCGGTCACAATCACGCGCCACTGTCCGCGCGCCAGCTTCTCGATTTCGTAACGCGCACGCACACGCACGCTGCCCTTGCCGGTTTCGTAAATGCGGCGCAATTCGTCCGCCGGCGTGATGATTTGACCGCCACCGGCAAAATCGGGCGCAGGGATGTACTGCATCAGGTCGGCGGTTTCCAGCGTCGGCTTTTTCAACAACGCAATCGCCGCCTGTGTCACTTCGTTCAAATTGTGCGATGGGATTTCGGTCGCCATGCCCACTGCAATGCCTGACGCGCCGTTGAGCAACACCATAGGCAGGCGGGCGGGCAGGTGCAGCGGTTCGTCAAACGCGCCGTCATAGTTCGGCACAAAATCCACCGTCCCCTGATTGATTTCGGACAACAGCAATTCCGCAATCGGCGTCAACCGCGCTTCAGTGTAACGCATCGCCGCCGCCCCGTCGCCGTCGCGTGAGCCGAAGTTGCCGATGCCGTCGATTAAGGGATAGCGCAAGATAAAATCCTGCGCCATGCGAACCATCGCTTCATAGGCGGAACTGTCGCCGTGCGGGTGGTATTTACCCAAAATCTCGCCAACCACGCGCGCCGATTTCACCGGCTTCGCGCCTGCCGTCAAACCCATATCGCGCATGGCAAACAAAATACGCCGTTGTACAGGCTTTTGGCCGTCTGAAACTTCAGGCAGCGCGCGGCCTTTGACCACACTCATGGCGTATTCGAGATAGGCGCGTTCGGCGTATTGACCTAACAGCAGGTAGTCTTCACCGACAGGAGATGGGCTTGGAGCGGAAATGTGTTCTGTCATCAGGATGGTAAAACGAAATAAATTAAAGAAGGATATTGTAAAGCAAAATCGGTAGTCATAGCCAATTTGAGTGATGAACGGTAGCGCAGCAACAATAAGGTTTACCGAATCAGGTCAGCAAATGGAATCCATTTCGACAAAAAAGGCCGTCTGAAACCATTTCATGTTTCAGACGGCCTTTTCATTTTGGTTTTAAATCAAGACTTCGTTATTCTGCAGTAGCCGGTTTGGCCGCAGTTTTAATGGTTAAGGTCACCGCTGCGGCAATGGCCAGGGAAACACCGGCAAAAGTCATCGCATTGGCAGGGTTTGAACCCAAGAAAGTTCTGTACACCCAGCCGAAAGATACAGTTTCAATCAGCATTGGAATCACAATCATCATGTTCACAATACCCATGTACACGCCGTAACGTTCTTTAGGGATAGAGCCGACCACAATCATAAACGGCACGCCCATCATACTTGCCCAACCGACACCGAAACCAATCATCGGCGCAAACATCAGGTATTTGTTGCTGATGTGCGGAATGGTGAGCAAAGCCAGCGCAGCAAGGGTAACGGCAAAGGCGTGAACATATTTGGCAGCGTATTTGCGCGCCATCCACATCAGGCCGAAAGCAGAGATAAAGGTTACAACGTTGTAGAAACCGTTTACCAAACCGGTCCATGCAACCGCTTGACTATATGCTTCGGTATTTTCAACAGTCGAATCCCAAACGGATTGAACGATACTGTGGGAAATATATTGCCAGTAGATGAAGAGCGCGTACCATTGGAAGAGATACACCAAAGCCAGTTGCCATAGGGCAGTCGGCATTTCTCGGACAGCAACGATAATATCTTTAACGGCATGGGCCGGACCGCTCGGCTGGGCTTTAATGGCCGCCATTTCTTCAGGGCTGGGCTCGCGTTCGGCCGTTGATAAAACGGTAATCAAAACCGAACCGATGGAGCAGACCGCACCAATATAAAACGAACCGAATACCCAATACGGAATGCCTGCTTCGGAAGTTTGTTGCAACCAGCCGATTTGTTGGAAGATATAGAGGGAAACGTTGGCCAGGGTAATGCCCAAGCCGGTAAACACAGACTGCATCAAGAAACCGGTGGATTGCTGGTGTTCAGGAACGGTATCGGCAATGAAGGCACGGAAAGGTTCCATTGCAGTATTATTACTGATGTCCAAGAGCCACAGCAGCAATACGGCCACCCACAAGGCGGTAACGTGCGGATAGATAAAGAGACAGAGACTGCAACCAATGGCGCCAATCAAGAAATACGGACGGCGGCGGCCCAATCCGGGCACCCAAGTGCGGTCACTCATCGCACCAATCATCGGCTGCACCAGCAAACCGGTAATCGGGCCTGCCATATTCAAAATCGGCAATTGGCTCGGATCGGCATGAAGAAAGCTGAAAATCGGGTTAATCGCAGTTTGCTGCAACCCGAAGCTGTATTGAATGCCGAAGAAACCGAAGTTCATCAGCATAATCTGGCGAAGTGTCATCGCCACTTGTGGGGAGATTTTCATAGGAAGGCTACTCCTGGATAATAAACTATGGAAACAACAAACTCCAATTTCAGCGGTATGACGCTCTTATTGTATTGAGCCGCCTTTTTTAATGAGGCAACCCTGTTTTCAGACGGCCTTTATTTTGACCGTTTATATAATCTTGTTTTGATGTGTGTTTGTGTTGTTTGAAGCTTATTTTTAGGCCGTCTGAAACTATTTATTCATTACAGACTGACGCCAGATGGTTTCCCCAACGACCTTGACGGGCTGAGCCGTACCGGCCGGATGTTCGATGTATTGGAACAGCAAATCCGCCGCCATTTCGCCCATGCGCAGATAAGGCAGCTCGGTGCTGGTCAACGGCGGAAACAGCGTTTCCGCAATCGCACTGTGGTTATCATAGCCGGCAACGGAGACTTGCTCGGGAACCCGCACGCCGCGCGTCCTCAAAATCCCGTACACGCGCACGGCCATTTCATCGTTGCCGCAGCAAATTACCGTCGGCGGAAGCGGCAAAGACAGCAGCTTCAAAATAGCCGAAATCAAAGACCCGCTGTCATTGCTGAAGTCAGGATAACCAGTTTGCACCAAATCAGGATCGAAGACAATATCCGCATCCGCCAAAGCCCGGCGGTATCCGGCCAATCTCAATCTCGTTGCTTCTACACCCGGCTGCAAAGTTACATAAGCAATCCGTTTGTGTCCGCTCTGGATAATCCGGCGCACCAAGCCATACTGCCCTGCCTCATCGTCCGGCAAAACCGACGGCGTACCTGCCAAATCAAAACAGTTAACCAATACCATCGGGCAGCGGTTGGGCACTTCCGGCAACAACACTTCCTGATGGAAACCGGCCACATACAAAATCCCCTCGGCACGGTGTTCCATAAAGGTACGGATCAGTGGCTCCATCTGACCGGGCTGACCCGGCTTGTTGTCGATGTCGGCAATCATCAAAATCTTGCCTTGTGTGCGAATCTGCTGCTGAATGCCCTTAATCAAGAACATATCCGGTATGCCGTGTCCGCCCGTATTCTCGCCTGTCCGCGAAATGGCGCCGGTAATCAGACCGACCAATCCGGAACGGTGTGACCGCATAATCCGCGCCGCAGAAGACGGGATATAGCCCAAAGCAGCAATCGCTGTTTCTACTTTGGAACGGGTTTTATCACTGACCGGCGCATCGCCGTTAATCACCCGGCTGACCGTCTTGGGAGACACTCCGGCATAAGCAGCGACATCATAAATTGTAGCCATCTTACGAACCCGCCCCGACAGGATTTCAATAATGTTACATAGGATAACACAGCAGACATCGGTGTCATACCCTTTTTTTTACAGAAACTTGATGATAATCAACCGTTTCTATTGCATTTTGCATACATTTCTTAAACAAAACCGCCCCTACCATCTCCCAAAAGTTGTCCAAATTTGTTAAACTACAAGCCACTACAAAAAAGCAGGAAATACCTATCTATCCTGCTTATTTTACCGTTACATACTAAGGAAACGAGATGTCCGCATACTCAGACGCATGGCAGGCCTTGGAAACCCATCATGCCGATACTCAACACGTTACCCTGCGCGAACGCTTCGCCGCAGATGCCGAACGTTTCAACAATATGCACGAAATTCTGCATGGTTTGTTATTTGATTACAGTAAAAACCGCCTAGATGAAAATACCCTTGATTTATTGTGCCAACTGGCCGAAGCGGCCGATTTGCCACAATATATGCAGGCCATGAGCAGCGGTGAAAAAATCAACACCAGCGAACACCGTGCCGTCCTCCACACTGCCCTACGCCTGCCTGCCAATGCCAAACCTGTTTACGTCGACGGCGAAAACATCGTGTCCAAAGTTCATCACGAACTCAACCGCACCCTCGAATTCGCACGCCAACTCCTAGACGGCACCCACGCAGGCATTACCGGCAAACCGATTACCGACCTGGTTCACATCGGCATCGGCGGCTCCGATTTAGGCCCGCGCATGGCCACACAGGCGCTGCAGCCTTATTGGAAAAACATCCGCGTCCACTTTGTCAGCAACTCCGATGATGCCGACCTGACCCAAACCCTTCTCGGCCTCAACCCCGAAACCACCGTATTCAGCATTGCCAGCAAATCGTTCCGCACACCGGAAACCCTGCTTAATGCCTATGCGGCGCGTACTTGGTACCGTGATGCAGGTTTGCCTGATTCCGGCATCTACCGCCACTTCTGCGCCATTTCCGCCGATGTGGCCGCAGCCCAAAATTTCGGTATCTCCCCCGACAAAGTCTTTGCCATGTCCGACTGGGTCGGCGGCCGCTATTCCGTCTGGTCGCCCATTGGCCTGCCACTGATGGTTGCCGTCGGCGAAAAAGCGTTCCGCAAAATGCTGGCTGGCGCACACGCGATGGATACCCATTTCTTCGAAACGCCATTCCGCCGCAATATTCCCGTCCTGATGGCACTCATCAACGTTTGGTACAACAACTTCCAACATTCAGACGGCCAAACCGTTGTCCCATACAGCCACAACATGCGCCTCTTTACCCCATGGCTCAACCAACTCGATATGGAAAGCCTCGGCAAACAGCGTACTTCAGACGGCCAACCCGTTTCCTGCACCACCGGCGGCATTGTCTTTGGTGATGAAGGCGTCAACTGCCAACATGCCTACTTCCAGCTTCTGCACCAAGGTACGCGTCTGATTCCCGTTGATTTCATCGTCCCCATGACCACAATCTACGGCAACCACCGCCAACACCGCTTTACCGTTGCCAACGCCTTCGCCCAAGCCGAAGCGCTGATGAAAGGCAAGACCTTAGACGAAGTACAAGTCGAATTAGCTGCCCTGTCCCAAGACGAACGCGACCGCCTTGCACCGCAAAAAGAATTCCCCGGCAACCGTCCGAGCAACAGCCTGCTCATCGACAGCCTGACGCCTTTCAACCTCGGCATGCTGATGGCTGCTTACGAACATCGTACTTTCGTTCAAGGCGTGATTTGGCGTATCAACCCCTTCGACCAATGGGGCGTGGAATACGGTAAAGAGCTGGCCAAAACCATCGAACCCGAACTCGAACGCGGCACGCCTGCACACGACAGCTCCACCAACGGTCTGATCGCCTTCTACCGCAACTGCAACGCAAGATCGAAGGCCGTCTGAAAATAAAATGCCCGTAAGACAAGCATATCTGCCTGTCTTACGGGCATTTCAAAACCTAATCGGCGGTAAGAATGAACCGTTAAAGCACCGCACTTTTAGACAAAAGTAGCTAGATTTTGATATAAAAAAAGGCTAAATCGATAATGACTTAGCCTTTTTCATCAGACTTGATTAGTTGTTTGTTGTTAATGCGCCTAAATCTTTATCAACTAAGAACAAACCTTTACCATCTTCACCAAGAAGATTTAATTTATCCAAAATTCCACTGAATAATTTTTCTTCTTCATGTTGTTCAGCCACATACCATTGTAAGAAGTTAAAGGCAGAGTAGTCTTTCTCTTCAAAAGTTCTACCAACTAATTCATTGATTTTAGAGGTAATTAACTTTTCATGTTCATAAGTTAATTCAAGTACTTGTTTCAATGATGAAAATTGATGAGGTGGTTCATCAATTTGTGTGATGATAGCCAATGCGCCGGTCTCATTTAAATAAGTGAAGAGTTTACGCATATGCTGCATTTCCTCAGCCGCATGCTCTGATAAAAATTTTGCAGCTCCTTCGAAACCTTGTTGTTCGCACCAGGCGCTCATTTGTAAATATAAGTTAGAAGAATAAAACTCTAAATTCATTTGATCATTTAATAGTTTAATCACGCTATTTGATAACATTTTATTTCTCCTATTCTTATAAAGTTTTTAATTCACGATCAATGTAGTAGAGCGCTGTACCACTTTCACCAAGAAGTTTGAATTTATCAACAATACTGTTAAATAATTTTTCTTCTTCATGCTGTTCAGCTACATACCATTGTAAGAAGTTAAAAGTAGAGTAATCCTTTTCTGCAAAAGTACTCTCAACTAACTCATTAATTTTAGATGTCACTAGTTTTTCGTGTTCAAGTGTTGTTTCAAAAACTTCTTTTAATGAAGCGTAATCGTGTTTAGGGGCGTCAATTTTACCTAACAAAGGCATTCCACTGGTTTCGCTCACATAAGTAAACAACTTTTGCATATGTTCCAATTCTTCATCGGCATGACGAAGTAAAAATGCTGCAGCGCCTTCATAACCATGTTTATGGCACCATGCACTCATTTGCAAATAGACATTTGATGAATACAACTCGAGATTAATTTGTTCGTTTAATTTTGCTGTAATTGACTTACTTAGCATAACTAACTCCTTTTCTTAATGCGGTTAATAGATGTATCACAATACAAAATTTGTATTTGCGGATGAATTTTACTCATTTTATTGAGAATAGTCAATTTTATTTTATCAATTTTTATTGTAACCCATTAATTTAAAAGGATTTTATAAATAAATAATTCTCATTTAGTTCCATTTAATGAAATGAGTTATCAATATCGCCTTTGCCTAAATTCTCTAGAGAAATGATGAGGTGTTGGAAGGAGAATCGTAGATTTCCAAAGTTTTTTGCTCTCACTTATCAACTCCAAAATACTGGATAAATAGAAAACATGAAAATTCAATGTTTTTTATAGAATTACGCATCAAAGCGATATAGTTTCAAAGTAGGTTATCCTTAATATTTGAATGTGACAATTACCATTTATTATTTAACATAATATACATATTGTTGAAAAATCTACTGGTTAACTTCAATCAGGGAAAGCATGAAGAAGTTAGGAAGTTGGTTGGAAAGTTGATTAGGGTAGATTTTATTCAAATGAAAGACTAGGCTATGAAATCAAAATTTGTGTATAAGTTACTGGTAATTTCAAAGTCCCTGTACATTTTAATTTGTATATCAATACCAATCGTTTTTATTTATGAAAGCTACCAAGGAGATAATGTTGATTTTATGATTTATATTCATGCTTTTATTATTTTTTCCATATTGGGTGTATTAACTCAATATTCTACATCTAATTTTTTTGAAAAGGAAAAATAACATGATTGAACTATCCATTGAGGATCTGGAACTAATTTATGGAGGAGGCTTAGGAGAGAGAATCCTTCAAGGAGGAGCAAATGGTGCATAAATAGGAGGATCAATTGGTGCAGGTATTGGTCTGGTGTCGGTATAGCTTTTGGCAGTATTCCTGCCGGACCAGCTATTATGGTCGGTGGCACAATTGGTGCTGCTGTTGGTGCTGCAACTGGTATGGGTGTTGCAGCATATGAGTATTACCAAGAAACTCAGCCTAAAGGGACAGTAACGGTCGGTCCGATTTCTGCTTTTGCTGTGGACAAATCAGGAAACGGCTACACTGACGGCACAAATTACCACTGATATTTCTCATCGTTCAAACGATCTCTAGGGGTCGTCTGAAACTTTCTTAACTTCAATTTTATAAATACACCCAAGCAACCCTTCTTCCGTCCTGAAGTCTCCGTTGCCCGCCAAACCAGTTGTTCCAACAAAAGGCCGTCTGAAACTTAATTTGTCAAAGTTTCAGACGGCCTTTATTCAATAAAGATAGCAGAAGCTCATTCGCCATATCCCCCATCTTTGCTACAATATCCCTTTTCTTTTTTTATTGATTCCATTATGACAACCGCACCCCAACCCAGCACTTGGCGCAAGATTTTTTCGCGCAAAATGCTGATTTGTATTTTCACAGGCTTCACTTCGGGGCTGCCGCTTTATTTTCTGATCAACCTGATTCCGGCATGGTTGCGCAGCGAACACGTCGATTTGAAAACCATCGGCCTGATGGCACTAATCGGCCTGCCTTTTACTTGGAAATTTATCTGGTCTCCCGTCATTGATTTGGTCAGATTACCTTTTTTAGGACGGCGGCGCGGTTGGATGCTGGTGACACAAATTGGTTTGCTGCTGGCCTTGCTCATTTACGCCTTCCTAAATCCTGCTCAGCATTTATATGTAATTATGGGCTTATCGTTGGTGGTCGCCTTTTTCTCTGCTAGCCAAGATATTGTATTGGATGCATTTCGCCGCGAAATTTTGTCAGATGAAGAATTAGGCTTAGGCAACTCTATCCACGTCAATGCCTACCGTATCGCCGCTTTGGTACCCGGATCGCTCAGCTTGATTTTGGCCGACTTGATGCCTTGGCACAACGTATTCATCATTACTGCACTATTTATGCTGCCCGGTCTGCTGATGACCCTGTTTTTAGCCAAAGAGCCTGACATTCCACCATCTGTGTCGCGTACATTTGCCCAAACAGTCTCTGACCCTTTCAGTGAGTTCTTCTCCCGCAAAGGAATCAAACAGGCTATATTGGTATTGCTGTTTATCTTTCTCTACAAACTGGGCGACAGCATGGCAACTTCTCTGGCCACACCGTTTTATCTGGACATGGGCTTCAGCAAAACCGACATCGGCCTGATTGCCAAAAATGCCGGCCTGTGGCCTGCTGTCATTGCCGGTATTGTAGGCGGTATTTGGATGTTGAAACTTGGTATCAATAGGGCATTATGGGTTTTCGGCGTAGCTCAATGGGTAACGATTCTAGGCTTTTCCTGGTTGGCAAATTTTGGCAAGTTTGAAACCATCACACTGACAGAACAAATGATGCTTGCGGCAGTGATTGGTGCAGAAGCAGCTGGTGTCGGTTTAGGTACAGCAGCATTTGTTGCCTATATGGCTCGTGAAACCAATCCTGCATTTACGGCCACACAATTAGCCCTCTTTACCAGCCTGTCAGCCGTTCCACGTACATTTATCAATGCTTCGGCAGGTTATCTGATTGAAGCGATGGGTTACTTTAATTTCTACTGGCTGTGTTTCGCTTTGGGAATACCAGGTATGTTATTGCTGTTTAAAGTGGCACCGTGGAATGGTGAAAAAGTGAGTAACTAGATTGCCAGTCTAAAACATCTAGCAAAACAAAAGGCCGTCTGAATATTCAGACGGCCTTTATCATACAAAAACTTTATTCGGCAGCAGGTTTGACAGTACTGCGGACATCGCCGCTTTTTTCTTTATGTTTCAAAACAGCGCGGTCGAGTTTGTCCATCAAAACATCAATCGCGGCATACATATCCTGTTCAATCGCTTCAACGTGCAAATCTTTGCCTGCCAAATGCACATCGGCTTCGGCTTTCTGGCTGACTTTTTCCACCGAGAGCGTGATGGTCACGGAAATGATGTTGTCGGCGTGGCGACTGATTCGTGCCAACTTGTCGGAAACGTAGTTTTTGATGGCTTCGGTAACATCAAAATTCAGACCGGTGATTTTCAGATTCATGATACAGCTCCTTCGGTTGGTTAGTCCGTCAAAACGGATCGGAATATATCTACTCGGTAAATTTTCGTTTGTGTGCCGGTGGGATGTCTAATGATTCTCTATATTTAGCAACTGTACGTCTGGCAATTTCAATGCCGCGTTGTTTTAATAATTTGACGAGGGTCTCGTCCGAATAGGGTTTGCTGCTGTCTTCACTTTCAATCAACTGGCTCAATACGGCTTTGATTGCGCCTTGGCTGAACCCTTCGCCATCATCATCGGCATTGACTGCCTGTGTGAAGAAATAGCGTAACGCAAACAGGCCGCGCGGGCAAGACAAATATTTCTGATTGGCGGCACGCGAGATGGTACTTTCCGCCAAACCCAATTCGGCGGCGGCATCTTTCATCAGCATGGGAGACAGGCCGATTTCTCCGAAGATGAAAAAATCTTCCTGATTTTTGACGATATACTCGGCAAGGCGGAGGACAGTGCTTTTACGCAGCTCCAAAGAATCAATGCGCTGCTTGGCTTCGTTGATTTTTTCCTTCCACTCCGGTGCGCCCTCTTCCTCTGATTTCATCAGGTCGCAATATTCCTGATTGAGCTGCAGCTTCGGCCAAGCCGCTTCGTTGCTGATGACTTCCCAGCCGTCCTTGCCCTCTTTGACCCAAACGTCAGGCTGAATATAAGGCGTAGGCGTGGCAGAGGCGAAGCCGTAGGCTGGATAGGGATTGAGCCCGGCAATCATATCGAGCGCGGCTTCTATGGTTTTGCTGTCGGTATCGGGATAAAGTTTGCGGAAACGCAGAACGTTTTGTTTGCGGTTTTTGCCTAAGTCTTGAAGCGAACTTTGCACCAAATGCGCGGCCATTTGTCGGGCAGGAGAAGCCGGCAAACGCATTAACTGCAACATAAGCGACTCGGTCAAATCCGCCGCCGCCACGCCGGGCGGCTCAAAGGTTTGCAATACATCCAGCGCGTTTTGCAGGGCTTCTTCGTCCAGCATCCATTCCAACGGCGTGTGGTCGATAATTTCTTCGAGGCTGTCGGTGAGGTAGCCTTGTTCGTCCAAAAAATCAATCAAGACGTGAACATAGGCCGCTTCCACTTGCGAGAGCGGATGCTCGCACACTTGGGCATGCAGATAGTGTTTGAAATCCTCTTCTTCGGCGATGTTGCTCCAAATATCTTCGGCATCGTCGCCGCTCAACTGCTGACCTGCGCGCGGCATGGTTACCGCACGGTTGAGCCCGCTATCGGCAAATTCATCGCTTTCCGGACGCTCAAGCAGAGGATTGTCTGACAACCAGTCTTCCACTTCGCGCTCAAGCTCAAGACCCGACATCTGCAAGATGCGCAGAGACTGTTGCAGCCGCTGGTTGAGCTGCTGGGTCTGTTTGAGTTTAAGGACGAGTGAAGACATAGTGTTTAATTCGAAATGTATGGATAGTTTTTCAGACGGCCTTTATACGGCAGGCCGTCTGAAAGATTAGTTTATCGGTATTATATTTGTATTTTTAGTGATTATTCCAATATTTATAGCCGCCCTCAATTGAAATGAGGGTCTCATATACCGTCAAATATGCATTCAATATTTGAAATTTTCACCCAAATAAACCGAACGGACTTGTTCATTGTTGACTAAATCATCCGGCTTGCCTGAAGCCAATACCGTACCGTCGCTGATGATGTAGGCACGGTCGCAGATGCTGAGGGTTTCGCGCACGTTGTGGTCGGTAATCAATACGCCGATACCGCGTGATTTGAGGAACTCGATGATTTTCTGAATATCGATGACGGCAATCGGGTCAACGCCGGCAAAAGGTTCGTCCAACAAAATGAAACGCGGCTGCATGGCCAACACGCGCGCGATTTCGACACGGCGGCGTTCGCCACCGGACAAGGACGGCGCAGGGTTGTTGCGCAGGCGCTCAATATTCAAATCTGCCAACAGTTTTTCAAGTTCGGCATCGATGCGGCTTTTGTCCTTCATGCTGATTTCCAAAATGGCGCGGATATTTTGTTCCACGGTCATTTTGCGGAAAATCGAGGCCTCCTGCGGCAGATAGCCAACGCCGAGGCGGGCGCGTTCGTGAATGGGCAGGTGGCGCAATTCTTGGCCGTCCAACATTACGCTGCCTGCATCGGCGGCAATCAGGCCGACTATCATGTAAAAGCTGGTGGTCTTACCCGCGCCGTTGGGGCCGAGCAGGCCGATGACTTCGCCGCTTTCGATTTCAAGGGAGAAGCTTTTGACGACTTGGCGTTTTTTGAAACTTTTTTGCAGGTTTTGAACCACAAGACGGCTGTTGTTTGCGCTCATATTCTGTTGACTTTCGATATTGACCTCAGGCCGTCTGAAACTTTTTCAGACGGCCTTTTTGTGTGTTTTCTTATTTGTTTTTCTGCGTACTGGACGGCTGGATAACAACGCTGACGCGGCCGGATTTGGCGGCGGATTTCACACCGGATTTGGCGCTGCCGTTGATGGTGTAAACCTCGGTTTTGGTGTTGTAAGTGATGACCGCACCTTCGGCCACATCGCCGCCGCGCTGTACTTTGGCATTGCCGGACAGAGTAACGAGGTTGGCTGCGGAAGAATACATGACGGTATTGGCTTGGCCGTTGACTACGCCTTTGCCGCCGTCCAACTCTTGGCTGAATTTGACGGGCGAGCCGGTGGCTTTCATCAACTGCTCGCTTTTGTCGTTGCGCGAAACGGTCACGCTGCCGGCACGGATATTGAGCGTGCCTTGTTTGATGATGACGTTGCCGGAAAAGGTGGTGCTTTGGTTGTTTTGGTCAAGCGAGCCTTGGTCGGCTTCGATTTGAATCGGCTGCTTGCTGTCGCTTTGCAGGGCAAAGGCCGGGCTGGCGGCAAAAACGGCAACAAGGGCTAAAGTTTTACAAATTTTTTGTATCATAAATTGTGGCTTTCACTTTGGAAGGGAAATTCAGCAAACCGGTTTTGTGATCATAAGTCATGCCGTTTGCCTGACCGCTGGACTGTCCGTATTGGAAAGTAACGGGGCTGTCGGTATGGGCGTATTGCGCCTCGGTATCGACATTCAAGCGTTCGGTTTTGACGATGCCGGCCAAACGCTTGGCATCTGCCGCTTTGTTTAAGACAACATTCTGTTCAAAAACGACTTTCTTGTTTTGAATATTGTACGCTGCTTTGTCACTGCCGACTTCGTACAGCAGGCTGCCGTCGCGGTAAAACGAAAGATGTGGTTTGTCCAAATGCACGTCTGCGCTATTCGGATATTGGACGGCATCGACCGCGCTCAGGTTTTCTTTCAGACGGCCTTCTTGGTCAAAACGTTTGCCGTTGATGCCTTTCATCGAATATTGCGGCTCATTCGGATTGAGGACGACTTCTTCGACCTGCACTTCGCTGATGCGGCCGAGCCACGCCGCCAGTGCGCCGAGTGAAACGGCCAACACCAGCGGAAAGGCGATTCCGTAACGCCATCTGATTTTCATCGTACATACTCTTTCAAAGCAGGTTCAAGCGTACCTTGCGCCTGCATAATCAAATCGCACACTTCACGCACCGCGCCTGCGCCGCCGGAACGTCGGGTTACATAATGGGCGTATTGCAAAGTAAACCAATGCGCTTCCGGGACGGCGACCGCCAATCCGCAACGCACCATCACGGGCAAATCGACAACATCGTCGCCGACAAAGGCGCACTCATGCTCCTCCACACCGGCCTGTTCGCGTAATTGGGCGTAGGCGACACGTTTGTCATGAATGCCTTTGAAGTAATAGTTGATACCGAGCTGCTTCACGCGGATACCGACGGAAGGCGCATCGCGGCCGGTAATAATCGCCGTTTGCACGCCGCTGGCCTGAAGCATTTTCAAACCATGTCCGTCCAAAGTGTGGAACGATTTGATTTCTTCGCCGTTGTCGCGAATAAAAATGCGGCCGTCGGTCAAAACACCGTCCACATCCAGTATCAGCAGTTTGATGCCTGAAGCGCGTTGTTGCAGGTCGGAAGAGAGGTTTTGCATAAGGTTTCCTTGTTTCAGACGGCCTATTCTAGCATAAGGCCATCTGAAAACGTTTTTGCCGTCGATTCAGACAATTCGTGCCATCAATAAATCGTGCATGTTCAGCGCGCCAATCAGCACGCCGTTTTCTTCGACCACCAGCAAACCGTTCACATGGCCGCTTTGCATGGCTTTCAAAGCTTCGGTGGCGAGACGATCGGCAGAGATGGTTTTCGGAGAGGCGTGCATGATGTCGTCCACTTTCAAACCGGCAAAGCTGTCGCGTTCTTGAAACAGACGGCGCAAGTCGCCATCGGTAAATACGCCTTTCAGACGGCCTTCGGCATCGGTTACCGCCAACATACCCAAGCCTTTTTCACTCATGCGGACAATGGCTTCTTTTAACGGCGTGCCCAACAAAACGGCTGGCAGGGCTTCGTCTTTGTGCATGATATCCGCCACGCGCAGCAACAGGCGTTTGCCCAAGCTTCCGGCCGGATGGCTCAAAGCAAAATCATCCGGCGTAAACGCTCGCGCCTGCAGCAATACCACCGCCAGCGCATCGCCCAAGGCCATCACGGCGGTCGTACTGGAAGTCGGTGCAAGGCCGAGCGGACAAGCTTCTTTGGAAACCGCCGCGGTAATATGGATATCGGCATGACGCGCCATGGTCGAAGTCGGATGGGCAGTGATACAAATAAGCGTGATGTTTTTACGTTTCAACGCCGGAATAATCGCCGCAATTTCATCGCTTTCGCCGGAATTAGAAATGGCAACCACGACATCGTGGTCCACAATCATGCCCAAGTCGCCGTGTGCCGCTTCGGCAGGATGGACGAAAAACGCAGGTGTGCCGGTAGAAGCCATGGTTGCCGCCATTTTGCGGCCGATGTGTCCGGACTTACCCATGCCGGTAATGACGACCCTGCCCTTGCAGTGCAACAATGCTTCCGCCGCACGGATAAAATCATGGTCCAAAGCCGCCGCAATTTCGCGCAAACCTTCGGCTTCCGTATCCAATACATCGCGCGCCCAGTCGAGATAAAGTGTGTTTTCCGCCATCAAAGCCACCTTTCGTGCTTGAATTTAGGTTTGTTTTGCCCAAATTAATCGGCTGTAAACTGTTCAAATTCATCGAATCGGCGTAGCATTACCGCCACTTCACAAACAAACCTATTATGTAAAAGGAATCAGAGATGACTATTTTATCGGACGTTAAAGCATTAGGACAACAAATCTGGTTGGACAATCTCTCCCGTTCGCTGGTACAAAGCGGCGAATTGGCAGAAATGCTGAAGCAAGGTGTGTGTGGCGTAACTTCCAATCCTGCCATTTTCCAAAAAGCCTTTGCCGGAGATGCCCTGTACGCCGATAAAGTAGCCGCACTCAAACAGCAAAACCTGACCCCGAAACAACGCTACGAAACCATGGCGGTTGCCGACGTACAAGCCGCTTGCGACGTATGTCTTGCCGAACATGAATCCACCGGCGGCAAAACCGGCTTCGTCAGCCTCGAAGTTTCGCCTGAATTATCCAAAGACGCACAAGGCACGGTTGAAGAAGCGCGCCGCCTGCACGCCGCCATCGGCCGTAAAAATGTCATGATTAAAGTACCGGCAACCGACGAAGGCATCGAAGCGCTTGAAATCCTCGTTTCAGACGGCATCAGCGTCAACCTGACCCTGCTCTTCTCCCGCGCCCAAACCCTCAAAGCCTATGCGGCCTACACGCGCGGCATTGCCAAACGTTTGGAAGCAGGACACGACGTTTCCCATATCCAAGTTGTCGCCAGCTTCTTTATTTCCCGTGTCGATGCCGCATTGGACGCCACCCTGCCCGACCACCTCAAAGGCAAAGTCGCCATTGCACTGGCCAAAGCCGCCTATCAAGATTGGGCGCAATACTTCGGCAGCAGCGAATTTGCCGCACTTGCCGAAAAAGGTGCCAACCGCGTCCAACTTTTATGGGCATCTACCGGCGTGAAAAACCCTGCCTATCCTGACACGTTGTACGTTGATAGCCTGATTGGCGCCCATACCGTCAACACCGTTCCCGATGCCACACTCAAAGCCTTTATCGACCACGGCACCGCCAAAGCTACTTTGACCGAAGGTGTGGACGAAGCCAAAGCGCAGCTTGCCGAAACCGCGAAACTCGGCATTGATGTCGAAACTTTGGCAACTCGTTTGCAGGAAGACGGTTTGAAACAATTTGAAGACGCTTTCGCCAAACTACTGGCTCCCTTGGCTTAAGCGGATTGAACGGACGGCCGAGAAACTTAAATCATTTTGAAAAGTCTCAGGCCGTCTGAAACCCAAATTCGGGCGTGTACGGCACGCCCTTTTCTATCACGATTTGAATACCGTGCAGGCATACTTCCCCTGCCCTACAAAACCACCCTGCCATGTATATAGGACGTTTCGCCCCCAGCCCTACCGGCCTGCTTCATATCGGCTCCCTACTGACCGCCGTCGCCTCCTATGCCGACGCGCGCGCTCATCAGGGCAAATGGCTGGTCCGCATTGAAGACCTTGACCCCCCGCGCGAAATGCCCGGCGCCGCCGCCGACATTTTGCGCACGCTTGAAGCCTTCGGCTTTGAGTGGGATGGCGAAGTCGTCTATCAAAGCCGCCGTTACGACCTATATCAAGACACCCTCGACCACCTCAAAGCAGCCGAGCTGGTGTATCCCTGCTATTGCAGCCGCAAAGACTGGCAGGCGGCGGCAACACATGGCGCAGACGGATTTGTATATAACGGCCGTTGCCGCAATCCTCAGCAAAGACCCGATACGCAAAACAAAACTCCGGCATGGCGCATTCAAGTTCCCGATCGCGTGATCGGTTTTTCAGACGGCATTGTCGGACATTACGCACAAAATCTGGCACACGATATCGGCGATTTCGTCCTGCTCCGTGCCGACGGCTATTGGGCATATCAGCTTGCCGTGGTTGCTGACGATGCCGACCAAGGCATAACCCATATTGTCCGCGGTCAAGATTTGCTCGTTTCCACGCCACGCCAAATCTATCTGCAACAATGCCTCGGCGTTCCCACACCGGCCTACGCACACCTTCCCCTATTGACCAACAGCCAAGGGCAAAAATGGTCGAAACAAACCCTTGCCCCGGCTTTGGATTTGAATCAAAAAGAACAACTTCTCCGCCAAGTCCTAACCTACCTCAACCTGCCCGATGCACCTGCTATGAACCGTCCGCAGGAATTGCTCGATTGGGCGGTGGCACACTGGCAAATGGACAAAATCCCAAAATCGTCCATTATCACGGACTGAATTAGCATGATTACAACAAAATTACTCTGGGTATTACAATATTTCATAAAATTATGTAAGTAATCTTCCGACTCATCCCAAACCATGCCCAAGAAGCGAAAAATCATGTATATTTTAAAAATTTCCTAAAATTGTCACAAACTGATAATTTCAAGGTTGTAACAACATACGGCTGACGCGTTATTGAGGATGACAAAGCGCGGCAGATCTCCCACGATACAACAAAAAGAATACCGCTATGCCAAGTGCCATTATTGTAGAAGACGAAGTATTAGCAGCAGAACGCTTACGTGTATTATTGGAAGAGTGCAATGTCGTACTGCTCAACGTCTTTCACCATGCCATGCCAGCATTGGAGTGGCTGAGTGTCCACGAAGTCGACATCGTATTTGCCGACATCGGCATGCCGGAAATCGACGGTCTCGAGTTTGTCGAACGCATTAAGCGTACCGCCAAACGCCAGCCGGAAATTGTATTCACCACAGCCTACGAAGAACACGCCCTGCGCGCGTTTGAGCTGGCCGCCGCAGACTATCTGCTCAAACCGATCAAAATGACCCGCCTGCAAACCGCGCTTGACCGCATCATCGAGAAAAACCGCGAAAAAGCAGACAGTTTCACCCATTTCAAAGTGTACAACCGCGAACGCATGGTTGAAATCCCATGGCAACAGGCGCGTTACCTGATGGCGGAACACAAAACCGTCTATCTGTTTACCGGCGACGGCCACAGCTACGAATTACCGAAGACCTTGGTTTACTGGGAAGAATTGCTGGGCGACAAAGTCATCCGCATCCATCGCAATGCCCTCGTCTTCCGCCACACCCTCGACAGCCTGATTCGACTGGACGACGACGAAAACGACGAATACGCATCCACATGGGGCGCTAAAATTCTCGATATTCCGACCCCGCTGCCCGTCAGCCGCCGGCAACTATCCACTCTGCGGAAAATTATTAAAAACAGCATCTAACAATGCGCTCCTTGATTAGCTCTTTTTAAATCAAAGGCCGTCTGAAAAGATATTTTTCAGACGGCCTTTTAACTTCTTAGCCAAATAGTAGAAAATTAAAAAAGAATAGCCTAAGTCTGTCATTTAACTTTATCCAAGCTCTCAATTTGATCAAAGCTTGTTATATCCACAAACAAAGTTTTCCATTTTTTAATCCAGCATCTCTCAATTACTACCACTCAACAGAAAAGGCCGTCTGAAAAAATTCAGACGGCCTCGATGCTTAATCCTTACCAATTAAAAGAACAATTCACGCCAGCTGATGCGTTTGAGTCCGCATGTACGGCCTTGTACTTCCAGGCTAACCAGCTGGTTAGACAAGAGACTGCGATCGCCTTTGGTTGCAAAACATTTATTGTTTGGCACGCTCGGCGTAGCGTTCAACTCCTTATCCGTACCCGTGCCGCCGCTATCGCCATCGGCAGTTACCGGAGAATCATCGGCTTTGCTGGAATTTATATAAGTAAAGTTGATAACACCATCAAAAGTCATACCGTTGGCGTAATAAATCTGGCCATTATTCTCGCGTTTGATAAATGTACGATCCTTGCTGGAGATACGCGCATCACGCAAGCCCAAACGACCGCCATTTTCAGCATTTACACCCAGAATAATCGTTTTCGCTGTCGTTTGTGTGGATGTACTGTCCGGTAAACAAACATCGGTACTAGAAGAGTCAGTATGAATTGTTTTGGTTTCATACTTGCGGATGGTCACAACAGCTGTACGCAAAATCATCGTCGGCTTGACAGTCACACGTTCATTCGGATCTAAAGTCAGACTCCAGCCTTTTTTACCTTCACCAACCTTATTGTCGCTGACATAAATATGTTCGTCGTCACTTTCTCTGGTTTGCTGTTCCAACTCACTACTTTTTGCCAAAACCGCATCAGTAGATACATCATCGTAAATACCGTAAACGGCATTGATTTGTCCGTTAGTACCTTCTAGTTCATTCTGATAAATCTCGCTACCCGTACCAAAAATAACGACATACTTATCTTTACCACGACGTGATACCGCAGGCGCAGACGTAATCGGTTGATTCCCCGAACCTTGGAAAATCATTTGCGCCGACCATTCAGACTCGGTTTTACCTCTCAAGTCGAAGCGGAACATATTGCCGTAACGGTCACCGGCATAAGCAATATCAACAATACCGTCAAAATCGGTGTCTACCAAAGTAGGGGTAGAGAGGCCGCCTTTGCCATTCGGTGCAGGAATTCTAGCTAAGAGCTTGCCGGCTTTAGAAGAAGAAACATTAGTACCAGTATTTTTTGTCCCTGCCTCTTTCCCTGTCATATCATAAACATACAAAGCCGTTTCATTGTCGGCACTGTTCACATCCTCAGTACGATAGCCGCTAGCCAAGAAGCCCGCATAACGCACATTCGATTCCAGATTGACCGGAGTGGTATCGCGTTTGATGGAAACACGGCCGATTTGTGTCGAACCAATGGTATAACCCAGCTTATTGTCAAAGCCTTTTTTTGTTTCAAACAAAGGCACAGTCGTATTCCAACCACTACGATCGCTGTTAGCTACCGCACCAATATTCAACGCATACGCACCGCGTCCACCTTGACCCATCGCACCAAACATAAAGGTTTGCTTATCAGGTGTTTGGCGGAGAACAAAGCCACCATTAACCATATAACGGTGCGGCGTGCCAGAGCCGTAACCATCGCGTGCAATATCTTTCAGAACCTTGCCCAAAGTTGTCGCTTGACCTTGATCGTCCTCGCGCTCCATGCCTGCCGGAATATAGCTGAGTTTCAAGTCATAAGGATTGCTAGGCGTACCATTACGGAAAATATGTACCATGCCGTCATTGGCAGCAGAGACCAAAAACTCTTGACGGTTGTCGCGCTTATCGCCAATAGCTGCAACCGAACCATCTAAAATATCGCCTAAATTACGTTCATCTTTACTTGAATCAGCAGAATCTGTCGGACGAATTCGATAAGACTGGCTATAACCTTTTGTCTCTGCATCCGCTTTGATGGTTTCATCACTACCTACTCGGCCAGTCCATTTCAGCAATGCATTTTTCCATTCCAACTTATCTTTCGCACTACCGTCTGAAATGCCAAAATCGGCATTTGAAGCCTCATTATCTGCAACTCTATCGATGAAATAGGTCTTACTGCCGTCATTAACCAAAGTAAGGCGGTTATTAAATGATGGCTGAACAAACTCAGTCGTATTGATAGGTGTACCATCACGGTTCAATTTATAAAACCGCAATTGACTACTCCAAGAGCCGGTATTCAAATGAACCGTTGCCGCCATATCGGGAATACCCATACTGGTCGTTGCCGGAGCAGTAGAGGATACTCCTTCAAATTTCGTATTTTTGCTGTCATTTTCAATATTGTCGACAATGGTTTTAAAGGCTTCAAGCAAATCTTCTTTTTTCGCAGCATTAAAATACCAGTCTGGACGGCTCGCACCCTTTTCCAGATACTCTCTCCCAACTTCAGAGATCCCCTCACCAAAACCCACAGTAAAAGTCTGAACCAATTGCTTGCTGTAATCTATGCCTTTGGGATCGCTTGGATCACCATCCCAGCTCTTACCCGCAGCATCTGAACCGTCTTTTGCTGTTTTAATGTCTTTTTCTGCCAAAGTCTGGCTAAAGAAACGCATACCGCGTTTTTCATCCTTATAGTTCCTATCCCAATAAGGAACAATAATTTCGCCTGCAGCTACCCACATATACCTACCATAATTAGGATCATACTCATGCTTATATTTACTAGATTGACATAGCAATTTCTTTTCATTCTCAGGCAAGCCAAAATCATTATCATATTGATAAGGTAGAAAATCAAAGTATCCTTTGATACGACCTCCACCATTAAAGAATTTACCTTTCCCATAGCTATCATCATTAGCCTTCACTTCAGACGGACCAAAATATTGGTATGCAGACGTACCCGCACTACGTTCAATATCGCGGTAATAGTTTGAATAGTAATAATCCCTATCGTAGTTGAAGTTAGTATTACGAGATAAACGAGGATCTTCACCTGGAATCTGGTTACTACAACTCATATTGGCATCGCCGTCCGACATCACAATCACATAAGACTTCTGACAACGGTATTTGATATTGGGCATCACAAAGTTTTTGACTACTTCATAGTAGCGGCGCGTGATTGGCGTAGCATGGCCAGGATCAATGCCATCTACCCTCCTTTGAACATCCTTCCAATCATCGGTAAAGCCCCCCTCATCTGGAGTATCAGTACGACCATTGTTATGCAGAGTTTGCAAACCCCACTGGAATCGTTGTTTTTCGCCATACTCTTTCAATACCGATTTTAGGGCCTCCTTAGTAATCGTTATTCTTTTATCAGCCCGTACAGATGTTTCCTTACCTTGTACATTCCATTGCATACTGCCCGAGTCATCAATCAAAAACATAATATTGTGTTTGACTTTGGGTTGGCCGCTGACGTCGGTTTTGTTTTGCAGGTAAAAAGGAGTTTGGGCAAATTGCTGCGTATTTGCCTGAACGGAAATACTGATGAGTGCTAAAGCGGAAGCTACGCTTGCATGAATGAGGCGATAGCGGCCTGATGGAGCGTTTTGCATAATGTGTTCTTTTTTCATCGGATAATCTCAGCTAAAAATGACGTTGTTTTTATTTTTTATGAGGTTACGATTCTAGCATAAACAGCCTGTTTCATGTTTGATTCGGCTGAATTTCCCTACACCTGCATTTCAAACACAACAAAAATGAAACAATCTGCCTGCTCAGTTTTCAGACGGCCTGACTGAATATTTAGTTCAACTTTATTCATCAAGCATTCCAAAAGCAAGGGACTGTACCGTAAGATAAAACGTTTTTAAATTATCGATTATTTGCTCTATGCTTGAAATTCCTATTACTTTGACTTAAAATACATTGCTTCTACGGCATAGACCGCTATGTCTGAAAAAGCACGTTACACAGCAAAATCAAAGCTGCGGAGCGTGTTTTTTTTTAGCCGAGATTTCCGAAGGCTGTCTTTTTTGTAAACAATTTTTATTTTTCAGACGGCCTGACCCATTTTTTTCGAACCGATCATCATCAGGCAAACAGGATTCCATCATGACCACTCCGGCTCTTCTCGTTCTCGCTGACGGCAGCGTATTTCACGGCACATCAATCGGTTACGAAGGTTCGACTTCAGGCGAAGTCGTGTTCAACACTTCCATGACCGGCTATCAGGAAATCCTGACCGACCCTTCCTACTGCAAACAAATCGTTACCCTTACCTACCCACACATCGGCAACACCGGCACCAACGCCGAAGATGAAGAAAGCCGCAGTGTTTACGCCGCCGGTTTGATTATCCGCGACCTGCCACTCTTACACAGCAACTTCCGCGCCTCTGAAAGCCTGCACGACTATTTGGTACGCAACCAAACCGTCGCCATCGCAGATATCGACACCCGCCGCCTAACCACCCTGTTGCGTGAAAAAGGCTCGCAAGGCGGTGCAATCTTGACCGGTGCAGATGCCACCGTTGAAAAAGCACAAGAACTGATTGCCGCATTCGGCAGCATGGTCGGCAAAGACTTGGCAAAAGAAGTTTCCTGCACAGAAACTTACGAATGGACCGAAGGCGAATGGGAATTGGGCAAAGGTTTCGTTACTCCTTCCGAACAGCCTTACCACGTCGTCGCCTACGATTTCGGCGTCAAAACCAACATCCTGCGCATGCTCGCCTCGCGCGGCTGCCGCCTGACCGTTGTTCCCGCACAAACCAGCGCGGAAGACGTGTTGGCACTCAATCCTGACGGCGTATTCCTGTCCAACGGCCCCGGCGACCCCGAGCCTTGCGACTACGCCATCAAAGCCGTACAAAAACTGATGGAAAGCGGCAAACCGATTTTCGGCATTTGTTTGGGACATCAGCTGATCAGCCTCGCAATCGGCGCAAAAACCCTGAAAATGCGCTTCAGCCATCACGGTGCCAACCACCCGGTACAAGATTTGGACAGCGGCAAAGTCGTCATTACCAGCCAAAACCACGGTTTCGCCGTCGATGCCGATACCCTGCCCGCCAACGCGCGCATTACCCACAAATCCTTGTTTGACAACACCTTGCAAGGTATCGAACTGACAGACAAACCTGTGTTCTGCTTCCAAGGCCACCCCGAAGCCAGCCCGGGTCCGCAAGATGTCGGCTATCTGTTTGACAAATTTATTGACAATATCAAAGCAGCAAAACAATAAAGCTGATTTTTTCAGACGGCCACACTCAACTCAACAACAGGCCGTCTGAAAACCAAACCTCAAAAAATAAATTCAGACACCCTCTCAACATCTACACAGTCTGAAACCCAACCCTCTAATCAGAAAGGAAGAACCATGACAGAAAAGCAAATGCGCATTCTTTCCGTCGTCGCCACCCTGACCGCCGTCGGTATGTACGTTTCCTATATCCCACAAATCCAAAACAACCTTGCCGGCAACCCCGGCTCGCCGTTGCAACCCCTCGTCGCCGCCATCAACTGCACATTATGGGTTGCCTACGGCTTTTTAAAAGAAAAACGCGACTACCCCGTCATGCTGGCAAATGCCCCGGGCATCATTTTGGGTTTGATTACATTTGTCACTAGTTTTTAATCCTTTGGGAGGTTGAGTTATTAAACCTACTGTTCGTTAAATAACGAAAAAAATTTCATTAAGTTTTAGCTCAACCTACTCCACAGCTACTTGGAGAATTAAATGCCATTATATGATTTTCGTTCTGTTCATTTACCATATTGCTTAGAAAAACAAGAAGACGGAAGTTATGTAGTATTAAATAGAGAATATGCGCCAATTGGCTTTACACAACGAAAAGACTATAACCAACTACCAATTTTTGTAAAAATCAAAAATTTAACTCCAAAATTAGCGGAAAAACTTTCTTACAAAAAAAGCAACGACACTTCAAATATTTACTTATACAATGATGGAAGTATTCCCACTAGTTCAAAAGAAAATATGCAATCCTATCTAGACAAGCTAGCCCTACTAGCAGAGCTGCAATTTCATACAGAAGATCAATGACATTAATTAATCTAAGGTATAGATAAACCTAATTATAAAATCTTATTTTAATCAAAGAGTTTAATGAATTTTATATTGGATAATACCCAATACACATTTGTTTGATAAATTCATTGTTTCTCAGATACACAGAAACAAATCAAGTTACTAAATTAAGAAAGACCCACCCATGCCTAAACGTACCGACCTAAAATCCATCCTTATCATCGGCGCCGGCCCTATCGTTATCGGTCAGGCCTGCGAATTTGACTATTCGGGCGCACAGGCCTGCAAAGCCTTGCGTGAAGAAGGCTATAAAGTCATTTTGGTAAACTCCAACCCTGCCACGATCATGACCGACCCTGAAATGGCGGATGTTACCTACATCGAGCCGATTATGTGGCAGACGGTGGAAAAAATTATCGCCAAGGAGCGACCTGATGCGATTCTGCCTACCATGGGCGGTCAGACTGCGCTGAACTGTGCGCTGGATTTGGCGCGCAACGGCGTGTTGACGAAATACAATGTCGAATTAATCGGTGCGACCGAAGATGCTATCGATAAGGCGGAAGACCGCGGCCGCTTTAAAGAAGCGATGGAAAAAATCGGTTTGTCTTGCCCGAAATCTTTTGTCTGCCACACCATGAACGAAGCTTTGGCAGCGCAAGAACAGGTCGGCTTCCCTACCCTGATTCGTCCTTCTTTCACGATGGGTGGTTCAGGCGGCGGCATTGCCTACAACAAAGATGAGTTTTTGGCGATTTGCGAACGCGGTTTCGATGCGTCGCCTACGCATGAGCTGTTGATTGAGCAGTCCGTCCTCGGCTGGAAAGAGTACGAGATGGAAGTGGTGCGCGATAAAAACGACAACTGCATCATTATCTGCTCGATTGAAAACTTCGACCCAATGGGTGTGCATACCGGTGACTCCATCACTGTTGCGCCTGCACAAACATTGACTGATAAAGAATACCAAATCATGCGTAATGCTTCGTTGGCAGTATTGCGCGAAATCGGTGTGGACACGGGCGGCTCGAACGTGCAGTTTGCGGTGAACCCTGAAAACGGCGAGATGATTGTGATTGAGATGAACCCGCGCGTGAGCCGTTCGTCCGCGCTGGCTTCCAAAGCAACGGGCTTCCCGATTGCGAAGGTGGCGGCGAAACTGGCGGTCGGCTTTACGCTGGATGAGTTGCGCAACGATATTACCGGCGGCCGCACGCCCGCGTCGTTCGAGCCTTCCATCGACTATGTCGTGACCAAAATCCCGCGTTTCGCCTTTGAAAAATTCCCCGCCGCAGACGACCGCCTGACCACGCAGATGAAATCGGTGGGCGAAGTAATGGCAATGGGCCGTACCATTCAAGAAAGCTTCCAAAAAGCCTTGCGCGGTTTGGAAACCGGCTTGTGCGGCTTCAATCCGCGCAGCGAAGACAAAGCGGAAATCCGCCGCGAACTTGCCAACCCGGGCCCTGAGCGTATGTTGTTTGTAGCCGATGCGTTCCGCGCAGGCTTCACTCTGGACGAAATCCACGAAATCTGCGCCATCGACCCTTGGTTCTTGGCGCAAATCGAAGACTTGGTGAAAGAAGAAAAATCGGTTTCAGACGGCCAGTTGCAAGACTTGGATTACGCCGCTTTACGCCGTCTGAAACGCAAAGGCTTCTCTGACAAACGTTTGGCACAATTGTTGAACGTAAGCGAAAAAGAAGTCCGCGAACACCGCTACGCGCTGAACCTGCATCCGGTTTACAAACGCGTTGACACCTGCGCCGCCGAGTTTGCCACCGAAACCGCTTATCTCTACTCCACTTACGAAGAAGAATGCGAATCCCGTCCTTCCGACCGTAAAAAAGTGATGATTCTCGGCGGCGGCCCAAACCGTATCGGTCAGGGTATTGAATTTGACTACTGCTGCGTTCATGCCGCACTCGCCCTGCGCGAATCCGGTTTTGAAACCATCATGGTCAACTGCAACCCGGAAACTGTATCCACCGACTTCGACACCAGCGACCGCCTGTACTTCGAGCCGCTGACCTTGGAAGACGTATTGGAAATCGTCCGCACTGAAAACCCATGGGGCGTGATTGTTCATTACGGCGGCCAAACCCCGCTCAAACTGGCCAATGCCTTGGTGGCAAACGGTGTAAACATCATCGGCACATCTGCCGACAGCATCGACGCCGCCGAAGACCGCGAACGCTTCCAAAAAGTATTGAACGACTTAGGCTTGCGCCAACCGCCTAACCGCATCGCCCACAACGAAGAAGAAGCCCTCGTTAAGGCCGAAGAAATCGGTTATCCGTTGGTTGTCCGTCCTTCTTACGTACTCGGCGGCCGCGCCATGCAGATTGTTCACTCTGCCGAAGAGTTGCAAAAATACATGCGCGAAGCCGTACAAGTTTCCGAAGACAGCCCTGTATTGCTCGACTTCTTCTTGAACAACGCCATCGAAGTGGACGTAGACTGCGTTTCAGACGGCCAAGATGTCGTGATCGGCGGCATCATGCAACACGTCGAACAAGCAGGTATCCACTCCGGCGACTCCGGCTGCTCATTGCCTCCATACTCATTGGACGAAGAAATTCAAGACGAAATCCGCCGTCAAACCAAAGCCATGGCATATGCACTGGGTGTGGTCGGCTTGATGAACGTACAGTTTGCCGTACAAGACGGCGTGGTCTTCGTACTGGAAGTAAACCCACGCGCCAGCCGTACCGTACCGTTCGTATCCAAAGCCACCGGTGTACCGCTCGCCAAAGTCGGCGCACGCGTGATGGCAGGCATTTCGCTGAAAGAGCAAGGCGTAGAAAAAGAAGTCATCCCGGACTTCTACGCCGTTAAAGAAGCCGTGTTCCCATTCATCAAATTCCCAGGTGTGGACACCATTCTCGGCCCTGAAATGCGCTCTACCGGCGAAGTCATGGGCGTAGGCGCAAGCTTCGGCGAAGCCTACTTCAAAGCCCAACTCGGCGCAGGCGAACGCTTGAGCACAACAGGCAAAGTGTTCCTCGCCGTACGCGACGAAGACAAACCGCTCATCGTCAAAACCGCACAAAACTTCCAAGCACTCGGCTACGGTGTCTGCGCCACTCGCGGTACCGCCGAATACTTGAAAGAACACGGCATCATCGTGCAAGCGGTCAACAAAGTGCAGGAAGGCCGCCCACACATCGTGGACGCAATTAAAAACGGCGAAATCGCACTGGTGGTCAACACCGTCGGCAGCACAGTACAATCTGTTACCGACAGCCACAGTATCCGCCGCACCTCCCTCACCCAACGCGTACCGCAATACACCACCATCGCCGGCGGCGAAGCCATGAGCGAAGGCGCAAAAAGCCGCGAACACTTGGGCGTGTACAGCGTACAGGAATTGCATGGCCGTCTGAAAAACAAAGCCTAATCAATCCTATCGGATTTAAATAGCTAAAAGGCCGTCTGAAACCTGATTGCTCAGTTTCAGACGGCCTTTTCATATTTCAAATTCCAACCGTCTGTCCATCAAAACAACCTTTTCTGCCATCTCCAAACAAGCAATAGCAACATGAAATATAATTTCGTTATTGATTGGATTCATACGACAAAATTGTTGTTTTTTCATCATAATCCAAAAATATCGAGTTTAACGCCTATTCTCCTTGCTTTATAATGGCCGTCTGAAATAAAAATACAATTAAAGCAGAAGCATGTCTTTGCAACTTAAGCAGATTTGCATAATTAAATATATGCTTTAATCATAATAATGATAAAATAATACGGCTTTCCTCTAAATTAAAGGGAAAACTGCACAAGAAACGGAAAATAAAATGAGTGTCGGATTATTGCGTGTTTTGGTTCAAAGCCAGACCATCTCAAATCAACAAGCGGAACATTACAACAACCTTTTACAATCAGGCAAAGAAATCCTGCCCAACCTGTTTTCAGACGGCATCATCTCCCCTAAAGCTTTGGGGGAGTTAGTTGCGCGCGTATTCAGCTATCCCCTTTTGGATTTGCACTACTACCCGCGCAATAATGTAGTCAGCGACATTCTGACGGAAGAGCAAATGGTGCAAAACCGTTGCATTCCGATTTTCAAACGCGGACGCAAGGTTTATTTCGCCGTATCCGATCCAACCCAAATCCAAAACTTTCAAAAAATCGCTTTTGCTTCAGGTTTAAGTGTCGACTTGGTCGTAGTTCCCGACGACCAGCTCAGCTCATTGCTGGAATGGCTGGGTCAACGTTCGACAACCATTCTGAAAGAAATCAACGACGAACATGAAGCAACGCAGCAATCGCAATCGCTTTATATCGACAATGAAGAAGCTGAAGACGGCCCTATCCCCCGTTTCATCCACAAAACCTTATCCGATGCCCTGAACGCGGGCGCATCGGACATCCACTTTGAATTCTACGAACAAATGGCGCGCGTCCGTTTCCGTGTGGACGGGCAATTGCGTGAAGTCGTACAGCCGCCTGTCGCCGTACGCGGCCAGTTGGCATCGCGTATCAAAGTGATGGCGCGTTTGGATATTTCCGAAAAACGTATTCCGCAAGACGGCAGAATTCAAATTGCCTTCCATAAACACGGCCGTCCGATTGACTTCCGTGTCAGCACTTTGCCGACATTGTTTGGCGAAAAAGTGGTGATGCGTATCCTAAATTCCGATGGTACATCGCTCAATATCGACCAGCTCGGTTTGGAGCCTTTCCAAAAAGAAATGCTGCTGGAAGCCATCAACCGCCCTTACGGCATGGTATTGGTTACCGGTCCGACAGGTTCGGGCAAAACCGTTTCGCTCTATACCTGCCTGAGTATTTTGAACACAGAAGATGTGAATATTTCAACGGCAGAAGATCCGGCCGAGATTAACCTGCCAGGCGTCAACCAAGTCAACGTCAATGAAAAACAAGGCCTGACGTTTGCTGCCGCACTCCGATCCTTCTTGCGTCAAGATCCTGATATTATTATGGTCGGTGAGATTCGTGACTTGGAAACCGCCGACATCGCCATTAAAGCCGCCCAAACCGGCCACATGGTTTTCTCTACCCTGCATACCAATAATGCACCAGCCACGCTGTCCCGCCTTTTGAACATGGGTGTTGCGCCTTTCAACATCGCCAGCTCGGTCAGCCTGATTATGGCGCAAAGGTTGTTGCGCAGACTGTGTCCAAACTGCAAACGCGAAGTTGAGCGCCCGCCGGTTCCAGCATTGAAAAAAGCCGGCTTTACCGATGCAGACTTGGCTCAAGATTGGAAACTCTACCGCCCGGTTGGCTGCGACAGCTGCCGCGGCAAAGGCTTTAAAGGCCGCATCGGTATTTATGAAGTCATGCCGGTCAGCGATGAAATGCAAAAAGTCATTATGAACAACGGTACAGAAGTTGATATCATGAACATGGCCTATCAGGAAGGCATGGTAGACTTGCGTCGTGCCGGCCTCATGAAAGTCATGCAAGGCCTGACCTCGTTGGAAGAAGTGACTGCTCATACCAATGACTAAACTGCCATATTTTCGAAAATTAAAATAAAGCGGTACGGGGAAACAGTCCGCTTTATTTCTTACAAACAAGGGATAACTCATGGCTCAAGCAGAGCAAAAAAGAAGTCTGTTCGGCTCAAGAAGCAAAGGCAAGCGTTTTACATTTGAAGGAAAAAATACCGAGACCGAACGTCTTGTCCGTGGTGAAGTAGTTGCCAAAGACGAAGAAGAAGCACGCAAAAAACTCCAACGCAGAGGCATTCGCCCTTTGCGTATCAGCAAAGTTAAAACCGCACGCAAACGCCGTATTACCCAAGAAGACATCACGGTGTTTACGCGCCAACTGGCAACGATGATGAAGGCAGGCTTGCCGCTGATGCAGGCTTTTGAAATCGTTGCTCGCGGCCACTCCAATCCGAGCATGACCGAAATGCTGATGCAGGTTCGCTCCGATGTCGAACAAGGTAGCGCATTAGGCAAATCATTCTCCAAATATCCAAAATATTTCGACCGCTTCTATTGCAATCTGGTCAGCGCAGGCGAGTCCGGCGGCGTATTGGAAAGCTTATTGGACAAACTGGCTGTCTATAAAGAAAAAACCCAAGCCATTAAGAAAAAAGTCAAAACCGCACTGACCTATCCGATTGCCATTATCGTGGTGGCGATTGCGCTTATCTTCATCATGATGATGTTTGTGCTACCTGCCTTTAAAGAAGTTTATGCCAATATGGGTGCAGAGTTACCAAGCCTTACCCAACTTGTCATGAACTTGTCTGATTTATTCGTCGACTACGGCTGGATTATGATCATCCTTTTGATTGTTTCGGCCTTCGGCCTGTACAAACTCCATGAAAAATCGCCTACTTTCCAAAAACGAATCGATGCTTTGATTTTGAGACTGCCTGTTTTTGGCACCATCGTCCGAAAAGCGACCATCGCCCGTTGGGCGCGTACGACTTCCACCCTCTTCGCAGCCGGCGTTCCTTTGGTGGAAGTATTAGATTCAGTTGCAGGCGCATCCGGCAATATTCTCTATGAAGAAGCCACTCAAGATATTCGAGCCAAGGTAACCCAAGGCCTGTCGCTAACATCCAGTATGCAAAGTACAGATATGTTCCCAAATATGGTGATCCAAATGGCAGCCATCGGCGAAGAGTCAGGCTCTTTGGACGATATGCTGAACAAAGCAGCCGAATTCTACGAAGATGAAGTAGACAACTCCGTCTCCCGCTTATCTGCCTTGATGGAGCCTATCATCATGGTGGTATTGGGTTCGCTCATCGGTATCTTGCTGATTGCCATGTATCTGCCTCTGTTTAACTTGGGTAATGTCGTAGGTTGATATGCTTGATAGTATTTACTCTGCCATCGACGCCCTCTCCGTTCTTGCGCCATTCGCTATTCCTTTAGCCGTTATTTTGGGATTACTGATTGGCAGCTTTCTGAACGTTGTTATTTATCGCACGCCGATAATGATGGAACGCGAATGGACACAATTTTCTAAAGAGCATTTGGGCATCGAGCTGAAAGACGAAGAAAAACAGCCATTTAATCTGCGCAAACCGGATTCACGCTGCCCCAAATGCAAAAGCCCAATCAAACTTTGGCAAAACATCCCCATCCTCAGCTATGTTTTCCTGGGAGGAAAATGCCACTCCTGCAAAACCGCTATCGGCATACGCTATCCGCTGATTGAGCTGCTGACAGGTGTCTTATTCGGTATTGTCGCATGGCAATACGGCTGGTCATGGGCAACTATTGGCGGATTCATTCTGACTGCCATATTGATTGCGCTGACCTTTATCGATGCCAATACTCAATATTTACCCGACAGCCTGACTCAGCCCCTAATTTGGATCGGCCTGCTGTTTAATCTGAATGATACATTCGTGCCCCTGCATTCAGCCGTTTTAGGCGCAATCGCAGGCTATATGAGCCTTTATACTTTATGCGCCGTCTATAAACTTCTGACCGGTAAAATCGGCATGGGCAATGGCGACTTCAAACTTTTGGCTGCGCTTGGTGCATGGCTGGGCGTAGGAATTTTGCCTGTTCTGATCTTCATGGCTGCCTTAGTCGGGCTGGTGGGCGCACTCATCGCCCGTGTCGGCAAAGGCCAATATTTTGCTTTTGGTCCCAGTCTTGCTGTGGCAGGATGGATTATTTTGGTTGCCAATGCACCTATTACCCAACTGGTACAATGGTGGCTCGTACAATCAGGATTCCGATAATGACATTATGGATAGGCTTGACCGGCGGTATCGGTAGTGGCAAATCATCTATCGCCCAAATGTTTGCCGAACTTGGCGTACCCATTATCGATGCTGATGCCATCAGCCGCTCACTGACCGCTGAAAACGGCGAAGCCCTTCCTGCCATCCGCCAGCTTTTCGGGGATGAGGTTTTTGATCATAAAGGCCGTCTGAATCGTATGGCTTTACGGGAAGAAGTTTTCAGACGGCCTCAATCTAAAAAACAACTGGAAAACCTGCTTCTGCCATTAATCTTAAACAAAATCCAACAGCAGAAACAAAAACTTGCCTCATCCGCCTACGGCATTGTCGATGTACCGCTTTTGATTGAGAATCCGGCATTTAAAGCGGAGACCGACCGTATTTTGGTTGTAGATGTTCCAGAGTCCGTCCAAATCAAACGCGTACACCAGCGCAATGGTTTTTCAGAAGAACAAACGCGTCAAATCATGGCCACCCAAGCTTCTCGACGTGACAGACTGCTGCATGCCGACGATGTATTGGACAATACCCATAGCATGGAAGAAGCAAAAATCAAGGTTGCCCATTTGCATCAATACTATCAATCCATTGCAAAAACTCTGAAAGAAACTGCATGACCGCTCCTGTTGTAAAATGTCCGACCTGCCACAAAAAAGTCGTTTGGAACACCGACAGCCCCTACCGCCCTTTCTGCAGCAAACGGTGTAAACTCATTGATTTAGGCGAATGGGCGCAAGAAAAATACACTGTTTCTTCAGAAGACGACCCTTTTTCAGACCTATTGAACAGCAAATAACCTACGCCGCTTCCTTCAGCCTATCCAAAACAAGCTCAAAACAGTAAAATACCCTCTTTATTCCAATCTATTCCATCCACCATGCTCACCTTCCAACAAATTATTTTCAAATTACAAAACTACTGGGCAGACAAAGGCTGCACCGTTATCCAACCTTTCGATATGGAAGTCGGTGCCGGTACTTCGCATCCAGCCACCTGCCTGCGCGCATTAGGCCCGGAGCCTTGGTTTGCCGCTTACGTTCAACCCAGCCGCCGCCCCAAAGACGGCCGCTATGGCGACAACCCCAACCGCCTGCAACACTACTATCAATTCCAAGTTGCGCTCAAACCAGCTCCCGCCAATATTCAAGACCTATACCTCGACTCCCTGCGCGAATTGGGTATCGACCCTAAAGTACACGACATCCGCTTTGTCGAAGACGACTGGGAAAACCCTACTCTCGGCGCTTGGGGTTTGGGTTGGGAAGTTTGGCTCAACGGTATGGAAGTAACCCAATTCACCTACTTCCAACAAGTCGGCGGTATCGACTGCTCCCCTGTACTTGGTGAAATCACCTACGGTATCGAGCGTCTCGCCATGTATTTGCAAGGCGTAGAAAACGTGTACGACCTCGTTTGGGCAAAAACCCTTGATGGTAACATCGTCACTTACGGCGACGTTTATCATCAAAACGAAGTCGAACAATCCACCTACAACTTCGAATACAGCGATGCCGATTGGCTCTTGCGCCAATTCAACAACTACGAAGAACAAGCTAAACGCCTGCTTGCAGTTGAAGACACCAGTCTTGCCCTACCTGCTTACGAGCTTGTACTCAAAGCCGGCCACACGTTCAACCTCTTGGATGCACGCGGCGCCATTTCCGTTACCGAGCGCGCAACCTACATCGGCCGCATTCGTGCACTGAGCCGTATCGTTGCGCAAAAATTCGTTGAAAGTCGCGAGAAACTGGGCTTCCCATTACTTAAAAACCAATAAGCCCTCACATACATGCCACGCCGCCCTTTGATACATTCAAGTGGCGGCGTTTCTATTTTCAGACGGCCTTAACGTCGATGCCATCGCAAACACTTCCTGCCTGCTTTCAGGTAAAATAAGCCCTTTATTACATAAACCGTCTGAAAACATGAGTTCATCCTCTTCTGCAAAAACGCCCTTTTTCTTACTTTCCCTCGTTGCCATCATTCTTGACCAACTGAGCAAATGGGAAATCTTGAAACACTTTACCGAAGGCGAACGCCTCAATATCATTCCAGACTTTTTTGACCTGACGCTTGCCTATAATCCAGGCGCGGCATTCAGCTTTTTGGCAGACCAAGGCGGCTGGCAAAAATTCTTCTTTTTAGGTCTGGCCGTCGTCATCAGCCTGTATTTGGCCCGTGCCATCTGGCGCGATGAGTTTGGACGCTGGGGCAAACTGGGGGCAGCCATGATTATCGGCGGCGCAATTGGCAATGTGGTTGACCGTCTGATTCACGGCCACGTTGTCGATTTTCTGCTTTTCTATTGGCAAAACTGGTTCTACCCCGCATTTAACATTGCCGACAGCTTTATCTGCGTTGGCGCAGTTTGCTTGGTAATAGACGGTTTGCTGCACAAAAAAACACCTTCAAACGACACAAAGGCCGTCTGAAAACGGAACGCACATGACTCAAAAAACCATTATCCTTGCCAATCCCCGCGGCTTCTGTGCCGGTGTTGACCGTGCTATCAGCATTGTTGAACGTGCACTCGAAGAATTCGGCGCACCCATTTACGTCCGCCATGAAGTCGTTCACAACAAATTCGTCGTGGACAATCTGCGGGCAAAAGGTGCCGTCTTTGTCGATGACTTGGCGGGTGTCCCAAAGGGTGCCACACTGATTTACTCTGCTCACGGCGTATCCAAAGCCGTACAGGAAGAAGCGGCACAACGTGGTTTCCGCGTTTTTGATGCCACCTGCCCTCTGGTCACCAAAGTTCATAAAGAAGTAGCCCGCCTCGATGAGCAAGATTACGAAATCATCATGATCGGCCACAAAGGCCACGTCGAAGTGGAAGGCACGATGGGACAGTTGCCCCCGGGTAAAATGTTTTTGGTTGAGACAGTGGAAGATGTAGCCGGACTGAACATCAAAAATCCTGACAAACTTGCCTACGTCAGCCAAACCACTTTATCGGTAGACGAAACCAAAGACATTATTGCTGCTTTAAACCAACGCTTCCCCAATATCCGCAATCCGCACAAAGAAGACATCTGCTACGCTACAACCAACCGTCAAACTGCCGTTAAAGAATTGGCGGAAGAATGCGATATTGTGATTGTTGTCGGCTCGCCCAACTCTTCCAACAGCAACCGCTTGCGTGAAGTAGCCGCATTGCGCGGAGTTGATGCCTATATGGTCGATAATGCTACCTATCTGAAGAAAGAATGGTTTGAAAACAAAACCAAGGTCGGTGTCACTGCCGGGGCATCTGCGCCCGAAGTCTTGGTTCGAGAAGTCTTGCAAACCATTCAAAACTGGGGACACGAGACCATACGCGAAGGAGAAGGTGCAGAAGAAAGCATTGTATTTGTCTTGCCTAAAGAGTTGCGTCGTGAGGGTGAAAACAAGCAAATCCTAAATAAAGGGTGAGTTTGTTATTTGCTTTATTTGAACTTAAGGCCGTCTGAAAACTTTCAGACGGCCTTAAGTTTATTTTGCTAATAAAAAAGACCCGCCTTTAAGGCAGGTCTTTTCATACATGATCCTGATTATTTCTCAGAAGTATGTTGCTGACGGCGCAAGATAGCCGGAATTTCAAAGTCATCCAGTACAGACTGGTTGCTGAAATCAGCCGCAGTCAGATTCATAGAACGGATATTGCGGTTGGTACGAACCAGGCTTTCAGCACTGCTTTGGCTTTGAGCTTGAGGCGTTTCTTCCGCACCACGTACCAATTGTTGGGTACGAGCAGCAGCGCGCAGTTGGTTGTCAGTACCGTTTTCTTTCAAGCCGGTAGCAATGATGGTAATACGGATAGCGTCTTCGCTCATGCTCTCGTCTTCGGCAGCACCAAATTTGCATTCCACTTCAGGGTGTGCATTTTGGTTGACGATACGCATAATCTCGTTGAACTCAGACATTTTCAGGCAACCAGGAGCAGTGGTAATGTTTACCAATACACCGCGTGCACCATCCAAAGTAACGTTATCCAAGAGCGGGCTGGAGATAGCTTGGTCGGTAGCCAAGCGAGCACGGTCGATACCTTGTGCGAAACCAGAACCCATCATGGCGATACCGCGATTGCTCATCACAGTTTTCACGTCGGCGAAGTCCAAGTTGATCATGTCGCTAGGACAAGTCACCACTTCGGAAATACCGGCAACCGCATCACGCAGTACATTGTCGGCCGCACGGAAAGCTTCACGCATGGTCACGTCTTCGCCCAAAGCAGTCATCAATTTGTCGTTAGGGATAATAATCAGGGAATCAACGCGCTCTTTGAGCTGATCCAAACCTGCTTGAGCGATGTGTACGCGTTTGCCTTCGTAAGCAAACGGACGGGTTACAACCGCAACGGTCAGGATACCCATTTCTTTAGCGATTTCAGCTACAACAGGAGCAGAGCCAGTACCTGTACCGCCACCCATACCGGTAGTGATGAACAGCATGTTTGCACCACGGATGGCATCTTCGATGGCTTCGCGATCTTCTTGGGCAGCGGCGCGACCGATCTCAGGATTTGCACCGGCGCCCAAACCGCGAGTCAGGTTTGTACCCAATTGAATGCGTTTAGCCGCATTGTTTTTAGCCAATGATTGTGCATCGGTATTGGCACTGATGAACTCAACGCCATGAATAGTGTTGGCAACCATGTTGTTGATGGCATTACAGCCGCCGCCGCCCAAACCGATAACTTTAATAACAGCAGGGCTCGTTGCTGATTCTGCTACGTCGTAAACAAATTCCATTCAATAATCCTCCGCGCCCCGCTTTATAAGGACGGTTCAAAAATAACTCATTATCCGTATTATATAAGAAGTATTCAGATACTGGCAAAAATCTTCTTACCATTCGGCTGTCGGCGTTATATTTTTACTACATTTTTTAACAGAAAATATACAAGTTTTAAATTATTCACTTGGCAATTATTTAAAACCGTTTAATTCCACTTAAATATTCAGGACAAACGGTTGCTGCACCGCCTGCCCTGAAAACTTTTATCAGAAATTGTCTCTGAAGAATCTTTGGATTTTTTCCCACAGACCCATTTTTTTGCCTGAATCATTCAGGGCAATCGCACCGGTTCGGCTGGTTTGCTCACCCTCTTCGGCAGCATAGGCCGTCTGAAGCAGGCCGATCGCTGTTGAATAGCGTGGATTGCGGATACGCTCGGACACACCGCCCATTTCTTGTGGAACACCGATACGCGCCGGCAAATTAAAGACTTCTTCCGCCAACTCAACAATACCAGTCAACATAGAAGCACCGCCGGTCAAAACGATACCGGAAGTCAGCACTTCTTCAGGGAAGCCGGAACGGCGCAATTCGTTCAGCGTCAATTCCAAAATCTCTTCTACACGCGGGCCGATGATTTCAGCCAATACACGGCGTGAAATTTGACGTGATTGACGGTCGCCAACACTAGGAACTTCAATCATTTCATCCAAGCCGTCCATAGTCGGAATAGCAGCACCGTAATGGATTTTGATGTACTCGGCTGCACTGTGCGGCGTACGCAAGGCTTGTGCCAAGTCTTTGGTAATCAAATCGCCAGCAACGGGAATAACCGCGGTATGGCGGATGGCGCCATTGGTATAAACCGCGATGTCGGTCGTACCGCCGCCAATATCGATGACGCACACGCCCAAATCTTTTTCGTCTTCAGTCAAAACGGCGTGACCGCTTGCCAAAGGCTGAAGCATGATTTGATCCATTTGCAGGCCGCAACGTTGGATACATTTTTGGATATTTTGCAAAGCAGTGTTCGCACCGGTGATGATGTGTACACGGGTATCCAAACGCACGCCGCTCATGCCGATAGGCTCTTTCACACCGGGTTGGTTGTCGATGATGTACTCTTGAACCACGGTATGTAAGATATTGTGATCAGGCGGAATATTGATGGCTTTAGCCGTTTCGATGGCGCGATCGATATCGGCTTGCGATACTTCGCCATCTTTAATTTTTACCACGCCTTGTGAATTCAGGCTGCGGATATGGTTACCGGCAATACCGGTAACGACGTGGGAAATTTTGGTATCTGCCATCAGCTCGGCATCTTCTACCGCCTGACGAATGGCTTGTGCAGTGGCGTCAATGTTGGTCACCATACCTGCACGCAGGCCGCGTGAAGGGCTTTGACCCAAGCCAACAATGTGGATTTCGTTATCTTCCCGAATCTCACCGATTAAGGCAATGACCTTGGACGTACCAATGTCTAAGGCACTGATATATTTATTTTGTTGTTCCATAATTGCTCGTTCGCTATGTTGTCTGACTGACGGTTTGATTATTTTTGAAACAAGATTGCTTCACGTCTAATCGGCTATTCACTCTCGGAAGGGTTTTCAGACGGCCTGTAACGGACTGAAAAACCATCCTTATAACGCATATCGACATACTCGATACGACTTTGTTTTTTACGCAGCAGCGATGGCCAAATCTGGGCAAACTGCTGCAAACGTTTGATTTCATTTTCACGCCCCAAACGCACGGTAATGCCGTTGTTCAATACAAGCAGCCATGCCGAACGCGGCGTGTAGATCAATTCTTTGATGGTCAGTTTCAACGGGCTCAAAATACCGGAAAAGTCCGCATAATGTTTGACCATGTCTTTGCCTGTCCCCTGCTGCCCTTCAAATATAGGCAGGTCCTGTTTCAGACTTGCGGCAAACACATTGCCCTTACTGTCCATCAAGCCGCCAGCGCGCCAATGCGCAACCGGCACACGCTCGGTCAGGATAATTTCCACGGTTTCCGGAAAACGGCGGCGTACCATTGCCGAGTCAATCCAAGGCAATTCCTGAAAAGCGGCCTGCGCCGAATCAATATCGGCGCGGAACATATTACCCCTGATATGCTCTCGTGCAACGGTTTGCAATTCTTTGTTGGAAGCATATTTCAGCTTACCCTGAATGGCAATCTGTTTCACAGGAAAATATTTGGAATTGTAAAGCCAAGCTATGCCCGAACCTATCAGTAGAAAGGTCATCAGCACCAATAGCCGGCGGGTCAGCCGACCCAATGCGCCTGCATCATCCCACATGAGCGGTCTTCAAAATCTCAATACATAAATCAGCAAAATCTACGCCGGTATGGGCTGCAGATTTTGGCACCAAACTGTGGCTGGTCATACCGGGCAAGGTATTGATTTCCAAAAGATACAGCTTACCGTCCGTATCTTTTAGGAAGTCCACGCGCGAACAACCGTCCGCACCAATCGCCTGCGCGCCACGCACGGCCAGTTCGCGCATCAGGTTTTCCTCATCCTCACTCAAATCTTCCGACGGGCATTGATAAACCGTATCGTCGCGGTTGTATTTAGCCTCGTAGTCGTAAAACTCAGTAGCTGGAATAATATGAATGCTCGGCAGGCCTTTGCCGTTCAATACCGGGCAAGAATACTCGCCGCCTCCGATAAAGCGTTCGGCAATAATTTCACCCTGCAAATGTTTCAATTCTTCGTAAACGCTTTTCAGACGGCCTTTTTCTTTTACTTTTACCACACCGACGCTGCTGCCTTCCGCGGCAGGTTTCACAAACATCGGCAGGCCCAATTTTTCTTCAACAGCATCAAAGTCGCTGTCGTCATGCAATACAGCAAACTCAGGAACAGGCAAACCCACGGCCTGCCAAATCAGTTTGCAGCGGTATTTGTCCATACCCAGCGCGGAAGCGGCCACACCACTGCCGGTGTAAGGAATACCCATCAGTTCCAACGCGCCTTGAACCGCGCCATCTTCGCCGAAAGTACCGTGCAGAATATTGAAGGCCGTCTGAAAACCTTGTGTTTTCAATTCAGACAACGGAGTTTCTTTGGGGTCGAACGCATGGGCATCGACGCCTTTGCTTTTCAAGGCAGCCAAAATAGCGGCGCCGCTGTCCAGAGAAACTTCGCGCTCGCTAGAGAAGCCGCCCATCAACACGGCCACTTTGCCAAAATTCTGCATAATTTCCACTTTCTTAAATACTGATACAGGCCGTCTGAATATTGTTCAGACGACCTATCTGCCCTCAAAGACCAATATGCCCGTTTATTATGATTGTTTCGACAATTCCACCAATGCAGACGGAACGCGGTTGATGCTGCCGGCACCCATATTCAACACAACATCGCCGTCCTGCAAAACATTCAGCAGCATTTGCGGCAAGTCGGCAACGTTTTCGCAGTAAATCGGCTCAAGTTTGCCCAATATGCGGATGGCGCGTGCCAAGGCGCGGGAATCGGCTGCGGCAATCGGCTCTTCGCCTGCGGCATAAACTTCGGTCAACACCAGCGCATCAACGGTATTGAGGACTTTGGTGAAATCTTCGAACAAATCACGTGTGCGGGTATAGCGGTGTGGTTGGAAAGCCAAGACCAAACGTTTTTCAGGGTATGCACCGCGCGCAGCGGAAAGGGTTGCTGCCATTTCAACAGGATGATGGCCATAATCGTCCACCAGCAAAGCAGTTCCGCCGTTTGGTAATTTAATGTCGCCATATTTTTGGAAGCGGCGACCGACACCTTCAAAGCCGAGCAAGCCTTTTTGAATGGCTTCAACCGATGCGCCAACTTCCAGCGCAACGCCGATAGCCGCCAACGCATTGAGGACGTTGTGGCGGCCGGGCATATTCAAAACAACTTCAAACGGCTCTTGCTCATGTCCTTTCATTTGAACATGAACGGTAAATTTCATTTGCGCACCGATGTTTTCGATGTCGGTTGCGTAGATATCAGCGGTATCGTCCAAGCCGTAAGTGGCGTAAGGTTTGCTGATTTTCGGTAAAATCGCGCGGACGTGTTCGCTGTCGATACACAAAAATGCCTTACCGTAAAACGGCATACGGTGGATAAAATCTACAAACGCCTGATGCAGTTTATCAACGCTGTGACCGTAAGTATCCATGTGATCTTCGTCGATATTGGTCACGACGGACATAATCGGCGTCAGATACAGAAAAGAAGCATCGGATTCGTCGGCTTCGGCAACAATGTATTCGCCTTTACCCAAACGGGCATTGGTACCAGCGGCATTGAGTTTGCCGCCGATAACGAAAGTCGGGTCAAGTCCTGCCGCGCCGAGAATAGAAGCAGTTAGACTGGTGGTTGTGGTTTTGCCGTGCGTACCGGCAATGGCGATACCATCGCGGAAGCGCATCAATTCTGCCAACATCAACGCGCGCGGAATGACGGGGATTTGCTGTTCCAACGCGGCAACGACTTCGGGATTGTCTTTTTTGACGGCAGTAGAGGTAACAACTACGTCGGCGCCATTGACGTGTTCGGCAGTATGGCCGGGATAAACTTGGATGCCGAGAGCGCTCAAATGCTCGGTAACGGCATTACGCGCCTGATCCGAACCGGAAACTTTAAAGCCCAAATTGTGTAAAACTTCGGCAATACCGCTCATGCCGACGCCGCCGATTCCGACAAAATGGATGTTGGTCACTCGATTTTTCATCATAACGTTGCGTTCCGGTTGGTTTTTAGTGCGTAAAGGCGTTATTTTAAAGGGCTATCCGCTTCTGCGCTATGCTTTTATTGTAAAGGAATTTTAACAAAAGCAATAAAGGCCGTCTGAAACGCCGTTAATCAACTTTTCAGACGGCCTTTACTCGAAGTCTGCCTGCTTATTCGGTACAAGAGATGGCAACTTCCGCCACATCGTCCGCACTGTGCGGCAACGCCAAGGTACGGGCATTTTTCGCCCATTTCAGGCATTTTTCACGGTTTAATCCGCCGAGGATTTCGGCCAGTTTTTCTGCCGTCAGTTGAGTTTGCGGCAGCAGCAAACCAGCTTCAGCCTGTACCATAAAACGCGCATTGGCTGTTTGATGGTCGTCCACTGCGTGCGGATACGGCACCAGCAATGCGCCCAAACCGGCAGCCGTCAATTCGGCAATCGTCAGCGCGCCGGCACGGCAAATTACCAAATCGGCATCGCGGTAGGCAGACACCATATCGGTAATAAATTCGACGCACTCGGCTTGCACACCCAACGCATCGTAATCCGCCTGCAAGTTGCCCAATTTATTGCGGCCGGACTGATGATACATTTGCGGACGAACCTCCTCAGGCAATAATGCCAAAGCTTGCGGAACGGTTTTGTTCAACACATCCGCACCCAAACTGCCGCCCACCACCAAAACTTTCAGACGGCCTTGACGGTTTTCAAAGCGTTCTTCGGGAACAGGCAATGCCGCAATATCGGCACGGACAGGATTACCCACCAAGCCGCCTTCATGTTGAAAGGCTTTGGGGAAAGCGTACAAGACACGTTTTGCCCAACGCGACAATTGGCGGTTGGACAAACCGGCTACGGCGTTTTGCTCGTGAATCACAATCGGCACACCGGAAATTTTTGCCGCTAAGCCGCCGGGGAAAGTAACGAAACCGCCAAAACCGATAACACACTCGACACGGTGTTTCTTAATAATCTGCTGAGCCGCACGGACGGTTTTATACAGTGTAAACGGCAACATCAGCTTGCGCTTGATGCCGTTGCCGCGGATGCCTTTAATCGCCAGCGTTTCCAAGCGTATGCCGTATTGCGGCACAATGCGCTCTTCCATCGAATCCTGACTGCCCAGCCAAATCACATGATGGCCGCGCTTTTGCAGCGACTCGGCAACCGCCAATGCAGGGAAAATATGGCCGCCCGTACCGCCGGCCATCAGCATAAAAGTTTTACCGCTCATGGTTTTACTCCACCGAATAACCGCGCATTTTTTGGCGGTTTTCATAATCAATGCGCAATAACAAAGTAACGCACACCAGCATGATAAAGACAGCCGAACCGCCGTAAGACATAAACGGCAAAGTCAGGCCTTTAGTAGGCAGGATACCGATGTTTACACCGATATTGAAGAAACTTTGAATACCAATCCAAATACCGATACCGTTGGCAATATACGCGCTGAACATCAAGCCCGAATCACGCGCCTGCTTGCCAATGGAAAACGCGCGCCACACCAGCCAGCCGTAGCAGAACACCAAAACCAGCATCCCTAAAAAGCCGAATTCTTCGCCGATGACGGCAAAAATAAAGTCAGTATGCGCTTCAGGCAGGTAGAAACGTTTTTCCAAACTTGCTCCCAAGCCCTCGCCAAACCAGCCGCCGCGCGCAATCGCCATCAAGGAATGTGTCAGCTGATAGCCTTTACCCAAAGGATCACTCCAAGGGTCCAAAAACGCCGCCACACGCGCCATACGGTAAGGTGCGGCCAAAATCAACAAACCCATACCACTCACAACGGTCGCCACCAATACGGCAAAATACTTCCACGGAAAGCCCGCCAAAAACAGCATACCCATGGTAATCACGACAATCACGACAAACGAGCCAAAGTCCGGCTGACCCATAATCAAAACCAAACCGAACGCCACCAACATAATCGGCAGAATCAAGGTCTTAAACTTGCGGAAACGTTCCTTTACCCTTACCCAAGCTTCACTTTTAAAAGGGCTGCACACCAAATCACCAATACCGGTAAACAAAGACGACCAACCCAAAGAATCCAAATCGCGCAACATTTCTTCACGGCGCGTAAACAGGCTGGACAAATACAAGACCGTCGCCAATTTGAAAAATTCAGTCGGTTGCAAGTTGAGCGGCCCGATATGAATCCAGCGCGTCGCGCCATTAATCTCACGGCCGACAAACAAAACCAGCAACAACAGCAAACCTGAAACAGCAAAATAAAACGGAATAATCCGCCGCCAGAAACTCATCTTCAGCAGGAAAAGCGGCAAGCATATAGCCACTGTAAACAGGATAAACATTGCCTGTTTGGACACAAAAGAAAACTGGCTGCCCCCTTCCGATGCTGCATACGCAATAGAAGCCGAATAAATCATAATCAGGCTGAAGACCGTCATTAAGACGACCATCCACAAGAGAGAAACATCAAACTTCCGACCATCGCGCGCAATCGGCCGGTCAAGCATTTTGGAAAGACTAATCATGAAAACATCCGTAACGGCTTGAATAAAATATTCAGACGGCCTGCAAATGGGCAAGAGGCCGTCTGAAAAAATGAATTAACGTTATTTTAAAGGTTTATTTCCAAACCAACAATTCAGAATCTACGGTTCAAAAAAGAGAAAGCGTGTTGACCTATCCTTAGAAAGGATTGGCGGCTTATTTTAGATAAAAATCCCAGTATCAAGTCCCCTGCCCTGTCGAGCTTTTCAGACGGCATGATAAGCAATCGACTACCCGTTACAACCGCCCCATCACTTCAACAGGCATAAAACCTACGGCAGAATCTCAATTTCCGCGTTGTGTTTTACGCTGCGGTAGAGTTCGTCGACTTCTTCGTCTGTTACCGCGATGCAGCCGTTGGTCCAGTCTTTTTGCAGGTGTTTTTTACCGATAAAACCCCAGCCGTTTTTCATGCCGTGGATTTTAATCAACCCGCCCGGGCTTTTGCCTTGTGCCGCAGCGTAGGCTTTATCGGCTTCGTTGGGATAGGAAACACCGAGGTTTTTATGGTAGCCGCTATTGGGATTACGCTCATTGATGCGGTATTTTCCTTCAGGCGTTTTGCCGTCGCCTTCAAACTGTTTATGCCCGACCGGTTGCTTGCCCAACGAAATGGGATAGGTTTTCAGCAACCTGCCTTGCGAGTACGCCGACATGGTGCGCTTGCTTTTATGCACAACCAACCTGTCGATAACGGCATTTTCAGGCAACGCCGCTTCGCTTGGCGTGGCTACGGTTGTCGTGGAACGAATCGGCGCGGCAAACCAAAATACTAAAGCGGCGACAGCCGAAAGCATAGCTACCGCCAAGCCGATCTTCAACCCAACTTTCATCTTTCAGACGGCCTTACAAAGCTTTGAACACTTCAATAAACACTTCCGAACGGTGTGCATAGCCTTTAAACATATCGAAGCTCGCACAAGCTGGGCTGAGCAACACGATATCGCCCGCTTCGGCTTGGGCGTATGCCTTCTGCACCGCTTCTTCCAAAGTGGCGCAGTCGATCATATTCAGACCGCAGCCGTCCAAATCGCGACGGATTTGCGGCGCATCGACACCGATCAGGAACACGCCTTTTGCCTTGCCGGCAAGCGCGTCGCGCAGAGGCGTGAAGTCCTGCCCTTTGCCCATGCCGCCCAAAATTACAAAGAGCGGATTTTGCAAACCGGCAATCGCGGCGGCAGTCGCACCGACGTTCGTGCCTTTGCTGTCGTCGATAAACACCACGCCGTTTTTCTCGCCGATTTTTTCCACGCGGTGCGGCAGGCCTTGGAAGGTTTTAACATGTTCGAGCAATGCTTCGCGCGGCAAACCGACCGCTTCGCACAAGGCGATGGCAGCCATAACGTTGGCGGCGTTGTGCAGACCTTGCAACGGAATGTCTTGCGTGGCAATCAAGTCCTCATTGCCTTGTTTCAGGCATCCTGTCTCACGTTCCAACCAAAAATCGGCTTTATGTTCCAACGAAAACCATTTCACCTCGCGCCCGGCACGCTTCATCGCACGGCAGAACGCATCGTCTGCATTCAAAACCTGCACGCCATCGCCACGGAAAATCTTGGCTTTGGTATGCGCGTAGTCGAGCAAATCGTCGTAGCGGTCGAGATGGTCTTCGGAAATGTTCAGCACCGTCGCCGCAGTCGGGCGCAGGCTTTCGGTGTTTTCCAGTTGGAAGCTGGAAAGCTCCAACACCCACATGTCCGCCTTTTTGCCTTCGCGCTGCAATTCCGCTTCCAAAACCGGCGTGCCGATATTGCCCGCGATGACAGTATCCAGCCCGCACTTGATGCAGAGATAGCCGACCAAGCTCGTTACCGTCGTTTTGCCGTTGCTGCCGGTAATCGCAATCACCTTGTCGCCGCGGCGGTTCACAATGCCCGCCAGCAATTCGATATCGCCCAACACGCGCCCACCGTTTTGCTTGAACGCCTCGATATCTGGCTGACGCTCGCTGATGCCGGGACTGAGCGCCAAAATATCGAAACCATTATCCAACGCATCTTTCAGACGGCCCGTATAAAACACCAGCCCGTCAAACATCTTACCGATTTGCGACACGCGCTCCGGTTTCAGCTCCGCATCATACGCGGCAACCTCCGCGCCGTTTTTGCGCAGGTAGGCAATCATAGAAATGCCCGTGCCGCCTAGTCCGGCGACGAGGATTTTTTTATTTTGAAAAGTCATTTTGGTTTTGTCCTAAGTTTTTCAGACGGCCTTTGAATAAGGATTCAATATCCTTTCTGATTCAATTCTCGGTAAGCATCGCAACCTCGTTGCAATCCATTATCACAAGCCTTACCAAACCAATCTTTGGCAATCTTATAATTCTGACGAACACCTTCTCCGTTGGCATACATCACACCAAAATTATATTGGGCTTCTGCATATCCTTGCTCTGCCGCCTTACGATACCAATGCACTGCCTGTGCATCATCTTGACGAACTCCTTGCCCTTGATCATACATTATACCCAAATTGAATTGCGCTTGAGCAACACCTTGTTCTGCAGCCTTGTGATACCACCTCACCGCCTGTACATCATCTTGACGAATTCCTTGCCCATTGGCATACATTACACCCAAATTATATTGGGCTTTAGCATGCCCTTGTTCTGCCGCCCTGCCAAACCACTGCACTGCCTGTGCATTGTCTTGACGGACTCCTTGCCCTTGAAGGTACATCATGCCCAAATTAAATTGAGCTTGAGCATCTCCCTGCTCTGCTGCCTTTCTGTACCACTTAATCGCCTCTACATAATCTTGACGTACACCTTCCCCACTCGCATACATATCGCCTAAATTATATTGTGCATCTACATTCCCTTGTTCCGCAGCTTTACGATACCATCCTATAGCCTGTATGTAATCCTGATGCACTCCTTCCCCGTTAGCATATGCCACACCTAAATTATACTGACCTATGGCATCTCCATGACCAGCCGCTCTACGAAACCATTTCAACGCCTTCTCATAGTCTTTGCCAACACCTTGCCCATTAGCATACAGCATACCCAAATTTAACTGAGCATCTGTATTTTCCTGATTCGCAGCCCTATAAAACCATTCCGCAGCCTGAGCATAGTCTTGACTAACACCTTGCCCATTTTGATACAACATACCCAAATTATTTTGAGCTCCAGTATCACCCTGTTCGGCAGCCTTACGATACCATTCTGCCGCCTGTACATAATCTTGACCAACACCTTGCCCCAGCTGATACATTACACCCAAGTTAAATTGAGCTTTAGCATTCTCTTGCTCTGCTGCCTTACGAAACCACTGCACTGCTAGCCTGTTGTCTTGACTAATACCCTGTCCATTCGCATACATTGCTCCAATACTTAATTGAGCTTCTGGATCTCCTTGCTCCGCAGCTCTCAGCATATTCTTAAAATCCGGAATACTTTCAGCTAAAGCTGCCTGCCCTAACCCAAAGCAAGCCATCACACCCATTATTATTTTTTTCACCGAAACCTTCATTTTAAAATCCATTACATTCAAATTATTATTTCTGTTTTATCCTAGTTTTTCAGACGGCCCTTAGCAAAATTTAATATCCTGCCTAATCCAATTTTTGATAAGCATCACAACTTTGCTTGTCTCCATTAGCACAAGCCTTCTTAAACCATTCTTTAGCAACTATTTTACTTTGACGTACACCTTGCCCTTTTAGATACATTACACCTAAATTGTATTGGGCCTCAGAACTTCCTTGCTCCGCTGCTTTACGATACCAATATAAGGCCTGCTTATCATCTTGACGAACACCGAATCCATTATGATAAGCCACGCCAAGATCTGATTGAGCTTTGATATTTTCTTGATCTGCTGCACGATGTAGCCATAGCACCGCCTGTTTAAAATCTTTTTGCACGCCTAAACCATGCATATACCTTGTAGCCACAGTATATTGTGCTTGATTATCTCCCTGCTCCGCCGCCTTTCGATACCATTGGAACGCCTTCTCAGGAGCTTTACCGACACCTAATCCGTTATCATACATAATGGCTAAATTGTATTGGGCATCAAGATACCCTTGTTCTGCCGCCTTTTCATACCATTGAGCTGCTTGATCATAATCTTGTTCAATGCCTTTACCAAAAAAATAGATTGTTCCTAAATCATACTGAGCTTTAGCAAAGCCTTGTGCAGCAGCTTTTTGAAACCAATATTTGGCTTGCTCATAATCTTGAGCAACACCTTGTCCCTTATAATATAATCCCCCTAGATTGCTCTGCGCTTCAACATCCCCCTGTTCTGCCGCTCTACGGAACCAATGTTCTGCCTGTTTATAATCTTTGGTAGCCCCTTTCCCCAAGTAATACATCAAACCTAAATTAAATTGGGATGCAGCATTCCCTTGTTTGGCTTCTTGCTCTGTTTCTGCAAAATTTGGGATATCACTTGTATTAGCCATCTGTCCGAATCCAAACAAAGCAACTGCTATTTTTCTTAACCAATTTTTCATTTTACATTCTCTCTTATATTCTTTAATGTCATAGCAGCATTTTCAAACAGACTTAATCTGAAAATTCCTCAAAAAATCTGTTTACACCGTAGCTACTCAAAATCTGCTGCAATTCCGGTGTGCGCACCCATGGGTCAACCGCCATTGGCGGCATAGGCGGTTCGATACCGTCTTCGTTTTGGTTACGACACCAATCTGCCATGGCAAAAACTTGGATTAAAACCGGCTCGGCAAGTGCTTTATCGATGTCCAGTTCGCTCATGGCTTGGGCAAAGCAGGCGATCCATTCGTTGCGGACTTGTACGTTGACGGCAAAAGGCATATGGCGGGCACGCAGTTGGGGATGGCCGTATTTTTCGACAAAGAGTTGTGGACCGCCGAGCCAGCCGCTGAAAAATTCGTAGAGCTTTTCGCGTATCAGGGTCATGTCTTCGCCGTGCATTTGGCGTAAGGCTTGGTATTTCGGCTCAAGTTCCATTAAGTCGTAGAAACGGTCGGTCAGGGTGCGGATGCCGGTTGCGCCGCCGAAAGATTGGTACATGTTTGGAGACTTTCTGTGTGGATTATTGCGGGATTTATTTTGGGACGTAGGATTCAGGCAAGCATGCTTACCTTACATAATGGCCGTCTGAAACTTTCAGACGGCCTTTGGAGATTTAGCGGATTTTGAGGGTACTTAAACCAATCAGCACCAAGACGATGGTGATAATCCAGAAGCGGACAACGACTTGGGTTTCTTTCCAGCCTTTTTGTTCGTAATGGTGATGAATCGGCGCCATCAGAAAGATGCGTTTTTTGGTTCGTTTGTACCAACCGACTTGCAACATAACGGAAATGGCTTCAACAACAAACAGGCCGCCCATGATGACGAGGACAAATTCTTGGCGGATGATGACGGCAACGGTACCGAGCGCCGCACCAAGCGCGAGCGCGCCGACGTCGCCCATAAAGACTTGTGCCGGATAGGCGTTAAACCACAAAAAGCCGAGACACGCACCACACATGGCGGTACAGAAAATCACCACTTCGTTTGCGCCGGCAACGTAAGGCAATTGCAGGTATTGGGCAAATTGGGAGTGGCCGCTGGCATAGGCAAAGATAGCAAGACCGGCGGCGACAAGTACAACGGGGAATGCGGCTAAGCCGTCCAATCCGTCGGTCAGGTTAACGGCATTGGATGTGCCGACGATGGTCAGGTAGGACAATACCAAGAAGCCAACTACGCCAAGCGGCAAGGCAACTTGTTTGAAGAAGGGAACAATCAGGATATTGTTGGCAGAATTTGTCGCAAGGTAGAACAACGCCAAACCGGCGATGATGGCAACGCTGGACTGCCACACCATTTTGAATTTGGCAGACACGCCGTTAGGGTCTTTATAAACCACTTTACGCCAGTCGTCGTAAAAACCGAGTGCGCCGGTAGCAAGCAAGACGCCTAAGAGAATCCAGATATAAGGATTTGCCCAGTTGCCCCACAAAATTGTGGACACGGTAATAGCGGTCAAAATCAGCGAGCCGCCCATGGTTGGCGTACCGTTTTTGATCAGGTGGGTTTGAGGGCCGTCAGTACGGACGGCTTGGCCGACTTTAAGCGCAGTCAGCTTGCGGATGGTCCACGGACCAAGCAATAGAGAAAACGCCAAAGCAGTCAGCGCAGCCATCACGGCACGGAATGTGGTGTATTGAAAAATATTCAGGCCGGTTAACCAGTTACTGAAATGTGCGAGCCATAAAAACATGGGGCTTCCTTTTTTGTTTTTGTTGTTACAGTGGGCTTATTGCCCAATTAAAAATAAATCGGTATGCCGTCTGAAATTTCAGACGGCCTTATTGAGTAAGATTATTTCTCTACCACGCAAATCGGATAGTTTCCGGGATTCTTTCCGCCGCCTAAATCCAAGCAGGTATCTTCATAGATAAATGCCTGTACTTTCATTCCGGCATAAAACGCGGCAATCAGCAAACCAGTCAATAGTAAAATCTTTTTCATATTTCAGACGGCCTTCTTAAGTTTTATTTTCTTGGGTCTGAAAATAATCCTTGGGATGTAAGCAAAACAAGCTGTAACAAATTGCAGCGCGAATAATGACATCCAACAATGGAAACCCGATTCTAGGGGAAACCAAATAACCGACCATATTGTAGACGATATACAGTATACAGCCATAACCTACGCGCCCAATCCTTACCTCTCCATAATCCAACAGCACTAACCAGCATCAATATCACTTGCACAAGCAAATGAAAATTTCCTAACCAAAATTCAAACCAACCCCAACGTCCTCTTGTGCTTTCGTATGCTTCGCTTATTGTCTCAAATCCTACATCTTTGATGTACTGCCACACTGCAACCGGCCATAAAACTGCTGCCACTACCATCATCCCAACGATAACCTGCAACAGTATAGGCCGTTTCCTTTTCTGTTCCATTTTCAGACAACCTCTTTATCCGTCAGTGCCTCGACCACTTCTTCCATCTTCATAAAGCGTGATCCCTTGACCAATACAGTAGCGCGTTCAGGCAAATCGTGGCTCAACACTTGAATCAGCGGATCTTTGTCAGCAAACCACAAACCTTCCGCGCCAAACGTTTCCGCTGCTTCAACGCTGTTGTCGCCGACAAAATATGCGGCCTCGATGCCTTTATCCCGTGCATACGCGCCAACTTCGGCGTGCATGGCGGCGGCTTCGTCCTCACCCAATTCGCCCATGTCGCCCATCACAAAAATACGCGGCGCAGGCATAGCAGCGAGCACATCAATGGCGGCTTTCATACTGTCGGGGTTGGCATTATAAGTATCGTCAATCAAAGTCGCGCCTTTAATGCCTTGCTTGATATTCAGACGACCTTTGATATTACTGAAATTTTTCAGGCCGTCTGAAACTTCGGCAAGGCTCAAACCTGCCGCCAAAGCCAGAGCAGCCGCCGCTACGGCATTATGCACATTGTGACGGCCGGGGACTGGCAACACCACGGCAACACGTTCATTGCCACGCACCAAATCAAATTCGCAGGACAACGGTTTCAACTCAATATTTTCTGCATGGACATCGCCACTGGCAACGCCGAAAGTCTGAGCATTCAATTGCGCAGTAGCAGCTTCAAATGTAGCGATATTGGCATCTTCGCACGGAATCAGCGCAATGCCGTCTGAAAGCAAACCTTCGTAGATTTCACTTTTTGCTTTAGCAATATCGCCGACGCCATCAAAACCGCAACCGACATGCGCGCGCAAAGCGTTATTAACCAGAGCAACATTCGGACCGGCAATTTGGGTCAGCAAAGACAATTCGCCAAAATGGTTCATACCCATTTCAATGACGGCATAGCGGTGTTTTTCGTTCAGTTTCAACAAAGTCAGCGGCAAGCCAATATGATTGTTGAAATTGCCGGCAGTCGCCAACACAGCTTCATCACCGAATCGATGACGCAATACGCCGGCCAACATCTCTTTAACCGTCGTTTTGCCGGAAGAGCCGGTAATACCAAAGACAAACGGATTCACATTTTCACGCCACGCCTTCGCCAGTTTTTGCAAAGCCGCAAGCGTATCGTCAACCTTCAACGCGCCTTTCAAAGCCGCGCAATCTTCGCGCGAAACCACAACCGCCGTTGCCCCCGCTGCCAACACATCTTCAACAAAGTCATGCGCGTCAAAACGCTCACCGGCAAGCGCGAAAAATACATCGCCGTCCTGAATATCACGGCTGTCTGTAACAATACGCGAAACGGATTGATTTTCAGACGGCATCGGAAGGCCGAGGGTCTGACAAATAAAATTAAGGTCTAGTGGTTTCATGATTGTGTTTCTTGTCCTTGTTCTAACGGCTCCACATTTTTATCCGTATTTTGGGAAACCATTTTTAAATGACGACAATTGCGTCCTGCCAGCACAATAAAAAGAATAGCGGCAAAATTTATACCGACAGTAAGTTTATGTACTATAAGGCTAAATGATAATTGCAGTACACTTTCTATATAATACGTAAAAGAAAATGCCTCTCCTACAAAGACTATTTGCAACAAGCATGGCGTGTACACATATATCATTCTATTAAAACCTATTTCACGGAATTTAAACGCATTCCATGCTGCAGACAACGCCAACACACCCAAAATGAAAAGTAAAATCCCAAAAAACACAGCCCATGCCATGTTGTTAATCAGTCCTTGCACACTCTGAATTGATGCCAGAATCAACCAAACTACGCCCTGCACAAAAGTCAGCCATGCCATAAATTTGCCGCTTTTGGGCAATTTTTTATATTCAGGAAATGTATTGGAAAACCAACTTTTCATACTACAAATCACTTTCTCTTATCAACTGCCGATTTTCCCGTACTGCTGGTAATCGGAAAAACACAATACAATGGTTTTACCGTTTTGGCGGTAAGGGTGGCAAAGGCTGTAATTGCCATCTTTTGCTTCATAACGTATTTCATTTGTTTGTCCGGCAAATATTCTTTGCAAGTATTCACGCTCGCTCAAATTCGGAGCATAAAGATATTGCGTTTTGCTGATCGTTTCTTTATTGCCATTCCGAGTAACGACAAAACCATTATTATCGCCTACTCCCTGAGCATTGGGCGCCTGCTCATCAATCCCACTTAACTGGGAATCGGCTGAGAAAGCCAAATAAACTTGTTTATTACCTATCGTATCCGGCACAATCACCGTAGCTGCTTTAAAGGCAGAATCCTCCTTCGACATCAGCTCAAGGATTAACGCTGCTTTTTTGATATACGCAAAATCAAAACGATAATCTGCCAACGCGTTGATTTGCGACGGATTGTCCTTGACGATGCGCTCTAGCGATTGAGTCAAAATCTGACGTTTTTTCTGAACCGTCAGATAATTTCCGCCAAATAGCAAAGCGGCCAAAACGGGAAATACGGCCAACAACAAATATAAGGTTTTCCGGCCACCTTTGCTTTCTTCCTCTTGTCCCCGCTCGGCAATACGGGTCAGATTCAGCATGATGTTCAGTATCAAGGCACCCGCCATCACGGCAAAAATCCCCAAAATACTCATCAGGAAAATTTCCGTAATGTATTCGCGGAACACCTTAAGCCCGAAAACATTGGATAAAATCAGAACAAATACCCAATACACCAACAGCACGACTGCCACTATACCGACAATATTCGTTGCCTTAACCAATTTCTTTGCGTTCATACTCTCAAATCTTGTTCAGACGGCCTATCTATTCTGATTAATCAGCGGATACGGATTCACCGCGCCGCTGGGCAGATACACGCCGTAATGCAGGTGAGCCGGTGTGGTTCTGGCATTGCCGGTTTTGCCGACATAGCCGATGACCTGTCCTTCTTTTACTCGTTCATACAGACGGATACGGGCAAATTTATTGAGGTGGGCATAGTAATGCCACGCACCCGGCCCTTGAATACCGATAACTTTACCGCCCAATCGGTTGCGCCCGATTTTGGTGACGATACCGGGCGTGGTACTGCGTATCGGCGTGTTTTTCTTAGCAAAAATATCCACACCTTCATGCCTTCGCCCCTGACTGCGCGCTGCGCCCCAAGTGTCGTCAAAACGCTTGCCTTTAACGGGATTCGGCAGGCTTTGCTCGACCGGAGGCTGTTGCGCCCTCAACTGCTCGATTTCGGCAGTAGGACGCGGAAGTTGTTTGGTTGTACAGCCTGCAAATAAAACTACGGCTGCACTGATTAATAAGGTTTTTGTCGGCATTTTCAGCATCAAATCGGTCTCCTTGTTGTTCAGACGGCCTTATTAAAAAGTCTTCCGAAACAAACAACTGTGATGGGTTTAATGGCTGACGTGCCGTAATGCGTGTGTCGTATTGCTTTTATTGTATATGTTTAAATCTTTTTCAGACGGCCTTAAGGTTTCGGGCCGTCTGAACATTTGCGATATGGCTTAACCGCGCTCTGCCAATGCTTTTTCTGCGATTTCAAAATCGGAGAAATGATGCTTCACGCCTTGTACATCCTGATAGTTTTCATGCCCTTTACCAGCAATCAGAATGATGTCGTTAGCGGCAGCCTGCTCAACCGCATAACGGATGGCAACGGCACGATCAACTTCGACACGTTCAGGATTAGATACAGCAGGCAAAATATCGTTGATGATGTCTTGAGGATTTTCCAAGCGCGGGTTATCGCTGGTAACCACTACTTTATCGGCACCCTGAACTGCTGCCGCACCCATCAATGGGCGTTTGCCGCAGTCTCGGTTGCCGCCGCAGCCGAATACGCACCACAAAGCCGCGCCCTGCGGTTTGATTTCCTGCAAAGTGGAGAGTGCTTTTTCCAGTGCATCCGGCGTGTGGGCATAATCGACAACGACCAAAGGTTTGCCGCTGTTCATAATGCAATCCATGCGGCCTGAAGCGGGACGGATTTTTGCCAGTACTTCCAAAACGTTATTGAGTGGATAACCGTTGGCACACAGCAAGGCAACGCAGGCGGCGAGGTTTTGCGCGTTGAATCGTCCGAGCAGACGGGTACGGCATTTTCCTTCGCCCCATGGTGTTTGGAATACGGCTTCCATGCCGTCTGAAGAAGCGGTGAAATCGGTAATGCGGATATCGGCTTGCTCGCTGAAACCATAGCCATAAACGGCTAAATCGGGACAGTCTTTTTTCAGACGGCCTGCGAGTTCTGCACCGTATTCATCATCGACATTGATGATGGCGTGTTGCAGACCATGCCAGTAGAACAGGCGCGATTTGATGGCACCATAGGCTTCCATGGTGCCGTGATAGTCGAGATGGTCGCGGGTGAGATTGGTAAAGATTGCGCTGCGAAACGGCACGCCGTTGACGCGCGATTGGTCAAGGCCGTGGCTGGAAACTTCCATCGCGGCGGCTGTTGCGCCTTGCTGGCGGAAGCGGTAGAGCAGGGTTTGGACATCGACAGGAGCAGGTGTGGTATGTGTGGTTTCTTCCAATGTGCCCCAAAAGCCGTTGCCGACTGTGCCGATAATGGCGGTTTTTTCGCCCAACAGATCGGCAGCTTGCGCCAGCCATTGTGTGATAGAGGTTTTGCCGTTGGTACCGGTTACGCCCCAAACTTTAAGGCTGTCTGAAACATTACCGTAAACCTGCGCCGCCAACATACCGGCGCGATGTTTCAGATCTTTAATGCCTTGATTAGGAACGTTCCATTCGGGATTCCATGTAAATTTGCCGTCATCATCCCAAAAAACAAAGGTTGCACCGTTGGCAATGGCGGCAGGAATATAGCTGCGGCCGTCTGTATATTCGCCCTGACAGGCAACGAAAATGTCACCCTGTTTAATTTGTCGGCTGTCTGAATGCAACAAACGCCCTGCTGCGTTTTCACACAGCAGAGGCGGAAAGTTGGTTTCAGCCAAGGGGGTTAACTTGCTGAACATAAACAATATCTCTTTGATTGTTTGGATTATGACGGTACTTTGACGGTAGCGGTATTACTTAAAGGCTTGGTCGGGGAAACACCCAAGATGTTCAAGCTTCCGCTCATGACTTCTTTGAATACGGGACCGGCAACCACGCCGCCGTAATAGCCGTTGGCAGTCGGTTCGTCGATGGTAACGGCCACAATCACGCGTGGATTTTTAGCCGGGGCAAAACCGATGAACGTACCAACGTGTTTGTTGTCTACATAGCGGCCATTGACCAGTTTACGCGCCGTACCGGTTTTCGCACCTACGTCGAAACCATCGACAGCACCGGCAGTACCGGTACCACCGGCTTCAGTAACGGAAACCATCAACTCGCGCACTTTTTTCGCAGTAGAGGCTTTGATGACGCGCTTGCCTTTAGGTGCAACCGCTTGTTTTTCAAAGCTGACAGGCAACAATTCGCCGTCATGGGTCAGGACAGTATAGGCACGCGCCAATTGCAACAGGCTTAATTGCAGACCATAGCCGAAAGACATAGTTGCCTGTTCGATTTTTTGCCATCTGCGCCAGCTTCTCAACAAACCTGCAGTCTCACCAGGAAAGCCTGAATGCATGCGCACGCCCACACCTAAATCGTGATAGAAATCGTACATTTCTTTAGGCGTAAACATGGCAGAAAGTTTACTGGTGCCGACGTTGGAAGATTTTTGCATAATGCCACGCACATCCAAAGTAGGATAAACGTGGGTATCTTGTACGGTAGCCGGACCGATTTTGTAAGGCAGGGTATTGAACGTATCGGTTGCATCCACTTTACCGGAATCCAATGCTTTGGCAATGGTAAACGGTTTCATTGCAGAACCGGGTTCAATCATATCGGTTACGGCGCGGTTACGGCGCTGTTCGCTATTGGCTTGACCCGGTTGATTCGGATCGTAAGCAGGGCTGTTGACCAAAGCCAAAATTTCGCCGGTTTGCGCATCCAATACCACAACCGTACCCGCTTTGGCTTTGTGATAAGCCACAGCCTTGTTCAACTCGTCATAAGCCAGCGTTTGAATACGCTGATCCAAAGACAAAATCATGTCTTGGCCATTTTTAGGCACGCTGTTGCGTGGAGAGTCGAGGCTGTCAACGATATTACCTTTGTTGTCACGCAATACGACTTTCGCACCATCTTCACCGCGCAGACTGTCTTCACGGGAAAGCTCCAAGCCCTCTTGACCTTTGCCGTCGATATTGGTAAAACCGATAACATGCGCAAACAGATTGCCCATCGGGTAATGGCGTTTCAATTCTTTTTGGAATGCGATACCTTTAATGCCCAATGCTTTGATTTCTTCTGCTTTCTCGTAGCTGAGTTGACGTTTCAGATAGATAAAGCCTTTGTCTTTTTTAGACAATTTATTTTTCAAAACTTCAACAGGCACATCGGCAATGGCCGACAGTTTTTCTAACTGCTCGTCAGTCGGCATTTCCTCCATGCCGGAAGGCATGGCATACAATGATTCGGTAGGCGCACTCAACGCCAATGTAGCACCATTGCGGTCGGTAATCATACCGCGTGATGCAGGCAGCGGAAGTGTGCGCACAAAACGTTGGTCGCCCTGATTTTTCAAAAACTCATGCTGACTGGTTTGCAGATAAACCCCGCGCACCAACAGACCGGTAAATGCCAGCGCAACGGCACCCAGCACCAAACCAATACGTCCGTTACTTGTCAGCGGTTTTTTTGTTTTTGTGGTTCCAGACAGCATTTGAGGTTTATATTCGTTCTTAATTAACATGTTGGACTTCTCATGACTTAGCTGCTCAGTGAGCTATTAATTCCCGTAAACACCTTGAAAACAAGGCTATATTCTTATTTTTTGCGTTCCAGCATAGCCGTATTATGCGCACCCGGCGGAAGCAGATGTTGCTTTTCGGCCGCCACTTTAATCAGTTTGTGGTTTGCCAATCTTGCTTGCTCCAGTTTCAAGCGCGCGTAATCCTGTTCCAACTGAATTTCCCGCTTTTGCGCCTTATCCAACTCGATAAAGTGCAAGCGCGACTGGTTTTGCTTAAACACTACGGCAAAGGCAGAAACCGTCACCAAAACCAGTAATAAAATATTCAACTTACCCATTTCAAACTTTCAGACGGCCTGTCAACAGAAACATCCCTTGCGACAATGCCGAAACGCTTTCCCTAGTCAACAACCGAAAATTCGCCGCTGCTGCGCTCCGCCAC
>NZ_KV799674.1:331175-356779 GCF_001810035.1 Neisseria sp. HMSC058F07 | reverse complement strand
CGCAAAACTGCACTGCGCGCACGCGGATTGGTTTCAGTCTCTGTCGAACCCGGTTTGATTGCTTTGCCCACAGCCTTCAAAGGCGGTTGAGGCAAATCCGCTTCCTTGACCACCGCCCAACGGGGCAAAGGCGCATGTTGCGAATATTTTTTAATAAACTGCTTCACAATTCTGTCTTCCAGCGAATGGAACGCAATGACGGCCAAGCGTCCACCCTCTTTCAGACGGCCTGCAACCTGCGGCAAAACTGCCTCTACCTCTTCGAGCTCGCGGTTAATAAAGATGCGAACTGCTTGGAAGGTGCGCGTAGCAGGGTCTTGTCCGCGCTCACGAGTACGGACGTTTTGCGCCACAAGCTGCGCCAGCTTGCGGGTTGTATCGATGGGACTCTCCTCGCGTTGCGCAACAATGGCGCGCGCAATCTGGCGACTAAACCGCTCTTCACCATAATTCTTAATTACCTCGTGTAAATCCTGTTCGGATGCGGTTGCAATCCATTCTGCCGCAGACATCCCGCGAGTCGGATCCATCCGCATATCCAACGGCGCATCAAAGCGGAAACTGAATCCGCGGCTGCCATCGTCAATTTGCGGCGACGAAATCCCCAAATCAAAAAGCGCACCGTCAATCTTATCGATGCCCAATTCATCCAAGGCCGTCTGAAATGTTTCAAAACCATTGTGTACGACACTGACACGTTTATCTTGCACCGCCAGCTCATTGGCTACCGCAATCGCCTCAGGGTCTTTGTCAAAAACAACCAAACGACCCTGCTTGCCCAAACGCGACAAAATCAGCCGGGAATGCCCTCCCCTGCCGAACGTACCGTCCACATAAATCCCATCTTCACGGATTGCCAACGCATCCACCGCCTCATGCAACAAGACAGTAACATGCTGATAATTTTCAACTTTACTCACAATTGCAAATCCGTTTGACTCAATTGGAAAGCCAATTCATCAGGATCGATATCCAAAGCCTGATTCATTTCCTCTTCCCAATGTTCGCGGCCCCACAACTCCATACGGTTTGCACGGCCAACCAAAGTAACTTCTTTTTCAAAATCTACGCGTTTGCGCAGATTGGCCGGAATCAAAACGCGTCCGGCGCTATCCCACTCCAAAATCTCCGCATTGTGCAGCAGCAAATTCTGATACCGTTGCAAAGCTTCATTGCCGGCCACTTTCAACTTCAAAATCTGCTCGGCTTTTTCTTCCCAAACGGGCTCGGGGTACATCAATAATTTTTTTCGGGAATCCAGTGTGACCACAATTGCAGGCGTATAACGGCGCAGCAAAATATCGCGGAATTTGGCAGGAATAGCCAACCGCCCTTTACTGTCCATACTCAATTCATGAGCACCGCCAAACACATTACACCCCAAATTCGATTAAAATAAAACTAGAGTGGGATTAAAAATCCCACCTTCCTAAAATATTTCGTCTTCACTTCTACGGAACACTTTTTAGGAAAAAGTAACCACTTTCACCCACTATGCCCCACCAACCGACACTATAAGAAATTTTGGCAATCAGGTCAAATCAACCCTTTATCTGAAATGAAACACTAAACACTTAAAATTCAATAGCTTATATATACAAAAATGCATGACAAATTAATATGCTAGCCATTTTATATGGCATAAAACACCATATCTAGTATTGTTTATGTTTTTAAAATACTACATATAGTATTTTTACACCAGATTACCACCCCTCTCACAAGGGGCTATAATATACAAACAAATTCAAATTTTTTACATTATCTAACAGTCATGAAGCCACAACTCCCCCTTCCTTCCACTGATACACAAGCCTCTTCAGCACACCTGACGAAGCTCATAAAAAACGAAATTGAACAATATCAAAACTGGATACCCTTCTCCCGTTTTATGGAGCTTACCCTTTACACACCTCAATACGGTTATTACAGCGGAGGCAGCCATAAAATCGGTACGGATGGCGACTTCATCACTGCCCCTACCCTTTCTCCCTTATTCGGACAAACCCTTGCCAAACAACTTGACGAATTACTGCCGCAAACAGCAGGCAATATCTATGAATTTGGTGCAGGTACAGGTCATCTCGCTACCACACTCTTGCAAAACTTTTCAGACGGCCTGAATCATTACTATATTATCGAGCTATCGGCAGAGCTTGCAGAGAGACAACGCCAATATATTCTTGAACATACTTCCCCTGAAGCAGCCGCCAAAGTCATCCACCTTACCGCATTACCTGAACACTTTGATGGCATTATCATCGGCAACGAAGTATTGGATGCCATGCCGGTTGAACGCTTAATTTATCAAGATGCAGGGTTTCAACAAATTGGCGTCAGTTTAGAGAATGACGAGCTAATCGAAGCCATCAGACCATTGGCCCAAGCCGAACTGATACAAACAGCCTCCTTGTACTTCCCTCCCCTCCCTTCATACACAAGCGAGCTGCATCCGACACAATATGCCTTTATCCAAACCCTGGCCGCCAAATTGCAGCGCGGCGGCATGATATTTATCGATTACGGCTTCGATGCCGCTCAGTATTACCACCCGCAACGTAAAGAAGGCACATTTATCGGCCACTATCGCCATCACACTATCCACGACCCATTTTTCAATATCGGCCTGACCGATTTGACTGCACACGTCAATTTCACCGATATTGCACGCGCTGGCACGGAAGCAGGTTTGGACTTAATCGGCTACCTGCCCCAATCCTATTTCCTGCTCAATCTCGGCATCACCGATTTGCTGGCACAAATCGGCAGCCCAGATTCAGTTGAATACATCCAAGCAGCCGCCGCAGTACAGAAACTGATACATCAGCACGAAATGGGCGAACTTTTTAAAGTGATCGCTTTTGGCAAAAACATCGATATCGACTGGGTAGGCTTCGGCCACGGCGATATTTGCCATAAACTATAGTCTGACAACCTACTTTTTATTTTTTAAAAACAATAAGAAATAAAAAAAACCAAAATTAGCGCTTGCCAAATATTCAAAAAAAACTATAATAGCGACTTCACGAAACGGCGAATTAGCTCAGTCGGTTAGAGCAGAGGAATCATAATCCTTGTGTCCGGGGTTCGAATCCCTGATTCGCCACCAAATTTCGGGGGTATAGCTCAGTTGGTAGAGCGCTTGCATGGCATGCAAGAGGTCAGCGGTTCGATCCCGCTTACCTCCACCACTAAACAAAAAAGCTCTTGTTAAACGCAAGAGCTTTTTTGTTTGGCTTAATTAATAACTGATTGCTCATTAATTTTGCCATTTCAATACCCAATCAATAAAGGCCGTCTGAAACATTTCAGACGGCCTTTTATCTTTTAATTACTTCACAAGCTTCAATACTTTTTTCGGTTTTTCTTCCGTAGATTCAGCTTTTTTATCTTCGGCCACTGCAGCTTCGATAGAAGCAGGCTGATATGGTTCTACTTCAAACCCCATACCCTCTCCACTTTCGCGGCCAAATATACTGACAATATGACCGACCGGAATCCAAATCTCGTGCGCTACGCCGGAAAAGCGTGCAGAAAAATTGACCCACTCGTTGTCGATATTCAAGTTATGGCTGGCAGTAGGGCCAATATTTAAAACAATCTCATTGTCGCGTACATACTGCATCGGCACACGGGTATGTTCATTTACCCAAGCCACAATGTGCGGTGTTTGGTTATTATCCAAACACCATTCATACAAAGCACGCAATAAATACGGTTTGGTTGAAGTTGCCATAGATCCGTCCTTTAACGACGCATGGCTTTTTCAGCCGGCGTTAATGCTTCAATAAAGGCTTCGCGTTGGAAAATACGCTCGGCGTACTTCAGCAAAGGCGCAGCAGATTTACCCAGTTTGATATCGTAATAGTCCAAACGCCATAACAATGGAGACAAGGCAACATCAATCATAGAGAAGTCGTCGCCCAAGATGTATTTGTTTTTAGTAAAAGACGGTGCCAACAGTGTCAAACCATTGCCAATGGCTTCACGCGCTTTAGCTTGTTCTTTATTGGTAGATTCAGGGTTTTCCAACACTTGCACCAAGCTGAACAATTCTTTTTCCATACGGTACAGCACCAAACGGCCGCGACCGCGCATAACAGGATCACCCGGCATCAATTGAGGATGAGGGAAACGCTCGTCAATGTATTCGTTGATAATGTTTGATTCGTGCAAAATCAGATCACGCTCAACCAAGACCGGTACTTGGTTATACGGATTCATCAAAGCCAAGTCTTCAGGTTTATTGAACACGTCCACATCTTTGATTTCAAAATCCATACCTTTTTCATACAACACAAAACGGCAACGTTGGCTGAATGGACAAGTAATACCCGAATACAAAGTCATCATAATCTTCTACTCCTGATCAATCTTTTCAGACGGCCTTAAGCCTTATAAAAATTCAGACAGAATTATATATAATTTCAAACACTTAATCCAGAAATTTCATATATCACATTGTTTATATTAAGTAATTTTAAAATTTACATTATTTCCGCATAAACCAATTTCACAAACAAAAAAGGCAAACCTGAAACAGGTTTGCCTTTTTGATTCAAAAGAATTAATGAACGTCTTTCCAGAATTCTTTTTTCAGGAAGTACGCCAATGGCAACATTACGGCGAACAGGAATGTCAAAACCATGTAACCGATACGGTGGCGTTGCAATTGAGCAGGCTCACCCATGTATACCAGGTAGTTTACCAAATCGCGCACATAAGCATCGTACTCTTTTTGGATTACTTTACCGTTAGGCAGACGACGGCTGTGCAGACCGGTAGATTCCCAATACAGTTTAGGAGTCAGGTTGCCATGCTCGTCTTTAATCATAACGGGCTGACCTTTGGCATCCAACTCAACGGCTTGAACACCTTGTTGCTCCCACAATGGGTGAGGCATACTTGCGCCGGCCAAAACTGTATTGTTCCAACCGTTCGGACGAGTTGGGTCTTTATAGAAACCGCGCATATAAGCGTACAGGTAGTCTGCACCTTTAGAACGAGCAATCAGGGTCAAATCCGGCGGAGGCGCACCCAACCATTTGGAGGCATCTTTCGGATCCATTGCCGCTACCATTACGTCACCAACGTTGTCTGTTGTGAACATCAGGTTTTTCTTGATTTCATCTTCAGTCAAACCAATATCTTTCAGACGGTTGAAGCGCATACCGCTTGCAGAGTGGCAAGACAAACAGTAGTTTGTAAAGATTTGCGCACCGTGCTGCAGACTAACTTGGTCACGCAGGTCGATATCGACTTTTTCGTAGTGTCCGCCGCCGCTAGCGACGGCTGCACTCATAGGCACTGCCAGCAATAAGGCAGCAAACCAGTTTTTCAGAGTTTGTTTCATTTTCGCTGCCCTCATCAGATATTGGTTGCAAACAAGTAAGCACCAACAACGGTAATACCGACGTAAACAAAGAACATAATTTTTTGTTTAGTAGTGCTCATGGTTACGCGTTCAGGAACTGGTTTGTTGGTATCCAGTTTGGTATAGAACGGCATACCCAAGAAGAATGCAAAGTAGACGAAAGACAGGATACGTGCAACCAAAGTACGAGTATCAGTTGCTACCATTGCACCCAAAATACCCAAACCGATGAAGGCAATGATGAACAGAACCAACGCAGTTTTGAAGATTGGGCCGCGATAGCGGACAGATTTAACCTCGCCTTTATCCAACCAAGGCAACAAGGCGATCAGGACAACTGCTGCACCCATACCGATTACACCCCATACCTGAGTACCGGCAAAGGAAGGAATCGCACGCAAAATTGCGTAGAACGGAGTGAAGTACCATACCGGCGCAATGTGAGGAGGTGTTTTCAGCGCATTTGCTGCATCGAAGTTTGGTGCTTCCAAGAAGTAGCCGCCGCCTTCAGGTGCAAAGAACAACACAGAACAGAAGACAATCAGGAATACAACAACACCCAAGATGTCTTTAACGGTGTAGTAAGGATGGAATGGAATACCATCGCGTGGAATACCGTTTTCGTCTTTGTTTTTCTTGATTTCAACGCCATCAGGGTTGTTAGAACCCACTTCGTGCAGGGCGATGATGTGAGCCACAACCAAGCCGAGCAATACTAGAGGTACTGCGATAACGTGCAGGGCGAAGAAGCGGTTCAGAGTAACGTCGGAAACGTTGAAGTCACCGCGGATCCAAGTGGACAAATCAGGACCGATAACAGGGATGGCGGAGAACAGGTTAATAATTACCTGCGCACCCCAGAAGGACATTTGACCCCAAGGCAACAGGTAACCCATAAAGGCTTCTGCCATCAATGCCAAGAAAATCAGGGAACCGAAAATCCACACCAATTCACGAGGTTTTTTGTACGATCCGTAAATCAGACCACGGAACATGTGCAGATAAACGACGATGAAGAAGAAAGATGCGCCGGTGGAGTGCATGTAGCGGATAATCCAGCCGCCGGACACGTCGCGCATGATGTACTCTACTGCGGTAAAGGCAGCAGGTAGATGGTAGGCGTTAAGGTTGCCGTCCGGTTTGTAGTTCATGGTCAGAAAAATACCGCTGACGATTTGAATTACAAGGACAAGCAGGGCCAAAGAGCCGAAGTAATACCAGAAGTTGAAGTTCTTCGGCGCATAGTATTGAGCCAAATGCTCATTCCACATTTTAGACAGAGGGAAGCGAGCGTCCATCCAGCCTAACAATGCTTTTGCTTTGCTATTGGTTTGGTTTGCCATAATTATCGTTCCTTATTTTTAGTCTTCGCCCACCAAAACAGTCGTATCGCTCAGATATTTGTAAGGCGGTACAACCAAATTGGTCGGTGCAGGAACACCTTTGTATACGCGGCCTGCCATGTCGAATTTCGAACCGTGGCAAGGGCAGAAGAAACCGCCTTTCCAGTCTGCACCCAAATCCGCAGGGGCAACGTCGGGACGGTAAGTCGGAGAGCAACCCAGGTGGGTACAGATACCGATAGCGACGAGGAGGTTCGGCTTGATCGAACGGTGCTCGTTTTTAGCGTATTCCGGTTGCTGATCCACTTCGGAATTAGGGTCTGTAACTGCACCATCCAAACTTTTCAAGTCTTTGAGCTGTTGATCTGTGCGGTTGACCAGCCAAATCGGTTTACCCTGCCATTCGGCAGTCAGCATTTGGCCTGCTTCGATTTTGCTGACATCCACTTCGACAGCAGCACCGGCAGCCTTAGCTTTCTCCGATGGGAAGAAGCTTGCCACGAAAGGCGTAGCTACGCCTAGAGCCGCCACACCGCCTGCACCGCAAGTAGCCAGTGTCAGAAAACGGCGGCGACCGTTGTTGATTTCTTGATTATCCATTATTCAGTCGTCCTAAAATTTTGGGAATACCGAGCCATTAAACAGCGTAATTCTACCTAGTTTGTTGTAATACTCAAAGCATTATTTAAAATAAGGTAAAGTTTTTATGATATTGCTCAATACTCAGGCAGGGTTGTTTTCATCAAAGTGAACCACTTCAATACCGAATTTTTCTGCCACAGCATCGCCTAAGGCGCGGACGCCGTAACGTTCTGTCGCGTGGTGGCCTGCGCTGATAAATGCCACACTCGTTTCATTGGCAAGATGATATTGCGCTTCCGAAATCTCACCGGTCAGATACGCATCGACACCTTCGTCTACGGCTGTCTGAAAAAATCCCTGCGCACCGCCGCTACACCAGGCAATGCGTTTGATTTCGCGTTCAAGATCGCCGATAACGGTCGGCTTGCGGCCGAATACCGCCTCGATGCGTTCAGACAACTGCGCCAATGTTTGCGTAGTTTTCAGACGGCCTGTATTCAACAGGTTTTGCTCGCCGAATTGTTTTTCGAGCACCCAATCGAGTTTCTCGGCCAACTGTGCGTTATTGCCTAATTGCGGGTGCGCATCCAGCGGCAGGTGGTAGCCTGCCATATTGATTTGGTGTTGCAGCAAGGTTTCAATGCGTGCTTTTTTCCAACCGGTAATCGTGACAGGCTCGCTTTTCCAAAACATACCGTGGTGAACCAAAAGCAGATCCGCCCCCTGCTCTACGGCAAAATCGATTGCAGCTTTGCTGGCGGTAACCGAAGTGGCGATTTTGGCAATTTCTCCTTTGCCTTCGACCTGCAAACCGTTGGGTGCATAGTCCTTAAACAGCCCGACCTGCAATGTCTCATCGCACCAAGCCAGAATTTCACGGCGTAAAGCCATATTCCGCTCCTTATATCTATCTTCAAAAACAGCTTCGCATTCTAACCGCAAAATCTGTTTATGCCTCAAATTCTTACATTCCGATTTCAGCAATCATTCCCAACATTAATCATTTGCACATCATCATGAATTATTTTAATATACACCACCTTACCCACAGGCCGTCTGAAAACACATGGACTCTATTATCGAATTGCGTCATCTCAAAACCTTGCTGGCTTTAGAAGAAACCGGCAGCGTTTCCCTTGCCGCCAAACGGGTTTTCCTGACCCAATCCGCCCTGTCGCACCAAATCCGCGCCTTGGAAAATTATTACGAAACGCCGTTGTTTGAACGTAAATCCACACCTTTGCGCTTCACTCCGGCCGGTATGCGCCTGTTGCAACTGGCGCGTGAGCTGTTGCCGCAGGTTGCCGCCGCCGAACGTGATCTGGTGCGGATTATTGAAGGCGAAGCCGGCGAACTCAGGCTTGCCGTCGAATGCCACACCTGCTTTGACTGGCTGATGCCTGCCATGGGCGAGTTCCGCCCCTTATGGCCGCAAGTTGAATTAGACATCGTTTCCGGTTTCCAAGCCGATCCGGTCGGGCTGCTGCTGCAACACCGCGCCGACCTTGCCATCGTTTCCGAAGCCGAGCCGCTCAACGGCATCAGCTACCGCCCTCTGTTTGCCTATGAAATGGTCGGCATCTGCGCAGAAGATCACCCGCTTGCCGACAAAGACGTTTGGGAAGCGGAAGACTTTATCGACGAAACCTTAATTACTTATCCCGTCCCCGACGAGATGCTGGATTTGCCCAAAAAAGTGCTGCTGCCCAAAGGCATTAATCCGCCGCGCCGCCACAGCGAGCTGACCATTGCCATTATCCAGCTGGTTGCCAGCAAACGCGGCATCGCTGCCCTGCCCTATTGGACGGTCATGCCGTATCTGGAAAAAGGCTACGTCGTCCACCGCAAAATCACTTCAGACGGCCTGCAAAGCAAACTTTATGCAGCCATTCGTACGGAAGATGCCAACAAAGGCTATCTGGACAACTTCTGCCAAATTACGCACGACCGCTGTTTTGCCGACTTGCCGGGCTTGAGCGAATTGGAAATGTAAACTTGAAACAATCAAAAGGCCGTCTGAACAATTTTCAGACGGCCTTTTTTAATATACACAAAAATCTCACTGCTTCTATTCGGATTCATCCGAACCCAAACACGCCGACAAATCGATTTCAGACGGCCATGTTTTATCAGGCGCAACCCGAATATCGAAATGCTCGCCGCGATAGTCGAAAACCAAACGCCAAGCGTGCAAAAACAGATATCCCGCCTCATCGCCGCCATACAGCGTATCGCCCAAAATCGGACTGCCTATGCTTTTCATGGCCACGCGCAGCTGATGGGTTTTGCCTGTAAACGGTTGCAACACAAACAGGCGCAAACCGGGCTTCAGGCTTTGGCTGCTGAAACGGGTAACGGCAAAATTATCCTCGTCTCGCGTCAGCTTCCATGTACCGCGGCGCGAACGCACCATACCGCCTTTCACCCAGCCCTGCTTTTTCGCCGGCTTGTGCGTACCGAGTGCCAAATAAGTTTTACGCATGGTTTTTTCGGCAAACTGCGCCGACAAAGCGGCCGCGCTGTCTCGGTTGAGCGCAAGCAGCAACAGGCCGCTGGTGGCTTTGTCCAAACGGTGAACCAGCCACACGCGTTCAACGCCGAGCTGCTGCGCCAGCGAAGCGGTCAGGCAAACATCTCCTTCCGATTCGCTGTGCACCGATACGCCGCAAGGCTTATTAATGACCACAAAATCTTTGTGTTCAAAAACAATGTCCCACATTTCAGACGGCCTTCAACACGATACCGTCGCCAAGCAGGGTCAAAATACCCAGCAGGCAGAACAAGATACATGCGGCAATGCGCACTGCTTTGGCCGGAATCTTGCGCATCAGCATTTCGCCCAAATACACGGCAGGCACAGAAGCAATCATCAAACCGGCAATACTGCCGACCACGACCAGCAGGATAGATTGGTATTTTGCTGCCAAAAGAACTGTTGCAATCTGCGTTTTATCGCCGATTTCCGCCAAGAAAAACAGGACGACCGTCGCCGTAAATGCGCCGTATTTCAACCATTTGCCATCAGGGTCTTCGTCTTTATCCGGCAACAGCAGCCATAATCCAACCGCAATAAAACTGCCGCCAACCACCCATTTCATGACTTCGGGCGAAATAGCGGATGCCAGCCAGACACCGAGTGCGGCTGAAACAAGATGGTTCAACAGGGTTGCAATAAAAATACCGGCAACAATCGCGTTTTTGTGGGCAAAACGTGCAGCCAAAAAGAGCGCCAGCAATTGCGTCTTATCGCCGATTTCGGCAATGGCAACGCCCAGCGTCGAGGAGAAAAAAGCTTCCATGATTTAAGATACTCAACCGAAAAGCGGGCAAACAAAAAGCGCTGTGCATACCGCCCGCAAGGGTATGGACAACGCTTACGTCTTGCCTGTCTTCCGATAAAGCAGAGAAGATACCGCTGCCACGGCCACACAAGCCGATTATGTTGACAACGGTTTCGGCATTGCGCCGAATGGCTACTCCCGTAAGAGTGAAGCGCAGATTTTACGGCAAACAAAAGTTTGAAGCAAGAAAAACAAAAGGCCGTCTGAAACCTGATTCAAGTAGGTTTCAGACGGCCTGCGATTACTTGCCGCATACTTCAAATTTACGGCCGAATCCTTTGCCATTGTATCTGCCAAAACCATGCGGCATATCGTTTTCAATCACTTTAAACAAACCCGGGCTGGCTGCAACCCCTTCAGGCATATTATCCGGCAGGGCCTGACGCATCTTGGCAGTAGCGGCTTTAAAATCTTCCATATTGCGCCAACGGGCTACGTTGACCAAATGATATTTACCGTTTGGATCTATATTTTGGTGCAGGCGCGTAGCTATATAGCCTGGCTGGGTTTTCAAAAAATCACGCGCTTTTTGCCAAGAAGCCAAAGCTTCGGCTTCTTTACCCTGCGGCACTTCAAAAGTATTAATGAGGACAACACTGTTTTGAAAGGCTTCACATTTTTCCTGCCACTGTTTGGCATTTGCAGTACAACCGACAGCGACAAAGGCAGTGACGGCAATGGCAATCAGAGCTGTTTTTTTACGGATATTCATATGGATAGTTCCTTATAGGTTTAAATTGATGTGAGATATTTAAGCTCTTCCGAACATTCGGGGCATTACGGATTCGCCTTTGATGTAGTGGTAAACGACCATGCCGATATGTCCCAGAGACAAGAACAGCAACGAAAATGCCAGTGTTCCGTGAATCTGTCCTTCCTGAGTAATTTGTCTCATAACACCTGTGACTGGAACGACAAGCATCAGGAGATACATTGCCCAATGTCCAAATTTGGCAACCATACTGCCAACTGGTCGATTGCTGGACTGGCGGATTGCCCGCATCACACGCCAAGCAGACAATATCAGCAGAAGAAAGCCAACCGCCTTATGAGGATTAGTCAAAAACTTCAGACTTTCATCCATATTCCAAGCAATGGCGGTTGCAAACATAAACAGATAGCAGGCCGCCATAGTCCAATGCAGAAAGCGGGTTGTAGTGCCGTAACGTTGCGGAATATCAGGTTTCATGATGTTTTCTCTTAAATTAACAATTAAATGGATTTCAATTTGGGTTTACGGATAGAAAATCCGTCTTTCATGCTCAGTCCCAACAGCATCAGATTAGCCATACCGGCAATCAGTTCTACGATTTGAACGATATAAAACACGCTGTCAAACTGTCCGGCAGAAGCGCGGTTATTCAAGAAAAAGGCACAAGGCAGCAAAATCAGCATTCCGTTGGCAGCGATAAACGGCATGCGTCGGCGTTTCGCGGCAATCGCAGCATGTTTGCTTTTGCCGCCCATTTTCATGCCTGTTGCGCCTGCGGTTGCCATGCAGGCAATCAACCCGAACAGCGCATAAACAATGGTTTGCTTCACGGCGGCGACGGTTTCGTGCGAGCCGAAGAGTTCGCTGAACACGGTGCTGCTCCAAAACGAAGCGATGAATAAAAATGCGCCCACCCCTGCGGCGGCGTGGATTTTGCGTAAAGTATTGCGGTTCATTATGGTTTCCTTGAACATTTAAGAGAGGTCGTCTGAAAGCATTTAAATAGCAAGCTATCGAGTTGAAATAAGTATAGCGTGCTATGAATTAAGATAGCAAGCTATATTTGTGATATGATCCGCAATAATCTGATTTTAAAGGAAACAAAGTGAACGAAGTTTTCAAAACTGAATCGGCAGGCTATTTGATGAACCATATTGCCCGCCAATTTGCCATTTTATTGAGCGAAGGCTTAAAACCACTGGGGATTGCGCCTGCACAATTTCCAATTTTGATCGAGCTATGGAATAAAGACGGCTTGAGCCAACAGGAATTAGTTGAGCGTGCCGATTTGAAGCAGGCAACGATTGCCAACACTCTGGCACGGATGGAGCGAGACGGATTGATTACACGGGAGCCTAATCCTGAAGATGCACGCAGCCGTTTGATTATGCTGACAGAACACGCGCGTGCTTTACAATCAAGCTCCACCGAAATTGCCAAAGCCATCAACCAAGAATCCTTGGCTGATCTGTCTGCAGACGAGCAGAAACTGTTTTTGGAAATGGCACAGAAAATTATATTGAAACAACAAAAGATGATAAAAGTCTGAAAAATATAAAAAAGGCCGTCTGAAACTCAATGTAAACAGGTTTCAGACGGCCTTTTTCACAGCGATTAATTATCGGAGAACAAATCGCCTACTTTTTCGCCTACTTTTTCCCAAAACGATTTTTTGCGCGGGGTTTGGCTGAGATTGAGGCCGGAGGAGATTTTTTCAAATTCTTCCAGCAACTCTTTCTGACGGTCGGTCAGGTTAACCGGTGTTTCAACCAAAATGTGGCAGTACAAATCGCCGGTCGAGCTAGAACGCAGAGACTTGATGCCTTTGCCTTTCACGCGCATACGGCGGCCGGTTTGCGTTTCTTTCGGAATGTGCAGTTTGACTTTGCCGTCCAAAGTCGGCACTTCGACTTCACCGCCCAATGCGGCAATGGCAAAGCTGATCGGCAGTTCACAATGCAGGTCTAAGCCGTTGCGCTCGAAGATTTTGTGCTGTCTTACGCGGACATTGACGTACAAATCGCCTGCCGGCGCGCCGTGTTGACCCGGCTCGCCCTCGCCGCTCAAACGGATGCGTTGACCGTCGTCGATGCCTGCCGGAATGTTGACTTCAACCGTTTTGCTGGTTTTGGTGCGGCCTTCGCCACGGCATTTGACGCAAGGATCTTTGATTTCTTTGCCTGTACCGTGACAAGTCGGACAAGTCTGCTGCATTTGGAAAATGGCTTGGCGGACGTGTACCGTACCTGAGCCGTGACAGGTCGAACAAGTCGATGCGGATGTGCCCGGTTTGGCACCTGAGCCGTGGCAGACATCACATTCTTCATAAGTCGGAATGTTGATGCGTTTTTTCACGCCTTTGGCGGCTTCTTCAAGCGAAATCTCTATGCCGACCTGCAAGTCTGCGCCGCTGTAATCCGGCTGACGGCCGCCTGAGCTGCCGCTACCGCCGAACATTTGGCTGAAAATATCGGAAAAATCGAAGCCTTGCGCACCACCGAATCCGCCTTGGCCGCCAAAACCGCCAAAGCCACCGAATCCGCCCGCACCTGCGCCCTGTTCGAACGCGGCATGGCCGTATTGGTCGTACATGGTACGTTTTTCCTTGTCAGACAAGGTGTCGTAAGCTTTTTGGACTTCTTTAAATTTTTCTTCCGCTTCTTTGTTGTCAGGGTTGCGGTCGGGATGGTATTTCATTGCCAGCTTGCGGTAGGCTTTTTTGATTTCATCGTCGCTAGCGCTGCGGGCAACACCAAGGGTTTCGTAATAATCTTGGGTACTCATAGTTTGATAGTGTTTTGAATAAATTTGAACTGGGTCGGATATGTGGGCGGAAGGTAAAAAACTCAAGTCGATATTTTTAAGGCCGGCTGAAAATTTTGTTTCAGACAGCCTCCCTCGCCTTGTCAAAACATGATAATGGCCTTAAAGTGAAAGAATATTTGACCCTATACCGCTGTTTTATATTAGAAAGATTTTCTTCCTTGATAAAAAAGTTGCTTCCTTTTTATGCCTGATGCTGATGGCGGCCGTTGCCAGACTTACCGTTAACCGTTTCATATCTAGGCCGTCTGAAACCCTGTTTTCAGACGGCCTTTTGATTGTTTGCGTTCTTCCATGTCAAAACAAACGGGAAACAACAATGCCAAAGCGGTTTGACATGATGTTACGACACAAGCAATCCGCTTCTGAATCCGCTATAATCTGCGTTTGATTTTATTTTCCAACGCCTTTTGTACAAAGCGAAACATCATGCAAGAACATTACCAACCCGCCGCCATCGAGCCTGCGGCGCAGAAAAAATGGGATGACGAGCGTATTTTCAACGTCTCCGAAGACGCTTCCAAACCCAAATACTACTGCCTCTCCATGTTCCCCTACCCCAGCGGCAAGCTGCACATGGGGCATGTGCGCAACTACACCATCGGCGACGTATTGAGCCGCTTCAAACGCTTAAACGGCTTCAACGTCATGCAGCCTATGGGTTGGGACGCGTTCGGCATGCCGGCGGAAAACGCGGCGATGAAAAACAACGTCGCCCCCGCCGCTTGGACGTACGACAACATCGAATACATGAAAACCCAGCTCAAAAGCCTGGGTTTTGCGATTGACTGGGAGCGCGAAGTCGCTACCTGCAAACCCGAATACTACCGCTGGGAACAATGGCTGTTTACCAAGCTGTTTGAAAAAGGCATCGTCTATCGCAAAAACGGCACGGTGAACTGGGACCCGGTCGACCAAACCGTATTGGCCAACGAGCAAGTTATCGATGGACGCGGCTGGCGTTCGGGCGCGTTGATTGAAAAACGCGAAATCCCGATGTATTACTTCAAAATCACGGATTACGCCGAAGAGCTGCTCAACGATTTGGACAAGCTGGAACACTGGCCGGAACAAGTCAAAACCATGCAGCGCAACTGGATCGGCAAATCTCGCGGTATGACCGTGCGCTTCGCCGTTTCAGACGACAGCAAACAAGGCTTGGAAGGCGATTACGCGAAATTCCTGCAAGTTTATACCACCCGTCCCGACACGCTGATGGGCGCGACTTATGTTGCCGTTGCCGCCGAGCATCCGCTGGCAACCGCCGCAGCCGCCGACAAACCCGAATTGCAGGCATTTATCGCCGAATGCAAAGCCGGTTCGGTTGCCGAAGCCGATATGGCGACGATGGAGAAAAAAGGCGTGCCGACCGGCCGCTATGTCGTCAATCCGCTTAACGGCGACAAGCTGGAAGTGTGGATTGCCAACTATGTATTGTGGGGTTACGGCGACGGCGCGGTGATGGCTGTTCCGGCGCACGACGAACGCGATTTCGAGTTTGCCACCAAATACAATCTGCCGAAAAAACAAGTCATTGCCGTCGGCGACAACGCATTCGACGCAAACCAATGGCAAGAATGGTACGGCGACAAAGAAAACGGCGTATTGGTCAACAGCGGCGACTTGGACGGCATGAATTTTCAGATGGCCTTTGACGCCATCACCGCCAAGCTGCAAAGCCAAGACGCTGGCGAACCGAAAACCCAATACCGCCTGCGCGACTGGGGTATTTCACGCCAACGCTACTGGGGCTGCCCGATTCCCATCGTCCATTGCGAAAAATGCGGTGACGTACCCGTCCCAGCCGACCAACTGCCCGTCGTTTTACCCGAAAACGTCGTACCCGACGGCATGGGTTCGCCGCTGGCAAAAATGCCCGAGTTTTACGAAACCACCTGCCCATGCTGCGGCGGCGCGGCAAAACGCGAAACCGACACCATGGACACCTTCATGGAATCGAGCTGGTATTTCTTCCGCTACATGTCTCCTCAATTCGCAGAAGGCATGGTATCGGCAGAAGCCGCGAAATACTGGGGCTCGGTTGACCAATACATCGGCGGTATCGAACACGCGATTCTGCACCTCCTGTACGCGCGCTTCTTCACCAAACTGATGCGCGACGAAGGCTTGGTCAATGTTGACGAACCGTTCGAACGCCTGCTCACGCAAGGTATGGTCGTCTGCGAAACCTACTACCGCGAAAACGCCAACGGCAGCAAAGACTGGATCAACCCTGCCGATGTCGAGCTGACTTTCGACGACAAAGGCCGCCCTGTTTCCGCTGTTCTGAAAGCCGACGGCCTGCCTGTCGTCATCAGCGGCACGGAAAAAATGTCCAAATCCAAAAACAACGGCGTCGATCCGCAAGAGCTGATTAACGCCTACGGCGCGGATACCGCCCGCCTGTTCATGATGTTCGCCGCACCACCCGAACAGTCCCTCGAATGGAGCGACAGCGGCGTCGAAGGCGCACACCGCTTCCTGCGCCGTCTGTGGCGTACTGTTTACGAATACCTGAAACAAGGCGGCGCGGTCAAAGCGTTTGCAGGCAGCCAAGATGGTTTGTCTAAAGAACTCAAAGACCTACGCCACAAACTGCACGCCACCACCGCCAAAGTCAGCGATGACTACGGCCGCCGCCAGCAGTTCAACACCGCCATCGCCGCCGTGATGGAACTGCTCAACCAATACGACAAAACCGACACCGGCAGCGAACAAGGCCGCGCCGTTGCCCAAGAAGTATTGGAAGCCGCCGTACGCCTGCTGTGGCCGATTGTGCCGCACATCTGCGAAACCCTGTGGAGCGAATTGAACGGCGCGAAACTGTGGGAAGCAGGCTGGCCGACAGTCGATGAAGCCGCTTTGGTCAAATCCGAAATCGAAGTGATGGTTCAAGTCAACGGCAAACTGCGCGGCAAAATCACCGTTGCCGCCGACGCATCCAAAGCCGACCTCGAAGCCGCCGCCCTTGCCAACGAAGGCGCAGTGAAATTCATGGAAGGTAAACCTGCGAAGAAAATCATCGTCGTACCCGGACGCTTGGTGAATATCGTCGTCTAAACCGCTTTTAAGGTTTAGCCATACGGATAAAGGCCATCTGAAACTTGGAAACAGGTTTTCAGACGGCCTTTTATTTTTAAAACCGTTATTTCCTTGAATTGTAAGGTTTACCATTAAATTAAAGTTATGAAGATATTTTTTGAACCATCGTATTCAAATGAAGACCTTAGCTTTGATAAAAACTAAGGTTTAGACGAATAAAGAAAGGCTGAGACCTTTGCAAAAAAGCCCTTCCCACGACAGCCTAAATCCAAACAAAGGTCTCATCAGGTTCATTTAGCGGAATTCAAACAGCTCTTGATGCAATGAGCGTGTCTTAAGTTTTCCTGCAATACTGTTTGTAAAGCTACGACTACCACAAAGCCATAGACTGCGGGTTTCACTATTCTGAACGCTTTGTACAATATGATCAGCTGATAATCTTTGGGTTTCAGAAGGAATATAGTGGAATGTAACATTCGCTTGTTGAGCCAAATCTTTCCATTGGTTGATTATTTCTGCAGATAAATTTCTATCGGCATGGAACCAGTCAATTTGTTGATTGGATGGTTGTTTGGCTAATTCTTTGAGCCTTGCAAGGAAAGGCGTAAAACCAATACCGTTACTCACCCAAATTTGTTCATTTTTATCTGAAAAATTGAAGCGGCCATATGCACCATCAATTTTAACGGTATCACCGATGTTCAAACGTTGAGACAGACGATGGGTGTAGTCGCCCAAGTCTTTGATGATAAGATTGATTTGTTGATTTTCAGGATTCCAGTTTGAAGCGATGGTAAATGGGTGGCTTTCTCCATGTGCACGTAAAAAGAGGAATTGACCGGCTTGGTGTCCCTGCCATTTTGGCGCATTCAGGGTAAGTGAAAGCAGGGAGCCGTTTTGGTTCATGGCAGTTACTGTTGCGGTTTGCGGTTTACCAATGCGTTTAAAGAGGGCGAGGAGGGAACAAATACTACCGAAGAATAGGGCGGTAGCCAGCAACCAGCCAAGTGGCTGAGCCCAGTAAGCAAAGTTTGCCAATACGATGGTGTGCCATACGAGTGCAATATAGACAGGGACAATTAAGATGTGAAGTTTGGCAAACCAACGGTAGGGAATAAGTTTGATCAGTGCGATAACCAATAAGACGACTGCAACGTAAAAAGCAATCTCACCCACTTCTTCAGCAAAATGGCGCTGGGTAACTAACCAATCTTTTAAAGTCAAGACTTCCTGCATCGGTGGGCGCGGTGGCTTTTTGCCGTCAAACAGACCGAGCTTTACCAGCCATTTGGGGAATTGCTTACTGATCCAATGCAGGATACTGCCTGAAAGGGCAATGATGCCCAACCATTTATGCAGGCGGTACATTTTATCCAATCCGCCAAATAGTCCTTCCAACATTTTGGGACGTACTGCAAGAATCATACAAGCACTCATGGCCAGTATGCTGATGCTGCCGGTGAACTGTAATAATAGGTTACGTACGGGAAATACGCCCCACTTGTCTGGAAATGGCGTGGCAAACAGCCATAAAGCGGATATGCCGACTAAAAAGGCAAATAAGGTAAATTTAATATTTTTCATGGTAGTGTTCTTTGTGAAATTAAAATATAAAACAGTTGGTGCTTGTTTTAACAGGACTAAGTATATCTTGGAAAAATTAGGCCAAAATTATCGATAAAGTGCTTCCTGTATTCATTGTTAGGGCTTAAAACGCCAATGTTGGTATGCTCAGCCTTTCTTGTCGTTGATAGTTTAAAGTGGAACATTATTTAATAAATTCCACCACTTCGCGTTTTTGGGTGAGGCTCTTACTTGCGATAGCCAAATGCTGCCATCACACTTAACTTAAATTCTTGGGGATCAAACAAGCCTTTTTCTGCCAATAATGTATCCATTTTGGCATGAGGGAAACCTTCAACAGTGGGAAGCGGTCGATGTGTTTGGCAATCATGGCTTGGGCAGTTTACTGGAAGAAAGTACTCATGAGAAATCCCCTAAATGTCTTGGTGGAAATTTAGGGGATTTTGGGGAATTTTGCAAAGGTCTCAGGCCGTCTGAAACCCTATATTCAGGTTTCAGACGGCCTTTTTAACTACCCTATTTTATTCGCCGTAGTAGGCTTTGGTCAGGATTTCTTCCATATCGGCCACCATCGCGAGGCGTGGGTTGGCCGGGGTGCATTGGTCTTCAAAAGACATCATGGCCAGCTCTTTTCTGCCATCGAGGAAGGTTTTCTCATCGATGCCCTGCTCTTTCAACGACATTTTGATGCCGACGTTGACCGCCAGTTCGTGGCAGGCGCGGGCGAAGGATTCTACGCCTTCTGCCGGTGTGCTGCATGGCAGGCCTAAGGTACGGGCGATTTCCTGATATTTCAGGTCGGCTTTGTAGTAGTTGTACTTCGGCCAAGTGGCGGTTTTCTGCGGACGCGTGCCGTTGTAGCGGATGACGTGCGGCAGCAGGATGGCGTTGGCGCGGCCGTGCGGAACGTGATATTTGCCGCCGATTTTGTGTGCCATCGAGTGGTTGATGCCCAAAAACGCATTGGCAAACGCCATGCCTGCGATGGTGGAGGCGTTGTGCATATGCTCGCGCGCTTCTGGATCGGCCGCACCGTGTTTGTAAGAGCGTTCGAGGTATTGGAACACGAGCTTGATGGCTTGCAGGGCAAGGCCGTCTGTAAAGTCGTTCGCCAGTACGGAAACGTACGCTTCTACGGCGTGGGTCAGTACGTCCAAACCGGTATCGGCGGTTACGCCTGCCGGAACGGTCATGGTAAACGCAGGATCGACAATCGAAATGGTCGGTGTCAGCGAGTAGTCGGCAATCGGATATTTTTTGTCGCCGTCGCTGATGACGGTAAACGGTGTTACTTCGGAGCCTGTACCCGACGTGGTAGGGATGCCGATAAATTTGGCTTTGCGGCCCAATTCAGGGAAGCGGAACGCGCGTTTGCGGATGTCCATGAATTTTTGTACCAAGTCTTCAAAATCGACTTGCGGCTGCTCGTAGAAGAGCCACATGGCTTTGGCCGCGTCCATTGGCGAGCCGCCGCCCAGTGCGATAATGGTGTCCGGTTGGAAGCTGCGCATCAAATCCGTGCCTTTATAGACGGTTTGGACGCTCGGATCGGCTTCGACATCGGTAAACAGCTGGATGGTCACTTTGTTTTTGCGTTGATGCAGTTGGTGGGTGATTTTATCGACAAAGCCCAGATCAACCATCGAACGGTCGGTCACAATCATGACTTTTTCGCAGTCTTTCATGTCTTGCAGATATTGGATGGAATCGCGTTCAAAATAGATTTTGGCGGGCACTTTGAACCATTGCATGTTGTTTCTCCGACGGCCTACTTTTTTGATGTTTAACAGATTGACTGCGCTGACGTTGCCGCCGACGGCGTTTTTACCGTAAGAGCCGCAACCAAGGGTCAGAGAAGGCAGGAAGGCGTTGTACACGTCGCCGATGCCGCCGAAGGTGGAAGGCGAATTCCAAATCACGCGCAGGGCTTTGACGCGGGAGCCGAACGTTTTGACCAATTCTTCATCGGCGGTATGAATGGCGGCAGAGTGTCCCAAGCCGTCAAAGGCAACCATTTCTTCGGCGAACTTCAAACCTTGTTCGGTCGAATCCGCCTTAATCATGGCCAAAACAGGTGAAAGTTTTTCGCGGGTCAGCGGCTCGTTCGGGCCGACTTCGCGACATTCGGCGATGATGATGTTGGTTTTTTCAGGCACTTTAAACCCGGCCTGTTCGGCAATCCATGCCGCCGGTTTGCCCACGACGGCGGAATTAAGTTTTGCTCCGCCACAGCTGGCGCAATTCGCCGTTACGCCGAAGATAAACTCTTCGAGCATGGCTTTTTCTTTTTTATTGGCAAAGTACACGCCGTAAGATTTGAACTCTTCGGCCAACTCTTTGTAAATCTCTTTATCGGCAATCACCGCCTGCTCGCTGGCGCACACCATGCCGTTGTCGAAAGATTTCGACATCACAATATCGTGTGCCACCTGTTTGATGTCCGCCGTTTTTTCAACATAAGCAGGTACGTTGCCAGCCCCGACGCCGAGCGCAGGTTTGCCGCAAGAGTACGCGGCTTCCACCATCGCATTGCCGCCGGTCGCCAAAATCGTTGCCACGCCCGGATGCTTCATTAGCGCGGAAGTGCCTTCCATAGACGGCTTTTCAATCCACTGGATACAGTTTTCCGGCGCACCGGCCGCAATCGCCGCATCGCGCACAATACGCGCGGCATGGGCGGAACACTGCTGGGCGGACGGGTGGAACGAGAAAATAATCGGATTGCGGGTTTTCAGCGCAATCAGGGATTTGAAAATGGTGGTGGAGGTTGGATTGGTCGTCGGCACAATACCGCAAACCACGCCGACCGGATCGGCAATTTCCGTAATACCGGTTACATCGTTTTCGCTGATGACGCCCACGGTTTTCAAATCGCGCAGGCGGCGCACGACGTTTTCGCAGGCAAACAGGTTTTTCGTCGCCTTATCCTCAAACACGCCGCGTCCTGTTTCTTCTACCGCGTGCATGGCGAGTACACCATGTTTGTCCAGCGCGGCGATAGAGGCTTTGGCAACAATAAAATCAATCTGCTCCTGATCCAGCTTAAGAAACTCATCCAACGCCCGTAAACCCTTTTCAACCAGGCTGTTTACCTCGGCTACGGCTGGGCTGACGACGTTGTCGGCTGATGCGTTCATGGTGTATCTCCTTAATAAAAGGTGGCAATAAGGTCAATAAATTTTCACTACGATAACTATAGGTAATTTAGTTACATTTTGCTTTGACCTACATCACAAACCATGATTGAACTTTTCAGACGGCCATTTTATCGTTTATTCATTTTAATTCTTTGAAGTATAATATTTTTATCTACACAAAAACAAAGACGGTTATTCTTCGTCGCTTTCCTCGATAATTAAGATAAAAACAGAAAATCGATGTATTAAAATTACAAACACAAATGAAAAAGGCCGTCTGAAAATATTTTTCAGACGGCCTTTTCATGTCTATCTTTTATTGGCTGATGTCTTCCAGCGTACGGCCTTTGGTTTCCTCACCCAATACCAAGATTACCGCCACAATCAGCAGCATAACCAGCGCAAACATCATAAAGATATTGCCGAAGCCGCCGCTGTTGCCCACCATCGCCGCCACTACCATGGGCGCGAGTATGCCGCCGACGCGCCCGATGGCGCCTGCCCAGCCGGATGCGAAAGCACGGAAGCGCAAGGGGTAGAGTTCGGGGGTGTAGGTGTACAAAACGCCCCATGCACCCAAGTTGAAGAAGGACATCAGGCTGCCCCAGATCATGACTTCGGCCGCAGTTGTGCTTTGCCCGAAAAACCATGCGCACACGGCGCAAGCAGCCAAAAAGCCTGCCAGCGTTGCTTTGCGGCCGATTCTTTCCACCAAAGCCGCGGCGGCTATATAGCCGGGCAGTTGCGCAACAATCATCACCAGCACATATTCAAAAGTTTTGACCACGGTATTGCCCTGCTCGACCAGCAGTTTGGGCAACCAAGTGAAAATGCCGTAATACGAAAACACGATGCCGAACCAAACCAGCCACAGCATCAGCGTGCGCCGTGCAAACGGATGTTGCCAAAGTTGGATGAAGCGGATGCGTTCGCGCGGGGCGGCCGGTGCGGCAACAGCTTCTGCCGGCGGCGTGATGCCCGATTGAATTTCCAACTCAGATACCAAACGGTGCGCTTCGTTGGTTTTGCCGCGGGAAAGCAGGTAAGGCACGGATTCGGGAACGAATTTCAACACCAACGGCACATAAAACAGGGGCAAGGCACCGAATAAAAACGCGCTGTGCCAGCCGGTTTGCGGAATAAAGAAATAAGACACCAGCGCGGCTGAGAGCCAACCCAAGCCCCAGAAGCTTTCCAGCAACACAATAAAACGGCCGCGTACTTTCGGCGGCGCATATTCGCTGACCAGCGACACGGCGACGGGCAGCTGGCCGCCCAAGCCGACGCCGACAAAAAAGCGGCACACAAGCAAAACCGTCAAATCAGGTGCAATTGCGCACAAACCTGTGGCAATACTGTACACCACCATCGTACCGGCAAAAACGGTTTTCCGTCCGAACCTGTCCGCCAGCCAGCCGCTGAATACCGCGCCCAGAGCCATGCCGACAAAGGCAATGCTGACAATCCAGCCCAACTGCGCCGGAGCCAGCACCCAATCTTTGCCCAAAGCCGGCAATACAAACGACACCAAGCCTGTATCCATGGCGTCAAACAGCCAACCTATGCCGACCAGCACTAAAAGTTTGTAATGAAAGCGGGAGGGCGGCAGATTGTGCAGCCGCGTCAAAATATCCATAACTTCTTTCCTTTATTTGCGTATTATTGAATTGGATTTTATCAATAACTGCTTTAATTTCAGTGACAAACCTAATACCGAGACATTGTGTCGATTTTAACATTGGTACCCTATGCAAAGAATAGGAAGCGCGTGTTTTTTGGCTATTTTTTATCGCCAAAACTGCACGCCATATTAAAACGCTGAATAAGGGTTCACGGCAGGCCGTCTGAAACCGATGCTTCTGGTTTCAGACGGCCTGCCGTTTTTTGCAAAGGCTTCCTGCTTGGGTTATGATGTTTATTTGTAATATGTAAACAGACGATTGCCTGTTTTTACATAACGGGCCGTCTGAAACAACGGAGAACGATATGAATGCGGTTGTAATTGCGGTCATCATCATGCTGGCGCTGTCTTTATCGCGCGTGCATGTGGTGCTCAGCTTGGCTGTCGGCGCGTTTGTCGGCGGCTTGGTGGCCGGTATGCCTTTGGAGAATATAACCAACGCGGCCGGCGATGTGGTGCAGCAAGGGATTATTCCCGTTTTTAACGAAGGCCTGAAAGGCGGGGCGCAAATCGCGCTGTCTTATGCCATGCTCGGCGCGTTTGCCATGGCCATCACGCATTCCGGCCTGCCGCAACAGCTCGCCGGTGTGATTATCCGCAAGCTCAACGGCGGCGAAGACAATGCGAAAGGCGAAGGCGCGGTCAAATGGCTGCTGCTGGCGATTATTTTGTGCATGGGCGTGATGAGCCAAAACGTTGTGCCGATTCATATCGCGTTTATCCCGATGATTATTCCGCCGCTGCTGTTGGTGTTCAACCGTTTGAAACTCGACCGCCGCTTGGTGGCCTGCGTGATTACGTTTGGCTTGGTAACGACTTATATGTTCCTGCCTTACGGTTTCGGCGCCATCTTCTTGAACGACATCATGTTGGGCAATATCCGCTCGGCAGGCATGGACACCAGCGGCATCAATGTGATGCACGCAATGGCGATTCCGGCTTTGGGCATGGTTTCCGGCTTGCTTCTGGCCTTTTTGCACTACCGCAAACCACGCATTTATCAAAATAATACCACTGACACGGAAGACAACCGTGCAGCAGTGCAACAACAAGAGCCGTCAACCTATCGCAGCTTGGTGGCGGCCGTGGCGATTGCCGTGTGTTTTGCCATTCAGCTTTTGTATGATGGTTCGCTGGTGTTGGGCGCTATGTTGGGCTTTGCTGTGTTTATGATGTTGGGCGTGATGAACCGCTCTGCCGCCAGCGATGTCTTCGGCGAAGGCATCAAAATGATGGCGATGGTCGGCTTTATTATGATTGCGGCACAAGGTTTCGCCGCTGTAATGAACGCGACCGGCGACATTCAGCCTTTGGTCGAACGCAGCATGGCTTTGTTCGGCGGCAATAAAGGCATGGCCGCATTGACCATGTTGTGCGTCGGCTTGCTGGTGACCATGGGCATCGGCTCGTCTTTCTCCACCTTGCCGATTATTACCGCGATTTATGTGCCTTTGTGCATCAGCTTGGGCTTCTCCCCAATGGCTACCGTGGCCATTGTTGGCACGGCAGGCGCGCTGGGTGATGCAGGCTCCCCTGCTTCCGACTCAACGCTCGGCCCGACCATGGGTCTGAACGCCGACGGTCAGCACGACCACATCCGCGATTCGGTTATCCCGACTTTTATCCACTACAATATCCCGCTGATGGCTGCCGGTTGGATTGCCGCGATGGTGCTGTAATATGAGCGATATTCAGGAATTGGAACACCGCGTCACGGAGCTGGAAATTCAGACGGCTCTACAGGAAGATTTAATCGGCAGCCTGAACGACACCATCGCCAAGATGCAGCAGGCTTTGGATTTGCAGCAAGGCCAGTTGCGGCTTCTGTATCAACGGATGCAGGACAAAGGTGCAAACGGCGAACGCGAACCATACAGCCTGCGCGACGAGATTCCGCCGCATTATTGATCAACTGAAAAAGGGCGTGTTTGATACATGCCCTTTTCTTTCATAACAAAGGCCGTCTGAAAGTCAATCAAGCTTTC
>NZ_KV799674.1:306992-331075 GCF_001810035.1 Neisseria sp. HMSC058F07 | reverse complement strand
GAAAGTCAATCAAGCTTTCAGACGGCCTTTTAAACAATCAAACCTTACAAACAAGCCAATTCGTTGGCCATTTGCTGCTCGACGGTTTCACGTTGGCGGATAAGTTTGCATTCGTTGCCGTCAACCAATACTTCCGCCGCACGGTTGCGCGTGTTGTAGTTGCTCGCCATGCTTGAGCCATACGCACCGGCGCTGCGGATAAGCAGCAAATCCCCTTCTTCGCAGGCGATGGTGCGGTCTTTGCCGAGAAAGTCGCCGGTTTCGCAAATCGGGCCGACGATATTGGCTGTCAGAGGCTCAATGTCTTTGGTTTCGACCGCTTCGATGTGATGATAGGCATCATAAAGCGCCGGACGCATCAAATCGTTCATCGCCGCATCGACCATCACAAAGTTTTTCTCTTCGCCATGTTTGACGAATTCGACTCGCGTCAACAACGCACCGGCATTGCCAACCAAACTACGACCTGGCTCGAGGACCAGTTTCAGACGGCGTGTGCCGATCAGTTTTTGAACGGCTTGGGCATACGCGCCCAAATCAGGCACATTTTCGTCTTGGTAAACAATGCCGACACCGCCGCCCAAGTCCAAGTGTTCCAACACAATGCCTTCGTCTGCCAGTTGGTCGACCAAGGCCAAGATACGTTCGCAGGCTTCGATGAGCGGGCTGAGGTCGGTCAGTTGGGAGCCGATATGGCAGTCGATACCAACGATTTTCAAATGGCTTTGTCGGGAAGCATGACGATAGGCCTCAAGCGCATCGGCATAGGCAATACCAAATTTGTTTGCTTTCAGGCCGGTGGAGATATAAGGATGGGTTTTGGCATCGACATCAGGATTGACGCGCAGGGAAACCGGAGCGACTTTACCCAAGCGCGCGGCAACTTTCTGAATACGGTCGATTTCGGGAATGCTCTCCATATTGAAGCATTTCACGCCCGCATTCAGCGCAAACTCAATTTCTGCTTCACTCTTGCCCACACCGGAAAAAATCGTTTTCGCCGCATCGCCGCCAGCCGCTAAAACGCGCGCCAACTCGCCGCCGGACACAATGTCAAAACCGCTCCCCAAAGAAGCAAAGTGTTTGATGATGCTCAGGTTGCCATTCGCTTTAACCGCATAGCAGACAAGCGGATTTAAAGCAGCAAACGCGGTTTGGTAGTTTTCAAACGCCTCGGTCAGCGCAGATTTGCTGTACACATAAAGCGGCGTGCCGAATTCCTCGGCAAGGTGGGAATAAGGGATTTGTTCGCAGGATAAGGTCATGTTTGTTAAGTCTTTTTTTAATCGTTGGTTTGAGTGGTCGGCTCTTTAGCCGTATCGAATTTCAAGCCGGTCTGAATCACACCGAAGCGCGCCTTGTCGCCTTCTTTGGGCAGGTAGAGGTCGCCTTTGTAGCCGCATGCAGAGAGCAGCAGAGCTGTTGCCGCTGCAAAAAATACGCCGTATTTCATCAGTAAAACTTTCTTCATCATTACGAATGTGGCAAGATTCGGTATCTTAAACAAAAACCACACAAAAAGCCATGATGACCGAAAGCGAATTCATCCGCATGAGCGAAGAATTGTTTGAACATATTGAAGACCAAATCGATGAAAACGGCTGGGATTTCGACTGCCAGTTTGCCGGAAACGTACTGACCATCGAAGCCGAAAACGGTACGCAAATCATCGTCAACCGCCACACGCCCAACCAAGAATTGTGGATTGCCGCCAAAAGCGGCGGCTACCATTTCGCCGAGCAAAACGGCAAATGGCTGGCAACACGCGACAGCCGCGATTTCTACGATGTTTTAAACGAAGCACTGAGTGCGGCTTCGGGCGAAGCAGTTGAGATTGCGGAATTGTGATTCAGTCTTCAAATATCCCTAGCTAAAAATCTATTTACCTCAAAGGACACCCAAATGCCCCTACTAGACAGTTTCAAAGTCGACCACACCCGTATGCACGCCCCTGCCGTACGCGTGGCAAAAACCATGACCACGCCCAAAGGCGACACTATTACCGTGTTTGACCTGCGTTTCTGCATTCCCAACAAAGAAATCCTGCCTGAAAAAGGCATTCACACGCTGGAGCACCTGTTCGCAGGCTTTATGCGCGACCACTTAAACGGCAACGGCGTCGAAATCATCGACATTTCCCCGATGGGCTGCCGTACCGGTTTCTACATGAGCCTCATCGGTACGCCCGACGAGCAAAAAGTAGCCGACGCATGGCTCGCTTCAATGCAGGATGTTTTGACCGTTCAAGACCAAAGCAAAATCCCCGAGCTGAACGAATACCAATGCGGTACTTACCTGATGCACTCGCTTGCCGAAGCACACGAAATCGCCCAAAACGTTTTGGCACGCAAAGTCGCCGTCAATAAAAACGAAGAGCTGACATTGGACGAAAGCCTGTTGAACGCTTAATCCGCCATGACAGCAAAGGCCGTCTGAAACTTTATATGACAAGTTTCAGACGGCCTAAGACCTTTTATTCCAATTTTCAACCTTTCAGCCACAGTTTACACCGCCTAAAAATAAGTTGGCGGATGCTGACAGTGTACATAGTATAATTACACTTTGAACAAACAACCTGATTCTATTGCCTTTATGAAACCGTTTTTCTGCAAAACCGCCATTGCCCTCAGCCTGACCCTCCCCGCCGCCGCTAATGCTGCCGAGTATGTCTGCAATGTTGAAGGCATCACCGTTTATGCTTCATACCAGATCAATGACGCCTGTCGCATAGTTGAAACAAACAATGTAACAGAAAACAGCGTCGTTGCGATTCCGGGCGACACTCCGGTTTTAAAAACGGTACAAACAACAGAATTTAAAGCATCTGCCGCAGACTACATTAATGCTTCTCAAGCAACGCCCGCGGTACAAACCCCAGTCGTTGTTGCTCGAAATGAATACGGTATTCCGGCACCTATTTCCATTCCGATGGCACAAACTCGACAAGCTATGCTAGCGAATAAAACCATTGCAGACAGCGCAATCGTTTCCAACAATACGCCTGCTTTGGAAACATCAGCCGTTGCAAAACCTGAAAACTATGTTGTCGATGCTGCTGTCCACAACACAACTCCTGTCGTACAAACTCAGACGACTGCCGTTCAAGAGGACAACACTATTGTTCCTCCTGTACTCATCGCGCAAACCCATACCGTTACAGCCGACAAAGCCATTGCAGACAGCGTAATCGTTCCCAACAATACGCCTACTCTGGAAGCGCCGCCCACAATAAAAGCTGAAGACTATGTTGCCGACACTACTGTCCGCAATACAACTCCTGTCGTACAAACTCAGTCTAGTGCAACCCAAACAGAAAACAGTGTTGTTCCTGTAATGCTTGCCGCACAAGCCCAACCTACTGCTTCTACCGAGAAAACAGTTTCAGACGGCCTTGCTATTATTAATGAAACACCAGCTGTTCAACCTGTTGTACCTGCAATCCAAACTCCACAAGAGATTATTCAGAACTCGGCAGTTCAGCCGCAAACTTCAACTACCCAAAATAACCAAGCGGTAACAGCTCAGGATGAAGTGCTCGATAAAACACCTACCAAAGTCGAGACTAAGCATAAAGGCAAAACTTATGCCAAAACCTCCTCTCGACGCAAAGCCAAGGTTAACCGTACTAAAGCCGATAAAACAGCCGTTGTCCGCGCATCTGAGGAACAAGCAGCCAAACCTATTGCCACCGCTTCAACCGAACCAAGCACGCCGGCAACTGCCACTCCGGTAGAGCATGGCAAAACCACTGTCCCAACACCTTTCCCACAAGCATACAAACCGGCAGCCGATATTTTGCTGGATAAAGGAAATAGCGACAGCGATATCAAAATCCTGCCGAATGTACCGATTACCAGCGTGACCAACACAGCCGAAGCTGCCAATCCGCGCATCAATATTACCCTGCGCAACCGTCAGAACAAATCACGCAGTTCTTCATACAGCAAATACAAAGCCCCTGTTATCCGTACTGCACCTGTGGTTACGCCGGCTCCTAAGCCAAGCCCTAAAGAAACCCGCAAACAGATATTGCAGACCGAAGTACGCAACGAACAGGCTGCTATTACCCGCCTTCAAACCCAGTTGAACGCGGCCAAACAAAAAGGCGATCAGATTAAAATCCAACAACTGACCCGTACCATAAACGCCCGTAAAGCGAATATCCGCGCTATTCAAGGCGAGATGTCTCGTTGATTGGTTTTTTATACAAAAAGGCCGTCTGAAAACATTTTCAGACGGCCTTTTTAATGGTACAGACCTTATTTATTCAACAGACAAATACTTTCTCTAAAATCATTTGCTGATCACGCCAAAGTACATTTCTTCACATCCCTACCCTCGTGCGCCATTACTGCTTCTATCCAATCGGCGATATTTTGCCAATAATATTGCGGCTTTTCAGACGACCTATCAGTCTGCATCACTTCATCATTCAACACAACGGGAACACCCTGCTCTGCACCGGCTTCAAGCACAATCCAAATACTGCCTTCATGGGTATCGGCTCGGGCTACTTGATGTTCATATGCCCAGCCAACCGCAGCTTGTCCGCCATTTTGCAAAGACTGCATCGCCAGAGATAATGGATGAAAGCAGGTATCTACATTGTTGTCGGCAGTAACGACCAAAGTTGCACCATGCGTGCCTAACGCTTGCGCGGCATGAAAGACTGGGGAGTTGTGCAGGTTGGCAATAAAGTCAAACGGCATCGCGGCGTGATGGTTCAGCACATTGTCTGCCATTTTTTCAAACACGGATGGCGAAGAAAACGGCGTACCAAGAAAAACGGCGCAATCAGGGCGGATTTCGCTTTGTTCCTTTAGCTGCCCTGCACCAAGCGCGGCAATCAAACTCAAGCGGCTGAGGCGGCGAGTATCTATACCGCTTTGCTGCTTTAAGATTTGTTTGAGGATTTTACCGCCGGTGCCGGCGTCAGTATCAAAACGCACGGCGGCGGTAATACGGATATTAGGATTTACGGTTGCCATTGCCATACCAAAGATGTGTTGCTGCCGCCAAAACCAAACTGATTGGCCAAACAGAAAAAGCCGCCTTTTTGTGAAGCCGCGCACTCGGAAAAACGAATTTTCCACCCCTGATAATCGTTGCTTCCGCCTTGTTTTAGAGCGGATAAAAGCAAGGCTGTTTCAAGGGCTGCCGTTGCGCCAAGCGTGTGTCCGATTTGCGGTTTGAACGCCATCAAGGGCGGCAGTGTACCGAATATATTTTCCAGTGCGGCCAATTCGGCGGCATCGCTGTCAGCCGTGCCGATGCCGTGTGTTTTAACGGCCGCAATGCTTTCAGGAACGATGCCTGCAATATCTAACGCACGTCGCATCACTTGCTCTTGCGCTTGGCCATCGCTTTGAATCAGGTCATTGCCTGTATTGGCAGCGTGTCCTATAAGTTTCAGACGGCCTGAAGATTCAGGAGCAGCGGAAGATAAGGCAAGCGCGGCAACACCTTCGCCTAAAATCAAACCGTTTCCGCCAAAAGGCTGATACTGTTCGGTCAGCAAACCCAAGCTGTGAAAATGCAGCAAAGTCAGTCGGTTGAGGTTTTCAATCCCAAGCACAAAGGCACGCTCCGCCTCGCCGCGCAAGCAGTTATCCGCCTGAATGAGCGCATGGGCGGATGAAGTGCAGGCAGTAGCGAAACTGAAAATCTGCCGATTGCCGCTGCGCCGGCGCAAATCTTCGGCGAGATAAAGCAGATTGTGTTCTTCTTCCGCCCTATTGCCCACAAAATGGCGGTTTTCATATTCGGAGATGGAATAGGAACTAGACCCGATAAACACCGGCGCATCATGCCAACTTTCAGATGGCCAGCCTGCATTTTCGGCAGCTAGGCGCAAATGTTGTTCGGCGATATCCGCCAATTCCTTCCGCCCCAAACTGTCGCTAGCAAATGCACGAAAATAAGCAGCCTGCTGCGGCTGGTTTAAAAACGTATAAGACACCGCATCAGGCCGTCTGAAGTCCGTTTGCGGATTCAAGGCAGAAGTGGCCGCCGTACCGAAAACCCAACTCACGCACCATGCTCCGCACGGATAAACGCCGCCAAATCGCGTACGCACATCATATGTTTGCGCACCATACGGTCGCCCTGCAGGCGCACTTGGAAATACTGTTGCAAAGCAACGCTGATTTGCAGCGCATCAAGCGAATCCAAACCGACCGGACTGTCATCGCCAAACAAAAGCGCATCGTCGGTGAAATCATCCATATCCACATCGTCGGCCTTATCGGCCTCTTGCACGATTAACTTTTTCAATTCCGCTTCCAGCTCGTGCTCGGCCAGTGTAAAGGTGTAAGACATTTTTTAAACTCCCATTTTTATCTCATGAAGCAACAGCTCGTTTTAGCGAAACTCGCTACGCTCGTTTTCAGACGGCCTGAACTTTATGCAAAATCGCCCCAAAGCGTCTGCATGGCGGCAATGGCCGCAAGTGAGGCGGTTTCGGTACGCAACACCCGTTTGCCGAGCGTAACGGATTGAAAACCGGCATCAAATGCCTGCTGCTCTTCCTTCTCCGTCCAGCCGCCTTCAGGGCCGACCATAAACACGACTTTGCCGGATTGCGGCTGAACATCGCTCAGTTTTTGTGCGCGGTTCAAACTCATTAACAGTTTGGTCGTTTCCTGCGGCAACTGTTGCAGAGCCTGTGCATAAGTCGTCAGCGGCAAAACCTTCGGCACAATATTGCGGCCGCTTTGTTCACACGCCGAAACAACAATTTCCTGCCAACGCGCTACCCGCTTTTCAGCACGTTCGCCGCTCAAGCGGACGACACAGCGTTCGCTGATGACCGGGCGAATTTCTGCCACGCCCAATTCCACGCTTTTCTGCAAAGTGAAATCCATGCGCTCGGCGGCGGATACCGCCTGTACCAATGTAATGTTCAGCGGCGATTCGTTGTCCGTTGCCTCTTCACGCAAAATCCGCACGCTGGCTCGGCGTTTTTCCAAAACTTCTGGCAAAGCCGGATATGCCTTGCCATTGCCGTTGAACAACACGATTTCTTCCGTGTTTTTCACGCGCAATACATTCAGATGGCGCACCACATTATCGGGCAATTCGACCACGCTGTCGGGGCTTAAGGCAAAATCAACATAAAATCGGGGCATGGTTTCCTGCTTTATTCATGTATATAATTTAATGTATATAATTTAAATTTAAAATTTCGTGAATGAAGTTGAAACACGGCGACATACTCCTGCCTGCTTTCGATTTCATCCACTATAATTTGAAAACTTCCCGAATTTTAATCCACTGTCGCGCAAAACTGCAAAAAACAAGGATACGCCGTGCTATACCGTTTACAGAAAGTCGTCCGCCACATCGCCCAAACCGAAGTCATGCCGCGTTTTCTGAACACGCCGTCACGACGCAAGGAAGACGGATCGGTTTTGAGTGAAGCAGATTTGGCCGCACAAACCGCTTTTGCCGCCGCCCTTCCCTTATTGGAGGATTGTCCGATGTTGGGCGAGGAAATGAGCTTTCAGGAACAAACCCGTTTGTGGAACGAACATTCAGACGGCCTATGGATTGTCGACCCTATCGACGGCACAAACAACTTCGTCAACGGTTTGCCGCATTTTGCCGTATCCGTCGCGCTGGTTAAAAACGGCCATGCCGAATTGGGCGTGATTTACAATCCGGTCAGCGGCGAATGTTTCTATGCCGAACGCGGCAAAGGCGCATTTCTCAACGGCACGCCGCTGCCGCTGCGTTCGGAAAACAAAAAACTCAACGAATCCATTGCCGGCGTAGAAATCAAATACCTGCGTTCGGGCAAACTCGCCAGCCGCATGAATACCCTTGCCCCATTCGGCACAATCCGCAGTATGGGCAGCAGCACGCTCGATTGGTGCTACCTTGCCAGCGGCCGCTACGATATTTACATCCACGGCGGACAAAAGCTGTGGGACTACGCTGCCGGTGCATTAATTTTTGAAGAAGCCGGCGGCTGCCTGACCACTTTGGAAGGCGACGATTTTTGGAGCGGCGAACATGTATTTAAGCGTTCCGTCATCGCCGCATTGCAACCCGAGCTGTTTCAGCAATGGGTGAAATGGATTCGAGAAAATCAGTAAAAATACCGTTTATCTTCAAAATATCACGATTATCTTGCAACTTATTGAAATTATTTCACTTCTTAACAGCATTTAATACTAAAAACGGTAGAATATCAATCGCTGACACAACACCGCTCTTTCATCCCTTTTGGGCGGTGCAGCAAGTAAGACGTTTTCCCGCAATGTATTGGCCATTCATACTTCTCCCTTAGTATGAATGGTTTTTTTTATCTGCAAAAACAGCTTAGGCCGTCTGAACGTTCAGACGGCCTGTTTACACTACTATTTGAAAAACTGTCCGCAACACGCCTTAAACTTTTTGCCCGAACCGCACAAACAAGGCTGTTTCATCGTCGGTAACGCAACGGTCGGCTCAATAAAGTACCAACGCCCGTCTATTTTCACAAATGCCGACAATTCATGATGGCACTCAGTTTGCCCGTTCTCTTCAAAATACGCCTCAAACTCGACCAAAGCATGCAGCTTGCCAAACGGCACATGACGGATAACCTTCAATCCCGACCACTGCATCTGCCTACTCCATGCCGCCAAATCCTGCTTGTCCAACAAATTCTGCTGCGCAGGGACAGTCGTGTCCACGATATAGTCGATTTCCTGCAAAACATACGCGCTGTAACGCGAACGCATCAACTCTTCCGCCGTCGAGGCCGCCGCCTCACGCGCATGAAACGGTGCGCAACATTCCGTATAAACACGCCCCGACTGACAGGGGCAAAGTGTAGCCGTCATTCCTAATTACCCGAATAAATCCATTTCAAAATTATAACGCAAACCCGACTCAGGCCGTCTGAAAACGAGCGTAGCGCGTTTCGCTAAAACGAGTGTAGAGAGTTTCACTAAAATAAGCAAAGCGGGTTTCGCCAAAACAAACGCAACAATCTGATATAATGCGCCTTTTCGATTTTGACTATCCATGATGACCATTCCCATCCAAAGCATTAGCCGCCTGTTGCCGCAAACCCAATGCCGTGAGTGCGGCTATGAAGGCTGCCTACCCTATGCGCGCGCCCTGTCGGCAGGAGAAGCGCCGGTAAACCTGTGCGCGCCGGGTGGGGAAACCGTCATGAAAGACATTGCCGACCTATTGGGCAAGCCCTACCTCGCCCCGGCAAAAACACAAATCAAAGCCGTAGCCCTGATTGACGAGGCCGTCTGCATCGGCTGTACCGCCTGCATCCGCGCCTGTCCCGTCGATGCCATTATGGGCGCGTCCAAACTAATGCACACCGTCATCAGCGACGAATGCACCGGCTGCGGCTTGTGCGTTGCCCCCTGCCCCGTCGACTGCATCGACATGGTTCCCGTATCGCAGCCCTTCCTGCCGTCCGCACGCCGTTTCAGCACCTCTGCCGAACCGCGCTTCGCCGCCGCCGAACACGCGCAAAGCCGTTTTGAACGCCATACCGCGCGCAAACAGCGCGATGATGCCGAACGCAAAGCCCTACTGGCGCAACGTGAAGCCGCCGTCAAAGCCAAACAGGCCGCACAGGCACAAGCCCAAATAGCCGCAACAAGCGCCGCATTCAACCCCATGGATTTGATTGCCAAAGCCATGGCCAAAGCGCAATCACAACAGGACAAACTCGTCTCCTCCGACAACCGCGAAGACTTCAAAGCGCGCCAAATCGAAGAAGCCAAAGAACGCGCCGAACTGCGCCGCGCCCAACGTGATGCCAAATACGGCAACGAAGCCGAAAAAGCCGCCGCCATCGAATTTCTGCGCCGCTACAAAGCCGCGCAGGAAGCGGTCAAAGAAGCGCGCTGATTTCCAAAACAACAAACCCATTCCTATAAAACTTCAGGCCGTCTGAAAACATTGCACGAAAACCAATAACTTTATGACCATACAAGAATTTCCACACCAGCATACCGCCCATTGCGAAAGCGGTGTGATGTCCACCCTGCTCAAATACCATGGCCACAATTTAGACGAAGCCATGATTTTCGGCATTTCCCACGCGCTGACGTTTGTCTGGATGCCGCTGATCAAATTAAACGGCATGCCGCTGGTTTCCTACCGTACCGCGCCGCGCAGCATCATCAAAAACACCTGCAAAGCATTGGGGCTGAAATTATCTGTCCGCAAATTTTCCGACGCACAAAGCGGACAAGCCGCATTGGATGCCGCGCTATCCTCAGGCAAACTGGCCGGTTTGCAAACCTCCGTCTTTTGGCTGCCCTACTTCCCGCCACAAATGCGCTTCCATTTCAACGCACACAATCTTTTAGTGTACGGAAAAGACGGCAACGACTACCTCATCAGCGACCCCGTATTTGAAACCGTGCAACGCTGCGCCGCCGAAGATTTGCAACGGGCGCGCTTTGCCAAAGGCGTATTGGCGGCAAAAGGCATGATGTACACCTTGGAAGACAACAGGCCGTCTGAAAAAATCATAGCAAACTTACCCGCCATTATCCGCAAAGCCATACGCAAAAACGCCAAACATATGCTCGCACCGGTCTTTTTCATCGGCGTCAAAGGCATCCGCACGCTGGCCAAAAAAATCGAATCCCTGCCTGCCAAACAAAATGAGAAATACCAAAAACTGTTTCTCGGCCATTTGGTGCGGATGCAGGAAGAAATCGGCACCGGTGGCGCAGGTTTCCGCTACATCTACGCCTACTTCCTCGAACAAGCCACCCATATCTGCAACGAACCTGCATTTCAGACGGCCTCAGAACAAATGACCGCCATCGGCGACCAGTGGCGGCAGTTTGCAGCGATGTGCGTGAAACAGTGCAAAAAGCCGTCCGAAAACGGCTGCCGCGAAATCGCCGCATTTTTGCGCAAGATTGCGGACGATGAAGAAGCGTTATGGCGGGGATTATTGGAATAATCAGGATTTATTCGATCCCGATTAATCTACCGTGAATTATTTTGACATTCAGGCCGTCTGAAAACTAAAAGAAATTAAAAATGCGTTACCTAGCTACTGTCTTATTTTTGTGTTCCGCCTTAACCCATGCCGCGCCGCAGGACGGTTTTGCCTTGGTTCATGATGGCGACGGACACACCAACTTGCGTAAAATCCCCAATTTACGTTCCAAACCACTGGCGAAAATCCCTAACGGCACACCGTTGGAATGTATAGAAGAACTCAGCGAAAACAAATCGGACTTCTGTTTTGTTCAACTACAACAGGCAAACGCCGACGATTCTGGCTTTATCCATCGCAGCCGTCTGATATTTCTCGCTGCCGATAAAAGCTTCGTCCGTCTGCGCGAACAATCCGGTCATGACGATACGCTGACTTTGTCCGGTAGCAGACAAAAGGTACACATCGTTGCCCGCCGCATCCATCCAAAACTCAGCGACTTCTCGGGCATCAGCAAAGACAACTTCACGGCGCGTCTCTATCAAGGCAAACCGTATTATGGTATCGACTCTATGATTCCCAAAAGCGTGTTCGCGCTTGAACGTATTACATTAAACGATCAAACGGTTCCCGCTGCCGAACTGCAAGGACTGTTCTCTCCCGATTTTGCCGCCACCGCACGTGGCAGCAATGTGTATGAAAAATGGGAAGCCTATTATCGTGACAGCGATAAAACGCTTTATCTGTTCGGCAGACAAGGTTCGGACGGCAATCCTTTCAGCGTTTGCTTTATATTTAAAGACGGCAAATTCCAACGCCGTTATTTATGGGGTGCTGCAATTTAAATATCGCTCGAAAGGCCGTCTGAAACCATGATTCAAATCCAATCCCTCTCCCACCATTATCCCAAAGCTGAAACCGCCGCGCTGGACAATGTGTCGTTCGATATTGCCGACGGCGAATGTTTGGGGCTGCTCGGTCACAACGGTGCAGGGAAAACGACGCTGATGTCGCTTTTGGCCGGCTTGCAGGAAGTGCGGCAGGGCGAAATTTTGTTTGACGGCAAGCCGTTGCGCCTGTTGAGCCGCAGCAAACGGCAGAAAATCGGTTTGGTGCCGCAGGATTTCGCGTTTTATCCGCAGCTTTCGGTGTGGGACAACCTGCTGTTTTTCGCCTCACTTTACAAAGTGCGCGATAAAGGCCGTCTGAACGCGCTGTTGGAGCAGACCGACCTGACCGCCCACAAAAACAAAGCGGCAAAGCATCTTTCGGGCGGGCTTAAACGCCGTCTGAATTTTGCCATCGGCCTGATTAACACGCCGCAGCTGGTGTTCCTTGACGAAATCACAGTCGGCATCGACCCGCAGTCGCGCCGCTTTATCCTCGACAGCGTGGCGGATTTGACGCGGCAGGGGGTAACGGTGGTTTACACCTCGCACTATCTGTCGGAAATTGAGCAGCTTTGCGACAAAATCGCACTGCTGCAACACGGCAAGCTGGTGTACCACGGCGGTTTGGACGAGCTTTTAAGCACGCAAACAGCTGTCGTGCGCTTTACTGTCGAACCGCCGCTGCCGCCTCAAACGCTGGCCGCCTTAGGTGCCAAACAAGTGGACAGCCGCGGTATGATGGAAACCATACACGATGCCGCCGCCGTTTATGCCGCCCTGCAACAAAGCGGCGCACAAATCCGCTACTTCCAGCAGGGACACGGTTCGCTGGAAACGTTTTACCTTGATTTCCTGCGCAAAGACGAGCCAGCAACAGATAAGCAAAATCCACAATGACGATTTCCTCCCTCCTCAAAGAACTCAAACTGCTCTGCCGCGACCTGCACGGTTTGGCCGTGTTGTTTGTGATGCCCATCGCCTTCATGCTGATTATGTCGTTGGCGCTGAGCCGTGACCAAGACCCGCACACCGACAGCCGCATCGCACTGGTTGGCGTAGCAAACGACAGTATCAATACCGCGCTGGCCGCCGCGCTGGAGAAAGAACAAATCCATGTCACACTGATGCCGTCTGAAAAACTAACCGACGCGCAAAACGGCCTACACGACAAACGTTTCCAACTGGTGCTGCACAACCCGAACCACGCCTCCGGCAAAATTGCCGATGACAAAGCCCTGCAAATCTATGTACCGCCCGATACCGAGCCTTCATGGCTGGCGGCGGTCAAAGGCGTTTTGCAACAGCACTACACCGAAACGCGGCTGGACGCTTATTTCGACAACAACGACGGCATCAAAATCAATAATAAAAAACTGCCCCGCTCCATCCGCAAAGACATCCAGAAAAAAGTGGATGGAAAAAACGACGAACAATTCACCGCCGTGCGCAGCTTTTTAGATAAAAAAATGCTGGAAGAGCATTACCTGAGCGCAGGCAGCGGCACAGTGGAAAAACCCAACGCCGTACAGCACAGCGTACCCGCATGGCTGATTTTCGGTATGTTTTTCATCATGATACCGCTATCGAACGTCATGGCGCTGGAACGCCAGACCAACACCATTACCCGCCTGCGCCTCGCCCGCGCCTCCGCATCCGGCCTGATTGCAGCGAAACTCATCCCCTATTTCCTGATTAACCAGCTTCAGTTTGTCGGAATGTTGCTGCTCGGCCGCTACCTGCTGCCCGAAATCGGCGTACCCGCCCTCATACTCAACGGCAGCCTTGTTCCCTACGCGTTGCTGTCCGCTGCCGTCAGTGCCGCCGCACTCGGCTACGCGCTATTAATCAGCGTCTGCGCCAAATCCACCGAACACGCCGTCGTCCTCGGCGGCGGCGGCATCATCCTGATGGCGGCAATCGGCGGCATTATGGTGCCTGCACACGTCATGCCCGAAACCATGCAGCAACTCACTTGGATTTCCCCAATGGCATGGGGCTTGAAGGCTTTTCAGGAATTACTGCTCAACCGCAGCGGACTGGACGGAATCGGCCGTTATCTGCTTCTACTGTCAGCATTCTCTTTTGCCACACTGACTGCTGCCGTATTGGTTTATCGTAGGCAGTTGCAGACGCAGATTAGGTTTTAAACGTTTGTCTGCCCTAGGTAGAAAACTTATTTCTCAAAACCATTCCTATAAAACTTCAGGCCGTCTGAAAGATATTTTCAGACGGCCTGATGCTTGATGTGCTATGGATTGTTTCAATAACAAAATATGTTCAACAAAATCCTAAAATCCAAACGTAAAAAACCTGCTTTTGTCAAAGCAGGTTTTCATATTTGGTGGGTCGTGAGCGATTCGAACGCTCGACCAACGGATTAAAAGTCCGCTGCTCTACCGACTGAGCTAACGACCCGATAAGCTGTGCATTATAGAGACGGGACTCACAGCTGTCAACACTTTTTTTAAACTTTTTTATTCGACGACGATTTTCGGGAAGCGGCTGCTGAAGTCTTTGCCTTTATCGGCAATGGCCAGCGCGATTTGGAATGCAGCTTCGGTGTAGATGTCGGCGATGGTTTGGTTGTTTTCAAACAAGGCCGAAGATGTGCCGCTGTCCATGGCTTCGCGTACAGGCAGGCTCAACGGAAGCTGGCCGAGCAACGGTACGTTCAAACGCTCTGCCAAGTTTTTACCGCCTTCTGCGCCAAAGATTGCTTCGGCATGGCCGCAGTTGGAGCAAATATGGACAGACATGTTTTCCAAAACGCCCAAAATCGGGATATTGACTTTGTTGAACATATCCACGGCTTTGCGTGCATCAATCAGGGCGATGTCTTGCGGCGTGGTCACGACAACGGAGCCGGTTACGGGGATTTTTTGCGACAGGGTCAATTGGATATCGCCGGTACCGGGCGGCAGGTCGATGAAGAGATAATCGACATTGTCCCATTCGCTTTGGAACATAAGTTGTTGCAAGGCTTGGCTGACCATCGGGCCGCGCCAAACGACGGCTTGGTCGGTATCGACCAGAAAACCGATGGACATCACTTGAATGCCGCTTTCAGCTTCAACAGGAATGAGTTTTTTGTTTTGTTGATCGGGTTTGCGGTCTTGTACGCCGAGCATGGTGGGCTGGCTTGGGCCGTACAGGTCGGCATCGAGTACGCCGACGCGCGCGCCCATTCTGGCCATTGCGGTGGCAAGGTTGGCTGTGGTCGTTGATTTGCCGACGCCGCCTTTGCCCGATGCAACGGCGATGATGTTTTTCACGCCTTTGATGGTTGCTACGCCGGGTTGAACTTTATGCGTACCGATTTCGGTATCGATACTCAAGTGAATGTGGGTATCGCCGGTATGCGAAATGACGGCTTCTTGAACGACGTTGGCAATGTCTGCAGCAATATGGGCAACTGGGAACGCGAATTTCAGGCCGATATGCAGGCCGTCTGAATGCTCTTCCAGAAGCGAAACGGCTTTTTCGCTGCCCAAAGTGCGTATTGTGGTGGGAATCAACACGGCATCGAGTGCGGTTCGGATGGCTGGAATATTCATAATCTGCCTCTTGAATGTGGGAAATTGTTTGATGTGCGCGATTTGCCTGCCTGACAAATCTGCTGAATTATACCCTTGAACGCCATGCAAGGGATACGCCCGAAAAACTTCAGGCTGCCTGAATCATCGGGCAGCCTGAAAAAGGGTCAACTGAAACGCGGCCTTATTCGCTCAAGAGCGCAATGTCGGCAACTGCGTTCATTTGTTCTGCCAAGCGGTTCAGCAGGTTCAAACGGTTTTGTTTCACGGCGGCATCTTCGGCCATCACCATCACGCCGTCGAAGAAGGCATCGACTTGCGGTTTGACGGAAGCCAGTTCGGACAAGGCGGTTTGGAAATTGCCTTCGGCAACAGCAGCGGCGATTTTCGGCTGCAAGCCTTGTGCAGCGGCATACAGGGCTTTTTCTTCATCTTGTTGCAGCAGGCTTTCATTGACTTCGCCCAGCGCAGCATCGGCTTTTTTCAGCAGGTTTTGCACGCGTTTGTTGGCGGCAGCGAGCGCGGCGGCTTCGGGCAGTTGTTTAAACGCGGCAACGGCTTGCAGTTTGGCGGTCAAATCGTCCAAACGGCGCGGCTGTTTGGCGAGTACGGCGGCGACGATGTCTTGCGGATAGTCGTTTTGCAGCAACACGGCAAGGCGCGCCTGCATGAAGTCGACGGTTTCAGACGGCGTTTTTTCGTTGAGCAAACCTTTGGGGAAGCTGTCGAAGGTCGTCTGAATCAGCTCGTTCACGTCCAAGCCATACTGCATCAGCATCCGCAAAATACCCAAGGCAGCGCGGCGCAGGGCGTAGGGGTCTTTGTCGCCGGTCGGAATCAGACCGATGCCCCAAATGCCGACCAAGGTTTCCAGTTTGTCGGCCAGCGCAACGGCAGTAGCGACTTTGCCGTTCGGCAGGTTGTCGCCGGCAAAACGCGGTTGGTAGTGCTGCTCGATGGCTTCGGCGATTTCTTCGGTTTCGCCGTCCAAGCGGGCGTAGTATTTGCCCATCGTACCTTGCAGTTCGGGGAACTCGCCGACCATTTCGGTCACCAAGTCGGCTTTTGCCAGACGCGTGGCGCGTTCGGCTGCGGCGGCATCTGCGCCCAGTGCTTTGGCGATGTGGGCGGCAATGCTTTGCAGGCGTTCGATGCGTTCGGCCTGCGAACCGATTTTGTTGTGATAAACCACGTTTGCCAGCTTGGGCAGGCGGCTTTCCAAAGTCGCTTTCTGGTCTTGCTTGTAGAAGAACTCGGCATCAGACAGGCGCGCACGCAAAACGCGTTCGTTGCCTTGGATGATGTGCGACGGGTCTTCGGTTTGCAGGTTGGAGACCAGCAGGAAGCGGTTCATCAGCTTGCCGTTTTGGTCGAGCAGCGGGAAGTATTTTTGGTTTTGCTGCATGGTCAGAATCAGGCATTCCTGCGGCACGGCGAGGAAATGTTCTTCAAAACCGGCTTCCAATACCACAGGCCATTCGACCAATGCAGTCACTTCGTCCAACAAGGCTTCATCGGCGGCAACGGTCGCTTTCAGACGACCTGCCTGTTCGTTCAAGGCTGTCTGAATCGCAGCTTTGCGCTCGGCAAACGAAGCTACGACTTTGCCTTGCTCGCGCATTTGTGCGGCGTAGCTGTCGGCGTTTTCAATGGTGATTTCGCCGTTGGACAGGAAGCGGTGTCCCAAGGTTTGATTGCCGCTTTGCAGGCCCAAAACGCTGACGTTCACGATCTCGCCGCCGTGCAGCACAATCAGCCCGTGGACAGGGCGCACGAAGGTAAATGTGCTGCTGCCCCAACGCATGACTTTAGGAATCGGCAATTTTTTCACTGCGGCATTGATGATGTCTTCCAAAAGCTCGCCCAGCGGTTTGCCGGTTTGGACGTATTCGTAGGCGTACACATCCTGCTTGCCGTCGTTGATGATGGTCAGGTCTTCGATTTTCGCACCCGCACCGCGCGCAAAACCTTCCAAAGCCTTAGTCGGCGCACCGTCTTTCATGGCATTCGCCACTGCCGGGCCTTTTTTCACGATTTTTTGATCAGCTTGAACGGCCTTCACGTTTTTGACTTGAACGGCTAAACGGCGCGGAGAAGCGTAGGCAGTGTATTCGGCTGCGCCGTCAATCAGTTGCGCTTTTTCCAAGCCTTCGGCAACGGAAGCGGCAAAATGGTTGCCCAGATTATTGAGGGCTTTTGGCGGGAGTTCTTCAGTGAGAAGTTCAATTAAAAGGGTTTGGGTTGTCATGTGCTTATCGTTAAATAGGAAATTGGTTGGCGTCTGAATACGGCATCATGCGGTTTTCAGACGCAAGGTTAATTGAATTGACGGCGATTTTATCATTTTCAGACGGCCTGTGGCTGTCTTTCACAAATAATTTGCCCAATTTTCAAGCAACTTCGTCCGCAACGGCTTCAATTCGCAGCGCGGATATACGGCAAACCGCTGGTTTCGTCGTATTCGGGAATGTCGCTTCCGGCAAACAGCGCGCCGGCCAAACGCACAGCCGCACCGGTCACGGCCGGAGAAATCATAAAGCCGTGGCGGAACAGGCCGTTGACTTCAATCAGGCGGCGTTCGCGGTTGAAGCGGATTTCGGGATTGTGGTGGTTTAGCGTTGGGCGCAGGCCGGTGGCCAGCTCCAAGAGGTTTGCTTCGCCAAAGGCCGGATGCACGGCGTACAGCGCGGACAAAAGTTCCAAACCGGAACGCACGCTGGCCGGCGCTTGGCTTTCGCTTTCGATTTGGGTCGCACCAATCACAAAAATATGGTTTTCCTTCGGCGCGATATACAAAGGATAGCGCGGATGCAGCAGACGAACGGGGCGGGAAAGCTCGATTTCAGGGGCGTAAACGCGCGCCACTTCGCCACGAACGCCGCGCAAAACGCTTTCAGACGGCCTGTTCCACGCGCTCTTTGCACCATAACCGCGGCAGTCGATGACCCAATCGTATTGCGCCGCAAAATCTTCGACTTCGCGTTCGCACGACCAATGGCACGCTACATTCATTGACTCCAAAGCATCGGCCAGCGCATTCAATACCTGCCGTCCGTCCAACTGCCCTTCTGTCGGCAGATACAGGCCGTCTGAAAACCTCCCTGCCAGTTGCGGCTCGTTTGCCGCGATTTCATCCGCGTTCCAACGTATGGTTTCATGTTCTGCCACGCCGCCGCGCTTCAAATGACGGGCAAACTCGGCGGAAAGCGGCTTGTCCTGCGTGTGCCAGACAATCAGGCTGCCGTTTTCCTGCATCATCACCGGCGTATTCAGACGACCGACAATAGCGCGCCAAAGCGCAATGCTTTGTTTGCCCAAACGGATGACTTCGGGCGTTGCCTCCACCGCTTCGGCAGACGGCGCTAACATGGCCGCGGCAACATAAGCGGCGGCTTGTTCGCCGTTGCGTTCGCCTTTCTCAAACAACTCGACCGAAATGCCCTGCTCTGCCAGCTGGAACGCCATCAGACGGCCCGACAGACCGCCACCGAGTACCGCAACCTTAGACATCAGTTTCTCCTTGTTTTTAATATATAAATAAGCAGCATATTTTAGAACTTGTTTTGCTGTATCACAATATCGACAGAAAATGAGAAAAGTTTTTGCATATCATGATTGCCCAGATCAAGCCGATAACTTATAAACAAACAGACGGAATCCCTCCCTCTGCAAGCAGTTACCCATCGCCTCAGACTGCCAATCAGCTTTTATAAAAATATCTTCCTTACATAAAACCTACTATAATGCCATCTTTTGACATATTTACATTCACTCAACATCATTGCACCTGCTGATTGGCTTTGATGCACCCATTTGATTTTATAAGGAATAATGATGAAAAGCTTGGGCAGTACTTTATTTATCCTCGGCGTATTGGCATTCGGTTTGAATTATATGAACGCCGTCCCCAAAGTCTTGGCCTGGATTTACGAATGGGGCGAAGATACCGCCCTATGGATTAAAGCAGGCATTACAGGTAGTGGCGCTTTACTGTGGTTGGCAGGCAATTTCCTTGAAAAACCTGCAGAGGTAGAAGCAGAACAGGAAGAAGAATAAATACCATAAAAGGCCGTCTGAAAAGTTCAGACGGCCTTTTTTATATCTTCGGCAAAACAGTATCTACTTTATGTCCGAAAGTATGCTTTATCGGATAAATTGCTTGTTTATTACTCCACGCGTCGAAGTTGACTTTTATGGATATAACCCTGAATCGAAATATGATGACCATACTCGTCTTTTTCTGTGTGAGCTCCCTGATTGCTGTACCACAACCAGTCGCCTTTTCTGAAGGCTGGGGCGATCTGTACACGTGTTCCGTTTGGGAGTGTTTTGATGATTTCGCCTTGCCTGATCGGTTCTTCGGGGTAGCTGTTGTTACGGACGTTTGCCGATTCGTCAGGGCTGGCGACAACATAATTGTGCACGATAAAGCCTTGGCTCTGATGGACGTAGCCTGTACGGTGTCCGTCTAATTGAATATGAAACCATTTACCCTGTTTACTGAGTATTTTATGTTTTTTGCTTTCATAATCCAGTACGGTCATGATTTTGCTGCGTGTATCAGGAGCGGCACGAACGTTTGCAGAGCCATCGCATTCGGTATAAGGCAAAAAGTAATCAGCGGCTTGGGCTGCGGCCGACGACAGTAAAACCGTTAAAAACAGTGCTATTTTCTTCATGGTTGGTTTTCCTTATATGTTTAGAGTGAGTTTGTTGTAGCGGTAAATTATGTTGCCGTGCAGGCTTTGACGCTGAATACGCCCGCCTGCTTATCCGAATTTCACTTCTACCCCGAATACTTCCCGCCATAGTTTTCGCACGTTGTCGTAGTGGGTCAGCAATTCGTCCGTTACTTCGGTTTTTTTGGCATCTCGCAGTTTGGTGTTGTGTTGCTGCTGGCGGTAGAAGCGGTAGGCGGTGCGGCTTTGTTCGGCGAGAGTTTTGTCGATGAGGCCGCAGTCGGCAGCGATGTTCAATAGGGCGATGTTGCCGTAGTTGTCCAAGAGTTGCGGATACTGGCGGGCATGGGCAAGGATCAGATATTGGACGATAAATTCGACATCGACCACGCCGCCGCGCGCGTATTTGACGTTGCTGTCGGCAGGCGGATGAGTGGGGAACATTTTTTCGCGCATTTCGATGATTTCGCCTGCTAAAACGGTTTGGTCGCGTTCGGCAGTCAGTATTTCGGTGCGGATGCGGTCGAAGGCCGTCTGAACATCAGGCGTACCGCAGATAAAACGGGCGCGGGTAAGGGATTGGTGTTCCCACGTCCATGCGTTTTCGCGCTGGTATTTTTCAAAGGCGGCGATGCTGTGGGCGAGGAAACCTGCGTCGCCGTTGGGGCGCAGGCGCAGGTCGGTTTCGTAGAGGCTGCCTGCGCCGGTAGCAGCGGAAAGCCAGTTGGTCAGGCGGCGGGCAAGACGGCTGTACACGTCGCCTGCATCGGGATGCGGATCGTCGTAAAGATAAACCAAGTCAAGGTCGGAGGAATAGCTGAGTTCTTTACCCCCCAGTTTGCCGTAGCCGATGATGGCAAATTGCGGCGTGTCGCGGTGTTTTTTGGGCATGTCCGCCCACGCGCACGGCACGGCGGCGGCGAGGATGGTGTCGGCAAGTGCGGAGAGCTGGTCGGAAAGTGATTCTACCGTCCACAATCCGGCAAGGTCCTGAACGGCGAGGCGGAAGACTTGGGCGTGTTGGAAATGGCGCAGCGTGTCCATTTGCGCTTCGGTGTCGCCGCCGCAGGCTTTGAGGTCGTTTGAAAGGGCTGCGGCGAGGGCTTGCCAGTCGAACGCGGTATCCAAAAGCTGCGCGCTGATGAGTTCGTCCAGCAGAATCGGATATTTGCTCAGATACGCCGCCACCCATGAGCTTTGGCTCATAATCTGCGCCAGTTGTGCCAGGGTTTGCGGATGCTCGTTGAGAAAGGCGAGATAGGCGGAGCGGCGGCTGATGTTTTCGAGGAAGTCAAACAGCCGCATCAGCGTATTGGTCGGGTTGGTTTGCTCTGCCGCCGCCTGTACCAACAGCGGCACGATGGCGTCAAAACGCGGCTGGGCGTGTGCGGAAAGGTGGCGGTATTTATGGCCGTGCCGGATTTGGTCTAGCCTTGCGGCGATGGTTTCGGCATCGAACCCGTGTTTTTTCAGACGGCCTTGCCGCTCTTCTTCGTCGGGCTTGTCCTGCCATGCCCATTGCCATTCGCTGTTGTCTAGGGTTTGCTCTTCGGGTTCGCTCAAAATTTCGTTGAACAACTGATTGACCTTGTTCCGATGAACGTTGAGGTCGTCTGAAAAGGCGGCGTAGCTGTCGAAACCCATGCTTTCGGCAAGCAGTTGCTGCTGTTCGGGCGAGGAGGGCAGGGTTTGGGTTTGCTGGTTGTCCCAGTATTGCAGGCGGTGTTCGATGTCGCGCAGGAAGCGGTAGGCGGCGAGCAGGGTTTCGACGTTTTCAGACGGCATGATGCCCAGCTCGGCAAGTTTCTTCAGCGTTTCCTGCGTGCCTTTCAGTTGCAGCGCGCGCATTTGTCCGCCGCGTATCATCTGGAAAATTTGGGCGATAAATTCAACTTCGCGGATGCCGCCCGCGCCGAGTTTGATGTTGTCCGCCATGCCTTTTTTGCTGACTTCGCTGCGGATTTGGCGGTGCAGGTTGCGCATCGCTTCATACGCGCTGTAATCCAGATATTTGCGGAACACAAAAGGGCGCACCAGCGATTTGATGTCGTTCGGATGCGGCGTAACCACGCGGCCTTTGCACCACGCATAGCGCTCCCATTCGCGCCCCTGCGTGATCAGATATTGCTCCAGCGCGGTTTCGCTCAACACCAGCGCGCCCGAATCACCGTCCGGCCGCAGCCGCATATCGACGCGGAACACCTGCCCGTCGGCGGTAATGTCGTTCAACAATGCAATCAGTTTCTGCCCGACTTTGGTGAAAAACTCTTGATTGCCGCGTTCGCGCCTGCCGTCGGTATCGCCCGATTCGGGATAGATGAAAATCAAATCGATGTCGGAAGATACATTCAACTCATAGCCGCCTGCCTTGCCCATCGCCACCACGCTCAAATGCTGCGGCGATTTCGTATAACGCCCGATCGGCGTGCCGTACATGTCCTGATAATAGGCGTAGGAAAAGTCCAACGCGGTATTGACGGCAAAATCGGCAAATAGCGTAATCGTACGGGTTACTTCGTTCAAATCGCTGATGCGGTTTATATCGCGCACGATAATCTGCGACACTACATAACGGCGCAACTCGCGCAACTGCCGCGCCAATTCTTCCTCGTTTTCTTCCGTGCGGATTTTGTCCCAGTCGGCAAAGGCTTGGAAATCAGCTTCGGTTAAAACTTTGTCCAACATAGGCAGGAAAATTTCGGGCTTGAGTTTGCCGGAATCAAGGTTGCGGGCGAGAAAAAGGGAATAACGGCGGGCAGTATCGAGGCGGTTCATAATCTTTGCCTGAATAAACAGAAAAAACCATCATAGCAAGGTTTCAGGCCGTCTGAAAGCCACGCTTTCCCCTATCCGTGCAATCGGCTAAAATACCAACCTTTGCAACCCATCATAAGGAAACCGCCATGACCCGTATGGTTCACTGCGTCAAACTCGGCAAAGAAGCCGAAGGCATGAAATTTCCGCCGCTGCCCAACGAATTGGGCAAACGCATTTTTGAAAACGTTTCCCAAGAAGCATGGACGGCTTGGACCCGTCACCAAACCATGCTCATCAACGAAAACCGCCTAAGCCTTGCTGATCCGCGCGCGCGCGAATACCTCGCCCAGCAAATGGAACAATACTTCTTCGGCGACGGCGCAGATGCCGTACAAGGCTATGTTCCGCAAGAGCCTAAATAAGCATTGAAAAGCCAAGGCCGTCTGAAACCCGATTTTCAGACGGCCTTTAAAATTCCCGATTGCCCCGCATATTAGGCAAATAGAACAGATAAATCATACAAACCCATGATTCTCTGTTAAAATCCAAATTTCATTCATTTCAATCCACACTGGAGCAAACGCCATGCAAAACGACGTTTACGACTATACCTCGCAAGGCTCGGTTGCCAAAAATACCGTCCTGCAAAAAACCTACCGCCTGCTCGGCCTGTCTTTCATTCCTGCCATTGCCGGCGCATTCTTTTCCGCCAAAACAGGCTTTAACATTTTCGCCATGTTCGGTTCATACTATGTTGCCTTGGCCGCCTTCTTCGGCTTCTTCTACGGCATGACCTTCCTGATCGAGAAAAACCGTTACAGCAACGTCGGCGTAGCCCTGTTGATGATCTTCACTTTCGGCATGGGCCTTGCCATCAGCCCTATGCTGCAATACACCCTGGCGATTAACAACGGCGCGCAAATCGTCGGTACGGCCGCCGCCATGACCGCCGGTGTATTCTTCACCATGTCCGCCATGGCACGCCGCACCACAATGAACATGAACAAACTCGGCAGCTTCCTCGGTGCCGGTGCCATCGTGCTCATGATTGCCGTTGTGGCCAACATCTTACTCAAGATCCCTGCCCTGAGCCTGACCATCGCGGCCGGCTTCGTTGTCTTCAGTTCCCTGATGATTATGTGGCAGGTGCGTACCGTCATTGACGGCGGCGAAGACAGCCACATCAGCGCGGCGCTGACCATCTTCATCTCCATCTACAACATTTTCAGCAGCCTCTTGAGAATCCTCATCTCTATTAGCGGTGACGACTGATAAAGCCACAAAGGCCGTCTGAAATTTCAGACGGCCT
>NZ_KV799674.1:227968-306892 GCF_001810035.1 Neisseria sp. HMSC058F07 | reverse complement strand
AGGCCGTCTGAAATTTCAGACGGCCTTTTTGATTTTTGACATCACCGGCAAACTCCCCTATCCTGAACGTACACAAACCCCATTCCCAACCCAAAATGACCACGACCACTCCGCGCCGTGCCGTGTACGCAGGCAGCTTCGACCCTCCCACCCTCGGCCACCTGTGGATGATACAGGAAGCCCAATCCCTCTTTGACGAACTCATCGTCGCCATCGGCACCAATCCCGAAAAGCGCAGCACCTACACCATAGAAGAACGCCGCGCCATGCTCGATGCCATTACCCACCCGTTCCCCAACGTCCGCATCAGCGTGTTTGAAAACCGCTTTTTGGTCGATTACGCCCGCGAAGCCAACGCCAATTTCATCGTCCGCGGCATCCGTTCCGCCGCCGACTACGAATACGAACGCTCGATGCGCTACATCAACAGCGACATCGCCCCCGAAATCTCCACCGTCTTCCTGATGCCGCCGCGCGAAATCGCCGAAGTATCCTCCACCATGGTCAAAGGCCTGGTCGGCCCCCAAGGCTGGCGCGACATGATAGGCCGCTACCTCCCCGAACCCGTCTATCAAAAAATCCTGCAAGACCACGAAACAAACACATAAAACAAAGGCCGTCCGAACATTTCAGACGGCCTTCCAAATTTCATTGATTATTGACGGGCAGACATCACCGCCTGCAGGTTTTGTTTTAACGTTTCCATGTCCAACCAACCGGCGTTAATAAACAACATCAAAATCACCGTACCCACGCACAACATGCCGATACCATACAACACATAACCCACTAAAACACGGCCTACCGTCGCATTCCCCATCCACATCAAACCGCGTACCTGCACCACAAACACCCAAGCCTGCCACAACAGCGCAAACGCAGCCAACGCCGGCACATACATCACCAGCAACAGCGGCAGCAACAAAGCCTCGGACACCAAAATAAAGCCCCACAAAGGCAGTCGGGGCGCACCGTAATAATGCAGCACCTTGCGCATCGAGCGGCTCAACACCAACCATTTCACCATCACCAAAATCACCGACAGGCACACCGCCGCCGCGCCACTGCCAAACAAAGGCGACATGCTGGCCGCGTTCACCACACCCAACAGCAGCAACACCGCCGCCATCACCAAAGGCGAATACAAATACGTCTCCGGCGAACGATAGCGCAAACGCAAAACATCCCACATATCACGAACAAACATATACAGCATGGCATAAATCCAAAGCAAAAAAGCCGATTGTATCTTAGGCCGTCTGAAAATCAAACCGGCAAACCCCAAAACCGCCAATTAAAACGAAAAATAATTCAATACAAAACAAAATCTTAATTTACCGCCTCAAAAATAAAGCCTGCAAACGCTTGCACAAGGCAACGAAATTTGGTTTAATTCACATCTCGCAACGAAACACGCGAAGGCCAGATAGCTCAGTTGGTAGAGCAACGGATTGAAAATCCGTGTGTCGGCGGTTCGATTCCGCCTCTGGCCACCACCAACCGCCTTGAAGCGGTTATTTTTTTATCTATACGATTTGCACGCCATACTTAGCGCAAATCCCATTCCAGACCATGCGTCCCGATTTCCACACAAGGCCGTCTGAAAATTTTCAGACGGCCGTTGTTCATGTTGGCATGGCATAAAAATCCGCTTTACCGCCCCATTCCGACAGAATACGGCGCTTCCATCCAAATCGGCTGAAACCTTCGCGAACATACTGAATATGAATAAAGTTCAAGGCCGGTCGGTTTACTATATAATACCGTCCAAACCAACCATAACTTACTCATTGCAGGGAAGATAATGAAAAAAGTGCTGATTGTGCATTACTCGCAAACGGGGCAGCTCTCCAGCCTGGCGCGAAATTTTGCCACGCCGTTGCAAACAGCCGGCATACAGGTCGATTGCGTCAATATCGTACCGGAGCAGGCGTTTCCGTTTCCGTGGCCGTTTTGGCGTTTTTTCGATACCTTTCCTGAAACCGTCCATTTAAAACCCGCCCCGATTCTGCCGCCGCACATTCCGTCCGAAAATTACGATGTGGTGGCCATTGCCTACACCGTTTGGTTCCTCTCCCCTTCGCAACCGATGACCGCCTTTTTGCAACGCGAAGAAACGCACCGCCTGCTGGACGGCAAACCGGTCATCACGCTTATCGGCTGCCGCAATATGTGGCTGGGCGCGCAAGAGAAAATGAAATCTTTGCTGAAACAAAACGGCGCCAAACTCATCGGCAACATCGTAAAAATCGATGCCTGCAACAGCGCGGCCAGTTTCATTACCACGCCCGCCTGGATGCTGACCGGCGACAAACGCTATTTCCGCTCCCTGCCCTCCGCCGGCATTGCTGAAGAAGAATTGGCGGATGCGGCGCGGTTTGGTGCGAAATTGCGCGATGCACTGTTAAACCAACAGCCTTTGGACGAAACCCTGTTTCAAAACATGGGCGCGGTGACAGTGAATGAAAAACTGATTTTCAGCGAACGCGCCGCCGGCCGCAGCTTCTTCGTCTGGGGCAAGCTTTTGATGGCGGCAGGCCGTATTTCTCCACTTTTGCGCCGTGCGCTGCTGTGCTTCTACATCGTCTTTTTATTGGCGATGATTTTGGTAGTTTTACCCGTCAGCGTAATTTTGAAAAAACTGCTGCATCCACTGCTCAAAGGCCGTCTGAAAAAGCTGGCGGACTATTATGCGCAACCGTCAGGCAGATAATACTTTTCAGACGGCCTCAAACCAGGAATCCATCATGCCCGAAGTTATCCACTACCCCGAACGCCGTCGCTTTCAAATCGACATTGACGGTTTGGAAGCAGGCTATATCAGCTATACCGAACACAACGGCGGCTGGGACGTAAACCATACCGAGGTTTCGCCCAACTTCCGTCATCGCGGCATTGCCAAACTGCTGGTGGACGCGCTGATGGAATACGCCGAAACACAACACATCCCGTTGACTGCAAGCTGCGACTACGCGGCGCGGTTTATCGGTTGATTATTTTGACAAACACATCATGACATCGAATAACACACTCAAAGACGTTTATCTCAACCGCGTTTCTGCCTTTTTGCCCAACGCCCCTGTCGGCAATGACGAAATGGAAGCCGTCCTCGGCATGGCAGGCGATGTGCCTTCACGCGTGCGCCGTATGATTTTGCGCTCCAACGGCATTTTGTCGCGCCATTACGCCATCGACCCCGAAAGCCGCCGCACGACGCACACCAATGCCGAATTGGCCGCCGAAGCGGTCAACGGCCTGTTTGCCCAAGGCGTTGCGGCAGAAGCCATCGGCAGCCTGGCCTGCGCCACTTCCTATCCCGACCAAACCATGCCCGGACACGGCGTAATGGTGCATGGTTTGCTGGATATGCCGCCTTGCGAAGTGTTCAGCATGGCAGGCGTATGCGCGGCAGGTATGGCGGCGATGAAACACGCCTACAACGCCGTACGCACCGGCGAACACGCACATGCGGTTTCCGTTGCTTCCGAAAACGCTTCGGCGGTCATGCGCGGCGAAGTGTTCCAAAGTGAAACCGACCATAAAAAACTGGAAAACGCGTCCCCCGAAATCGGGTTTGAAAAAGACTTTTTGCGCTGGATGCTGTCTGACGGCGCAGGCGCGGTGTATCTGTCCGACCGCCCCAATTCAGACGGCCTCAGCCTGAAAATCCGCTGGATAGACCTGCTTTCCTACGCCAACGAAATGCCACCTTGTATGTATGCCGGCGCAGAATTCCGCGACGGCGTATTTGAAGGCTGGAAACACGCCGATGCCGATTACGGCCGCCGCCACAGCCTGATGGCGGTCAAACAGGACGTCAAACTGTTGAACGAAAACATCGTCCGCTATACGGTGGAAAAACCCCTCTCCCAAATCGCCGCCAAACACGGCATCCGCGCCGAAGAAATCGATTGGTTCCTGCCCCACTACTCTTCCGGCTTTTTCCGCGACCGCCTTTCAGACGGCCTGAAAAATATCGGCTTCGACATTCCGCAGGGAAAATGGTTTACCAATCTGCATAGCAAGGGCAACACGGGTTCGGCCTCGATTTACATCATCCTTGAAGAATTTATGCGCACTTTCCCCATCGAACACGGCCAAAAAATCCTGTGTTACGTTCCGGAAAGCGGACGCTTTTCAACATGTTTCATGCTTTTGGAAGCAGTAAAGGCCGTCTGAATGAAGATTGACGACATCCCTCAAGACAACAGCGCCAGCTACCACGGCCACCGCAAAGTCATCTACGGCACCCGCGACGGCCACTACGAAGCGGCCACCAGCAACGGTTGGCAGGATGAAGCCTACGCCACCGAAATGGCAGTGTGTGAACTCGATGCCCAAACACAGGCCGCGCGCGAAGCCGTCGAAAAAGGCGAGTATTCTCCGCTGTACTACCATATGTTCCGCTGCCGTTATGATGAAACCGGCTTGGCCATGGCGGCAGGTGTATGGAAATGGCAGCTTCGTCGGCATTTCCGCCCCGAAGTATTCGCCAAACTACCGGCCAAAACCCTGCAAAAATACGCCGATGCCTGCCAAATCAGCATAGACAACCTCAAACAAACCGATATTTAAAGTCCCTCATGATTACCCTACATTCTCTCGAGCAATCCCGCGCCCTGCGCATTGTTTGGCTGCTTGAAATCCTCGGTACGCCCTACCGCCTGCAAACCTACTGCCGTCATCCTGACACTTTGCTCGCCCCTGACGAACTCAAAGCCATCCATCCCTTGGGCAAATCGCCTTTATTGGATGATGACGGCTTTATCTTGGCGGAAAGCGGCGCGATTACTGACTACCTGATTCAAACCTACGGCAACGGTCGTCTGATGCCCGAACGCGGCAGCCGCGAATACTGGCAATATCAACGCTGGCTGCATTATGCCGAAGGTTCGCTGATGCCGTTATTGCTGCTCGGACTGGTGTTCCGCCGGATTGAAAGCGCGCCCATGCCGTTTTTCGTCAAACCGATTGCCCGCAAAATCAGCAGTAGCGTCAAAAGCAGCTTTATCCATCCGCAAGCCGCCCTGCATCTTGCCCACATCAACAGCGAGTTGGAAAACCGCGAATGGTTGGTCGGCAACAGCCTTAGCGGTGCCGACATCATGATGAGCTATCCGCTGCAAGCCGCGGCCGACCGCTTCGATTTTGCCGACTACCCCAATATCCGTGCCTATTTGCAGCGCATCGAAGCGCATGAAGCCTACCGCCGCGCCGTTGAAAAAGCAGGTTCGCCTTTATTGAAACTCGACAAATAAAACAAGGCCGTCTGAAACGTTTTCAAACGGCCTGAAACCTTGGTTCACTTATCGAATAGCTTTGCGGCAAACGGCGTTTTTACCCAAGCGCCGCCCGAATGCTTTGTTCCCCCTCGCCGTTCCACTATAATGGCAATCCATATCCTTCTAAAAAATAACATCATGCCAACCGACAACCGCCCGACTCTTGCTATCGACACCAGCACATCCTTTTTGTCCATCGCATTGGAACATCAAGGCGAAATCCGCCTGTTTCATGAAAACGTCGGCACCAAGCAATCCGAACAAATCCTGCCGCAAATCGAGCGCCTCTTTAAAGAAGCAGGCATCACGGCCGCCGATTTGGGCTGCATCGTTTATGCACAGGGCCCCGGCGCATTTACCGGCCTGCGTATCGGCGCGGCGGTTGCACAAGGTTTGGCCACGCCGTTTGACACGCCCATGATCGGCATTCCCTGCCTCGATGCCGCCGCTTCGCTGTTGCCACCATCAAGCTGTGTACTGGCAGCCACAGATGCGCGTATGGGCGAAGTGTTCTACGCATGGTTTGATACGCAAAACCACGTCCGCTTGAGCGATTACACGGTTGGCAAAGCCTCCGCCATTGCCGCGCCCGAAGGCCAAACGCCTAGCGGCGGCATCGGTAATGCCTTTGCCCTCGCCGACAAACCGCCTTTTGACGGTCAAGCCGATATGCCGACCGCCGCCGACTATCTTAAACTTGCCCGCAGCGGCCGCTATATTGCTACTGACGCGGCACACGCCGAGTTGCTCTACGTCCGCAACAAAATTGCCCTGACCGCGCAAGAGCAAGCCCAACAAAAGGCCAAACCGTGAACCTGCGCCCAGCCGTACTTGCCGACTGCCCCACCCTTGCCGCCATCGACGCACAAGGCAATCCCTCGTCGTGGACGGCGCAACAGTTTGAGTCGGCGGTTCAACACCATCCCGACAGCGTTTGGCTCAGCCAGACCAACCACCAAATTACCGGCTTTATCGTGTGGCAAACCGTGTTTGACGAATCCGAGCTGCACCTGATTGCCGTTGCGCCAGAATACCGCCGACAAGGCATTGCATCCGCCCTGCTACAACACTGGCAAAACGCAGTGCAACAGCAAGACGCAACCCGATTGCTGCTCGAAGTCCGCGCAAGCAATGAAACCGCGCAACAGCTCTACCGCAAACACGGCTTCCAAACCTGCGGTCGCCGCAAAAACTACTACGCCCTGCCCGACGGTGGCAGCGAAGATGCCGTATTGATGGAGAAATCATGTTAAGCAGCCGCTATCTGCACCTGCACGAAGCCTTGGGCTTGGGCCCGATGTGGCTGAACCGAAACGCCAAAATCATCCATGCCGCGCCTCAAACCGCAACATCAGCCGCACCCGTCCGCCCCAAAACCATTGCTGCCGATACCGCGCAAACCGTGCGCACTTTATCCGCAGGTGCCCATCAGGCACGCACTGCCGCCATCGCTACTGCGCAAGCGGCCAAACCGGCTGTCCGCGCTCCCGAAGCAGCACCCAAAGCCATTGCCGAAACACCGACAAAAACAGAAAAAGCCGCGCATTCAGACAATCTGCCCCGCCTTGACGTAACCATCAGGCCGTCTGAAATCATGGTGGTCAGCATTTGCCCGTCCACCGAAGACAGCCTGCACGGTACACTGTTTAGCGGCGATGTCGGCACGCTTCTCGACAACATCCTCGCCGCCATCGGCCTCAAGCCCGAGCAGGCGCACAAAACCGCATGGGTCAAAACCGCGCCCGTATTCACTGCCCTGCCCGATGCCGAACACATCCGCTCCGAGCTTGCCGAAATGCAAAACGAGCTGACCGCTTCGCAAGCGCGCGCAGTATTGTTCCTCGGCAAAATCTTCGACAGCCCCGACATGATCGGGCTGATGAACGAATTGTGCGCAGAGCGGCCGCATTTCGTCATTCCCCACCCCGCCCGCCTGCTGATGCAGCCGCAACTCAAAGCGCAGGCATGGCAAATCTTAAAGCCATTGAAACAGCTTTTGGCCAAGGCCGTCTGAACATTCTGTTCAACCTGAAATCAGGTTTTTCACCAACAAAAAAGGGCGTGTTCGACACGCCCTAATGTTTTTCAATATTCCGCCGAATGCCAGAAAGGCTGACCCACCGTCGGCGTACTGGCGCGCGCTTTCTCACGCGCCTCCACAGGTTCCGCCTCATAAGCCAGACGGCCCGACTCGACCGCAAGCGCAAAAGCGCGTGCCATATTGACCGGATCGCCACTTCGGGAAACGGCGGTATTCAATAACACGCCGTCAAAACCCCATTCCATCACTTGCGCCGCCTGCGAAGGCAAACCCAACCCCGCATCGATAATCAACGGCGTGTTGGGCAGACGTTCGCGCAGGACTTTCAGCGCATAAGCATGAACCGTGCCCAGTCCCGTGCCAATCGGCGCCGCCCACGGCATCAACGCCTGACAGCCTGCGTCGAGCAGTCGGCGGCAGGCAATCAGGTCTTCGGTGCAATAAGGCAGTACTTTGAAGCCGTCTTTAATCAGGATTTCCGCCGCCTCGACCAGTTGGAACACGTCGGGCTGCAACGTGTCATCATCGCCGATAAGTTCGAGCTTAATCCAATCGGTATCAAACACTTCGCGCGCCATTTGCGCAGTGGTCACAGCTTCCTGTACGCTTTGACAGCCTGCGGTATTGGGCAACACAGGCACACCCATTTCTTCCAACAACGACCAAAAACCCTGCCCGTGCGCTTCGCCGCCGCTGCCGGCGCGGCGCAATGAAACGGTAATCATCGCCGGTTGCGCGATTTGAACAGACTGCTTGAGGATTTCCGGCGTCGGATAAGCAGCCGTACCGAGTAGCAGCCGTGAAGGGAAAGTTTCTCCATATAGGGTAAACATGATGGATTCCTTTGTAATATTATTTTTGGGGCGATAGCCTTCTGAAAAATCGGTTCAGATAGTTTCCAAATAGTTTTCAAGTCCTTCCGCGACCTTAGTCGGAATAAACTCGGTAATTGTGTATTTCGCTACGCCTTCTCGGTGAAATGGGTCTTCTGCAATTAACTTTTCCACCTGTTCCCTGCCTGATGCTTTCATCAGGATAATGCCGCCTGTCCGCGGCTGTTTGCGTCCAGACATCACAAATACACCTGCTTGATAATACCGTTCAAGATACGCAATATGCTCGGACAGGTAGGTTTCAACCGCAGCCAAGTCTTTAATATATTCCAACGATACGATAAACATTTCTTTTCCTTTTCTCAGCATTAAACCAATAGCGCAGCTATACACGCAGTAAAACCGCTTATCCGCCGACTACGGGGCGCACAATGTCCACTTTGTCGTTTTCGTTTAAAACCGTTTCCGCATACGCGCCTTTGGCGACAAACTGGGTATTGACGGCAACGGCAAACGGTTTCTGCGGCGCGGTTTGGGCGATAAGGTCGGCAACGGTTGTGCCGTTTAATGTGATGGCTTCATTGTTTAATATAATCTTCATAATGCTGCTCCTCTTGTCAGACTTCTTATTTTCAGACGGCCTTATTCATCCCACAAAGCCTGAAACGCTTTAACCACGGCTTCGGGATTTTCCGCTTCGGTAACGGCGCGGACGACGGCGAGGGAGGAAACGCCGGTGGCAAGTACATCTTCAGCGTTGTTCAAATCGATGCCGCCGATGGCGACGACGGGTATGCCGCGAGCCTGTTTCACATATTCGCGCAGTTTCTCCAAGCCTTGCGGGGCGGTGGGCATTTGTTTGGTCGTGGTCGGAAAAATCGCGCCGCTGGCGACGTAGCTAGGTTGTACGGACAAGGCGCGATCGAGTTCGGCAACAGAGTGCGTACTCAAGCCCAAGCGCAAACCGGCAGCTTCAATCGCGGCTAGGTCGGCAGTGTCCATGTCTTCCTGCCCGAGATGCACGCCGTATGCACCTGCGGCAATCGCTTCGCGCCAGTGGTCGTTGATGAAAAGCTGGGTTGCACTGTTTTGACAGGCTACGACGCAACGTTCGATTTCGCGTTTCAACTCGTCGCCATGCAGGATTTTACAGCGCAGTTGCACCGTGTCGGCACCTGCTTTGACCATGCGCTCGACCCAGTCAGCAGTGGGAACAACGGCGTAAAATTTCAGGGGAGATTTGAGTGGCGGGAAGGTCATAACGGCTCCGAAAGGAATAATTCGTTGTTATATTATCAGAAAAGGCCGTCTGAATAATATTTGTTTTCAGACGGCCTGATTGAAAAAATGAATATTGCCCTATTCGGCTTTGGCTTTATAAAAATATGAACATACTGATGGGTTATCAAAATGAGTGCCATATTGGCGCCCCACATTCGGAGACCCAACCCATGAAAAAAATTTCTCTTGTTAGCCGCCCTTCCCTTACTGTTTACCACTTATTCAAATGCCGCCACGCCTAAAGCGGAAGCTTCAAAACCAGCTTCGGCACACAAACAAACCAAGCAGCGTTTTTCCGGCAAAATCACCGGCTATCAAACCGCCGAGCATTTGTTCTCCGTACGCAAGGGCGACCGCCTGCGCATCAGTAAAACCGGCAGCCCTAACGCCTATTTCAACGTATGGGCACCCAAAGACGATGAAGCCGTATTTAACGGTTCGGCACAAGGCGATAAATTTGACGGTATCGCTACCCAATCGGGCAAATATAAAGTGCAGGTCTATATGATGCGCGCCCAAGCCCGCCGTAACACTACTGCCCATTACGCCGTAAACGTCATCAAAAACTAAGGGGCTGACGTAGATTAGCCCTAAATTCCACACCAATCTCGCAGGATTTTAAGCTGTTGAGACGGTGTGCCGAAGTTAAATCGAAATTCGCATTCTTTCAAGAACAACGGGAAAGATTTGCGATCGATTCCGTTGTATTTTCGCAAGACACGTTTTGCCTGATTCCAAAAATTCTCAATGCCGTTAATGTGGTTCTGACGGTCGGCAAATTCCTTGGAATGGTTGATGCGGTAATGGATAAAACCGCTCACGTCCAACTTATCATAGCTGCTCAGGCTATCCGTGTAAACAATGCTGTCCGGCATGATTTTCTTTTTGATGACAGGGAGTAACGTTTCAGACTTGGCATTATCCACCACAACGGTATAGACCCGTCCGTTGCGTTTCAGAATGCCGAAGACAACCACTTTTCCTGCCGCACCTCGACCACGTCTGCCTTTACGCTGTCCGCCGAAATAGCTTTCGTCCAGCTCGACAGAGCCCTCGAAAACCTCATCGGCAGCCAAGGCCAAATGATGGATGATGACATACATATTTTGCGGTAGAATAGAGTTATTTATCCTGCGACTAGGTAGAAGGCGCGGAAAGTCCGGCAGAACTGGTCAGCCTGATTGAAAGCGGCGACTACGAAGCCCTGCTTGCCGAAGATTCGGACGAACATGGCCAAGGCCACGAACATCATTGCGGCTGCGGCTGTTCCCTCGGCTGAGTCAGCCTGCCCATATTATCTACCGCCTCGATTTTCATATTAAAAGGAGACTTACCAGCATGATAAGCAAAGCAAAATTCAATACCGTTGTCGGCAGCATAGGAGCGGCAATAGGTATTTTCGTATTTGTCGCCTATATCCCCCAAATTATCGCCAATATGCAAGGGGCAAAGGCGCAGCCGTGGCAACCCCTGTTTGCAGCAGTATCCTGTCTGATTTGGGTTTTGTACGGTTGGAGCAAAGAACCCCGGAAAGACTGGATTCTGATTATACCCAACGCAGTCGGCGTGATATTGGGATTTCTGACTTTTCTGACTTCGCTTTAAACAAGGGGCTAATCTACGTCAGCCCCAAAACTAAACGCCCTCATGATGTAAAGCTTTAAAAAACAGCAAAGGCCGTCTGAAAATTGAAATTTCAGACGGCCTTTTAAACGGTTTGAAAAGGACGTATCGAACACGTCTTTTTTTTCCTATTACAACAGGAACATGGTTGCTAATCCCAAGAAAATCAGGAAGCCGCCGGAGTCGGTAACCGCGGTAATCAGCACCGAGCTGCCCAATGCCGGGTCGCGTCCGGCTTTGTCCATCATGACGGGAATGAGGACGCCGACGGTCGCGGCCAGCAAAAGGTTCAAGGTCATCGCGGCCACCATGACCAAACCGATGCCGATGTTGCCGTAGAGCAGCCATGAAATCACGCCCATTACCGTGCCCCAAATAATGCCGTTGACGAGGGCGACGCCGACTTCTTTTTTCAGCAGGCGGCCTGCCTGCGTACTGGTCATTTGTCCCATTGCCATGGCGCGGACGATCATGGTGATGGTTTGGTTGCCGGAGTTGCCGCCGATGCCGGCGACGATGGGCATCAGCGCAGCCAGTGCGACGATTTTCTCGATACTGCCTTCAAATGCGCCAATTACGCGGCTGGCGATAAAGGCGGTACACAGGTTGATGGCAAGCCACATCCAGCGGTTTTTCACCGAGTCCCAAATCGGGGCGAACAAGTCCTCTTCTTCTTGCAAACCGGCCATGTTAAACATGTCGGCTTCGGATTCTTCACGGATCACGTCCACCATTTCGTCAATGGTGATCCTGCCGATCAGCTTTTTGTTTTCATCGACAACCGGCGCGGTGACCAAGTCATAACGTTCAAACGCCTGTGCCGCTTCTTCCACGTCGTCTTCGGGACGGAAGCGCACGACATCGGTGGCCATCACGTCCGCCACCATGTCTTCGGGGTCGGCGACCAAGAGTTTGCGGATGGGCAGCACGCCTTGCAACACGTCGTTTTCATCAACCACGAAAATCTTGTCGGTATGGTCGGGCAGGCTGTCGAAACGGCGCAAGTAGCGCAACACGACTTCACACGCCACATCGGCGCGGATGCTGACCAATTCAAAGTCCATAATCGCGCCGACTTGGTTATCTTCGTAAGACATCGCCGCTTTGACCTGCTCGCGTTCTTCTTCATCACGCGTTTGCAGCGCTTCGTACACCACTTGGTGCGGCAGGTCGTCTGCCAGTTCTGCCAATTCGTCTGCGTCCAAATCATCGACGGCGGCCAACAGCTCGTCTTTGTCCATGGACTCGATCAGCGTTTCGCGTACGGCGTCGGATACTTCCAGCAAGACTTCGCCGTCGTCTTCAGGGGCGACCAAAAGCCAGACGATGTTACGCTCGCGCGGCGGCAGGGATTCCAAGACGGCGGCCACGTCGGCAGGGTGCAACTCGGCCAAGAGGACGGTCAGCTCGGTGAACTTGTCACGCAGGCTTTCGTCTTCAATCGGCACGCCTGCTTCGATTTGTTCAAAGGACGGCTCGAGGATTTCGCATAAGGCGTGGATGCGGTCGATATCGTCAGAGATGCGATCGTCAGAAATGCGGTCTTCCACCGCTTCATTGTCGGGGGTATGGTCGAGATTCGGAGGGGTTTGTTCGATGCTCATAAATGCTCCGCCCGCCGGACGCGGGGAGGCATTTCGGCGGGATGATTATGGTTGTTGTGTGTCTGATGGGAAGTTCAAAGGCGAACTGGGAAGGTCCATAATTCGAGCCTGCTGAGAGGCGCAGAGTTGTAAACGGTGCATATTCTACTCTTTTTTAGGCCGTTTTACCATTTTTAACGGGAAAGGCCGTCTGAAAGCGGGTGATAACGACACCCTTTTTTTTCAGACGGCCTGATGATTTGATTTTATTTGTTTCGCCTGCCGAACGCTTCCCTGACCACGTCCAACCAAGCCCTTAAGGCCGGCGTCGGGCGTTGGTGTTTCTTCCATGCCATGGTGAGCTGCCAGCGGATTTCGGGTTCGACCAAAGGAATGGCGGCAAAGACATCGGGATTGATTTTTCGGGCATAGTATTCGGGTAACAAGGCAATGCCCATATTGTGCGCCACCATGTCGGCGACCAAATTCCATTGTCCGGTACGGCAGACAACGTTGGGCGTAAAACCTTGATTGCGGCAGGCCGTCTGAATGGTTTCGTTGAGGGAAAAGCCTGCACCAAAAAGGATGAAGGGCTCGTGTTGCAGGCTTTTGAGCGTCAGCGCATCGTGTCTCGCCCGATTTTTCGGCATCAAGACCACCAGCGGATAGTCGCACAACGTGATGCTGTCGAAGTCTTCGTGAACCGGCGCGAGCAGCTGCCCGGCATCGAGTTCGTTGTTGCGCAGGGATTGCTCGATGGCGAGCGAACCTTGTTCCAAAAACGACAATTCTATGTCCGGCCATTTTTGGTGGAAATCAAACAGCGCATGACTGAGCAAATCGCTGCCGAACAAGGCCAAACCCAAACGCAGCGTCCCGCTTTTGACATGGCGGTAATCGTCAACGCGGGCCAGCAGCAAATCGCGTTCGTGTAAAAGGTTTAACGCATGGCGATAGACTTCTTCGCCGATTGCGGTCGGCTGCACCTGCCGCTTTTTGCGTCCGTTTTCTCTGCACAAAAGCGGCACGCCCAATTCTTCTTCCAAAGACTGGATGATTTTGCTGACCGTCGGCTGCGTCAAATTCAACGCGGAAGCCGTGGCCGAAAAACTTTGCAGGCGGATGAGTTCGGCAAAACAATGCAGGCTTTTGAAATCCATTATTCCTCTAAGGCATGATTATTCGTTTAATAATTCATATTATGCAGAAATTAGGTTTCTATAATCAAGCCTTTCATTCAACACACACCCATATCATGGATTCCCTCACCAGATTTTTTCAGACGGCCTTGCAGCTTGCCATCATCGGCGCAGTATGGGGCGTCTCCGACCTTATCGTCCGCTTCACGCATCTGCCTGTTTCTTCAGGCGTATTGGGCTTGTTCCTCATGCTCGCCCTTTTAGGGCTCGGCATCATCCGCCCGGGCATGGTTGATCGCGGCGCAAAATGGGCATTGGGCGAACTCGTCTTTTTCTTCATCCCCATCATGGTTTCCGTCTTGCAATATCAAGACCTGCTGATGTCCGAAGGTTGGCAGCTGATTTTGACCATCGCCGTCGGCACCGCGCTCGTGATGATCAGCACCGCCCTGACTCTCGATTTCTGCTACCGCTGGAAACGCCGCCTCTACAAAAAACTCCACTCCTAAAAATAGAGAATAAAAATGGACTACACTGCCCTCGCCTGCTTCATCTGGACTTGCTTTGCCTATGTCGTTGCCAAAAAAATCCACCGCAAAAAACCCTTAATGATTTTCTCCCCCGTCGTTACCGTCTCCGTCAGCACCATCCTCCTGCTGCTGGCATTCGGCGTCAATTACGACACCTACCACAAATATACCCAAGGCATCGTCTTCCTGCTCACTCCGGTTACCGTTGCCTTTGCCGTCCCCATTTATGAAAACCGCGAAGTCATCCGCCGCCAGCTGCCCATCCTCTCCATCGCCATTATGGTGGGCATGTTTGTCGGCGTAGTCAGCGCATTCCTCATGAGCCATATGTTCCACTTCAACAACGAAGTAACCAACAGCCTAATGGCGCGCTCCATCTCCACGCCGTTTGCCGTCGTCCTCGCCAGCGAAATCCACGGTTCAGCCTCGCTCGTTTCCCTGTTCACCATCATCACTGGCTTTGTCGGCATGATATTCGGCGACCTGTTTTTAGCCTTCACCCGTATCCGCTTCCGTACCGCCAACGGCGTGGCATTCGGCAATGCCGCCCACGGCTTCGGCACATCGCGCGCCGGACAACGCCATGAAACTGAAGGCGTAATGGCCAGCCTGACCATGATTTTGGCCGGACTGTTTATGGTATTGTTTGGCCCAACCATGGTGCATTTGGTAATTTGGATGATGAGTTAGGCTTCGTCCCGATGACCATACACAAAAAGGCCGTCTGAAACACATATCGGTTTCAGACGGCCTTTTATATTATGGAACGATTACAGTTTGAAAATAGAAGCCTCTGCTAAATCATGAATGGTATCCAACGCAGATGAACCTGTACCATTGTTTGAATAGGTCGCATTGTCTGAGGAAAGACCAGCAGAAGAATCAAGAGGATCAGCCTCACCAAACTCACGGCTCAAAAGCTCATCTCCATCGAAAGCTTTGGATTCCAATATCGGCTTCGCGGCCGGCTGTGCAGGCTCAAAACCTTCCCACTCACGCGGATCAAGGCGGATGATATGATCATCGTCATAGCCATCATTAGGCCCTTTGCCTTCTCCTGAAAAAGTACCGTCCCACTCGCGCGGATCGAGGCGGATAACAAAATCTTCAGAATCACTTTCTTTACTTGGTTGATGTACTTTAGCCATGAAATTCTCCTTAACAAATAAACGGATACTGTACCTAATGCCTCATAAAAGGCATTGCGGACTCTATTCTAGAACAAAGAAAACAGCGGGCAAAGATTGAAGGGAACAACGGTTTATTAACACGATAATCGTATTTAAATCTTTTTAAAACAAATAGATATAATTTATACATCATACCCGGTCATCCATTATTAAAAATCTCGCACATGCCGTCCACCAAGATGATTCCCCCTCTTCCGTCCCTTGCTATGTAACAAAAAGGCCGTCTGAAAAATGACTTTCAGACGGCCTTTTCATTTGCTCAAACCTTATTCTTTAGGCAGGCGCAGGACGGAGACGATGAATCCGCCCCAAATGACGATCAATGCGACAAGCATCATAATAATGGCTGAAGTACTCATTATTCGTCTCCTTCACGTTCGTGTTCATGTTCGTCTTTGACGTTGAAGCCCTGACCGTGTTCCCACGGCAAGAATGACAGCAAGACCGACAATACGAGGATGGCGCCCACCATGCCCCAACCAAAGATATTGAGGAAGCTGTCAGGATAGCCGCTGTAATTCTCTTTTAGGAGGCCGGCAGTATCCTGATAAAGCATATAGCCGAGCATGGCGACGGTAACCACCACGCTGGCTGTCCACACTTTGCCGACACGGATGGAAGACAGCGCGTTCAAGTGGTTACGCAGTTCCGGCAGCTTGTTCAACAAGACAATCGCCAAAACGTAAACAAAACCGGAAGCCACAATGCCATAAGTATTGATGAATTTGTCCAATACGTCCAACACAGGCAGGCCGGTGGTCGTACCGAACAGCAAGGTGGAAATAATCGCCATGGGAACGCCAGCAATCAACGTTGCGCTGACACGTCCGATGTTCATTTTGTCTTGAATTGCAGCCACAATTACTTCAACGATGGAAATCATAGAAGTTACACCGGCAAACACCAGCGAGCCGAAGAACAACACGCCGATCAACGCGCCCATCGGCGCTTGGTTGATGATGGTCGGGAACGCGATAAACGCCAAGCCGATACCGTTGGATGCCACTTCGCTGACTTCTTTGCCTGCGGCTTGAGCCATAAAGCCCAATGCGGCAAATACGCCGATACCGGCGAGCAACTCAAAGCTGCTGTTGGCAAAGCCGACAACCAAGCCGGTGCCGCCCAAGTCGGTTTTTTTCTTCAGGTAAGAAGAATAAGTAATCATGATGCCGAAGCAGATGGAGAGCGAGAAGAAGATCTGACCATATGCGGCTACCCAGACTTTCGGATCCGCCAAGCGGCTCCAGTCAGGCGTAAACAAAGCGTCCAAACCTTTTGCCGCACCCGGCAGAGTCAGCGCAATGCCCACCATGATGACAAACATTACCACCAACAAAGGCATGAAGAATGTGGACGCACCGGCCACACCTTTTTGCACGCCCAAAGCCATAATCGCCAGCGTAAATACCCACACGGCAATCAACGGACCGGCAACTTTGCCGACAAAATCCAAGCCCAAGTCTTTGGCATCGGCCATTTGCAGGAAGTCTTTGAAGAAGAAGGTCTGCGGATCCGTACCCCATGCCGAAGTCAAAGAATAATAGGCATAGCTTGCCGCCCAGCCGACAATCACGGCGTAGTAGATACAGATGATGACGTTGGTCAGAAAGTTCCACCAACCCACCGGCTCAAACCAACGGCCGAGGCGGCGGAAGGCCAAAGGAGGCGAACCGCGGTAACGGTGGCCGATGGCATAGTCGAGCAGCAACAGTGGAATACCCGCCGTCAACAGCGCAACCAAATAAGGGAGGACGAAAGCACCGCCGCCGTTGTCGAAGGCGATGTAAGGGAAACGCCAAATGTTGCCTAAGCCCACGGCCGAGCCGATGGCGGCAAACATAAAGGCACGGCGACTGCTAAACGTCGCGCGTTCGCTGGATTGAGAATTTGACACGATGAACCTCTTAAAAATCGAGTGTCGTCAAGGCCTCCCGGCCTTGCGCGTATATATTTAGAAATCAGGTCGGACAAACCGGCCGGTTAAAATAGATATTCGGACAAGGATAATATCCGGTATTTAAAGAATGCACCGCTTATGGCCATGCAAACATAATCTGACCTTATCGTAAAAAAATTTAACACTGTTGGCAAGTCAGTATTGCATTAAAATCGCAAGGAAAATCTTCATGCACTACGACTAAAATCTTCATACACTTCTTTATATACAAGCCAAACGCAACACCCAAGCCCCGTTTTTCCCTCCCCTTCCCACTGACAACCGCCCTCGCCGCAAACCGCCTTTCCCTTATCCCGTAAGGAAAAGCGGCAACCCAACGCATTCAAATCCCCCGTCATCAAAATGTTTCAGACGGCCTGTTTTCCTTCCGTCCAATCCGGGCCGTCTGAAAATTTCACTGTTGCATGTTGTAATCAAGAAACCGTCCCAAAATTCCGTTTAATATAAACAAAAACAATCCACCTTTTCCCGTTTCCTTCATTACCGTGATTTAAAACGGACACAAAACACCAAAAAATGGAATTAATAAAAATAAAATTTCAAAAAATATTAAATAACATTAAATTTAAACCTGCATTTCTACTCTAATTATCCACAATTAAAAATAATCAAACCAAAAAATTTCAATAAAACATTAATTACACAGCACTACATTTTTGCTATAATTGCCGCCATTCAATCCACAACCCAAACCCAAAAGAAGAGGAAAAGCCATGGGTATCAAAGTTGCCATCAACGGTTACGGCCGCATCGGCCGCCAAGTAGTGCACGCTATTTTCGACTACAAACTGCAAGACCAACTCGACATCGTTGCCATCAATGCCAGCGGCAGCATCGAGACCAATGCTCACCTGACCAAATTCGACACTGTTCACGGCCGCTTTGACGCCGATGTTTCCCATGATGAAAAACACCTCATCATCGACGGTAAAAAAATCCCTTACTTCTCCACCCGCAACCCAGCCGAATTGCCATGGGGCGAATTGGGCGTTGACTTGGTAATGGAATGTACCGGCGCGTTCACCAGCAAAGAGAAAGCCAAAATCCACTTGGAAAGCGGCGCGAAAAAAGTGCTGATTTCCGCTCCCGGCGGCGATGACGTTGACGCAACCATCGTTTACGGCGTAAACGACGACGTGATTACCGACGACATGACCGTTATCTCCAACGCGTCTTGTACCACCAACTGCCTGGCACCTGTTGCCAAAGTATTGAACGAAAACATCGGTATCGTAAACGGCGTGATGACCACCATCCACGCGCTGACCAACGACCAAACCGTCACCGACGTACGCCACAAAGACCTGCGCCGTGCGCGTAGCGGCGTGGAAAACATGATTCCGACCAAAACCGGTGCTGCCAAAGCCGTCGGTTTGGTATTGCCGGACCTGAAAGGCAAACTCGACGGCCTCGCCATCCGCGTACCGACCGTCAACGTTTCCCTGGTTGACCTGAGCTTCCAAGCAGGTCGCGACACTTCCGCCGAAGAAATCAACGCGCTGATGAAAGCCGCTTCCGAAGAAGGCCGTCTGAAAGGCGTATTGGCCTACAATACCCTGCCGCTGGTTTCCATGGACTTCAACCACACTACCCAAGCCAGCACATTTGACTCTACGCTGACTAAAGTCACCGCAGGCAAAATGGTTAAAGTGTTCGCATGGTACGACAACGAGTGGGGCTTCAGCTGCCAAATGCTGAACACCGCTCGCCGTATGTTCGGTTTGGAAGTACGTCCGTTCTAATCGGCTTCCAACACAAAGGCCGTCTGAAACATCTTTTCAGACGGCCTTTTGTATTTCCTTTAAAATATCGCATTCCCATTTATTTTCAGACGGCCTCTTCATGTTTCCCAACGAATCCGCCCCCAACCTCCTGCAAGGCTTAAACCCCGAACAACTCTCCGCCGTAACCTGGCCGCCGCAATCCGCCCTCGTTTTGGCAGGCGCAGGCAGCGGCAAAACGCGCGTGCTGACCACGCGTATCGCCTGGCTGTTGCAAAGCGGACAAGCCAGCGTGCACAGCATTATGGCGGTAACGTTTACCAACAAAGCCGCCAAAGAAATGCAGACCCGTTTGGGCGCAATGATTCCAGTCAACGTCCGCGCCATGTGGCTCGGCACGTTCCACGGCCTCTGCCACCGCTTTTTGCGCCTGCACCACCGCGACGCAGGCCTGCCCTCTTCCTTCCAAATCCTCGACAGCGGCGACCAACTCTCCCTCATCAAACGTCTGCTCAAAAGCCTCAACATCGCCGAAGAAATCATCGCACCGCGTTCATTGCAAGGCTTTATCAACGCGCAAAAAGAATCCGGCTTGCGCGCTTCCGTATTGAGCGCGCCCGATCCGCACACACGCCGCATGATTGAGTGCTACGCCGAATACGACAAAATCTGCCAACGCGAAGGCGTAGTCGATTTCGCCGAACTCATGCTCCGCAGCTACGAAATGCTGCAAAGCAACGAAATCCTGCGCCAACACTACCAAAACCGCTTCAACCACATTCTGGTCGACGAGTTCCAAGACACCAACAAGCTGCAATACGCCTGGCTCAAATTAATCGCCGGCAACCACGCAGCAGTGTTTGCCGTCGGCGATGACGACCAAAGCATTTACCGCTTCCGCGGCGCAAACGTCGGCAACATGACCGCGCTGATGGAAGAATTCCACATCGACGCGCCCGTCAAACTCGAACAAAACTACCGCTCTGTCGGCAACATCCTCGCCGCCGCCAACGCCGTCATCGAAAACAACGACGAACGCCTCGGCAAAAACCTGCGCACCGACGCCGAAGCAGGCGATAAAATCCGCTACTACTCCGCCTTTACCGACCTCGAAGAAGCCCAATTCATCGTGGACGAAACCAAAGCCCTCGAACGCGAAGGCTGGAATTTGGACGAAATCGCCGTCCTCTACCGCAGCAACGCCCAATCCCGCGTCATCGAACAAAGCCTGTTCCGCAGCGGCATCCCCTACAAAATCTACGGCGGCCTGCGCTTTTACGAACGCCAAGAAATCAAACACGCCCTCGCCTACCTGCGCCTCGCCGTCAATCCCGACGACGACAACGCCCTCTTGCGCGTGATTAACTTCCCACCGCGCGGCATCGGCGCACGCACCATCGAAAACCTTCAGACGGCCTCAAACGAACAAGGCATCACCCTCTGGCAGGCAGCCTGCAACGCCGGCGCAAAAGCCACCAAAATCGTCGCCTTCGTCCGCCTCATTGAAGCCCTGCGCAACCAAGTCGGACAACTGCCCCTGTCCGAAATCATCGTCGGCATCCTCAAAGACAGCGGCCTGACCGAACACTACCGAACCCAAAAAGGCGACAACCAAGACCGCCTCGACAACCTCGACGAACTCGTCAACGCCGCCATCGAGTTCAAACCCGAAGACAGCAACTTTGAAACCCTGCCTGAAAACATTTCAGACGACCCCGCCTTCCCCATCCTCGCCTTCCTCAGCAACGCCGCCCTCGAATCCGGCGAAAACCAAGCAGGCGCAGGCGAAAAAGCCGTCCAACTGATGACCGTCCACGCCTCCAAAGGCTTGGAATTTAACGCCGTCTTCCTCACCGGCATGGAAGAAGGCCGTTTCCCCAGCGAAATGAGCCTCGCCGAACGCGGCGGCCTCGAAGAAGAACGCCGCCTCATGTACGTCGCCATCACCCGCGCCCGTAAACGCCTCTACATCACCATGGCGCAACAACGCATGCTGCACGGACAAACCCAATTCGGCATCGTCTCCCGCTTCGTCGAAGAAATCCCGCCCGAAGTATTGCACTACCTGTCCGTCAAAAAACCCGTCTACGACAGCTACGGCAACACACGCCAAACCGCCACGTTCAAAGACAAAATCCTCGACGACTTCAAACAGCCGCAAACCTACGCAGGCTTCCGCATCGGCCAAAACGTCCGCCACGCCAAATTCGGCACCGGCGTCATCATCGATGCCGTGGACAAAGGCGAATCCGCCCGACTGACCATCAACTTCGGCAAACAGGGCGTAAAAGAGCTAGATACCAAGTTTGCGAAATTGGAAGAGATGTAGAAGGGAGATGGCAGAGGCCGTCTGAAAACGGGAGGAGCAATTTTGCCGAAACCTCCGCCGTCATTCCCTCGCAGGCGGGAATCCAGAAGTAGAAATGTAGGTTGAATACTCGTATCCAACAAAAACATTGACGCGTCTATCGTTTCCGAAAAAAACGCTGTTGGAAAATGTCGGATTCGAGAATCCGACCTACGGCTGCTGCTTTTGGGGTGATGAAAAAGCAGCCTGCACTTTAAATTTCACTCGTTTCCCTGCTCATAAGATTTCAAACAATTGTGCCAACAGCACATCCTGCAGCACCACCCGCGTTTCGGCCTGCCGAAGCAGCCGTGCGAGTAGTGCATCGATTTCTACGCCCGAAACAGTTTGACGCAGGCTGGATAAAGCCTTCATGCGGTTTTTTTGTTCGAATGCATCTTCCATACCAGGTTTGACACAAAAATACCAAAACGGCTCGGTCCTCATGTGGTAGAGCGGCATGCCGAAATTTTCTTGGTGGTATGCGTTTGCCACCCACCGCTGCCATTACTGTCTGAATATTGCCTGCCATTCTTCCAAAAGCGTATCCGAAAAATCAATTTTTTCTGTGTGCAGGCTGCCTGATTCATACAGCAGGCATAAACTGTATAGAAGGATGAATTTATGCGGGGCACGGTTGTTTGCTTGTGTAAAACTTGTATGCAGGCTGCGGAATTGTTCCGCATATTTTAATAATGCTGCCAAATCTTTCATACCGCTTCCTCCTGCAAACTTTGCAATACCTCCTCCGGTTGCCAATTCAATGCGCGGCAATAATCAATAAACTCAAAGATATCCAGCCGCCTGTCACCTGTTTCCACTTTTCCTACGAACGAATGCACCACATTCATCCGTTCCGCCAATGCACGCTGCGACAACCCCAAATCCAATCTTCTGCGGATAAGGAGTTGTCGCAAATAGGTGTGTTCGGCAGAGTGTACCGACAAACGAATATTTCTCATGCGCTCCGATTTTAGGTACAATCACGCATGCACCTGTTTTAGGTGCAAATAAGAAATATGTATAAAAATGACCGTAATACCCATACACCCTGCCAACCCGTTCGACGCTATACGCCAAAACATCACTGAAGAATATTTAAGCGAAACGCAGCACTACCCTTGGATTGTTACCTTTTCAGGCGGCAAGGACAGCACCCTTGTCGCCCATTTGGTGTTTGACATGCTGCTTTCGCTGCCGCCGATGCTGCGGACGCGGCAGGTGTTCTTCATTTCCAACGACACGCTGGTGGAAAGCCCGCTGGTAGTGAAACACATGCGCCAATCTTTGGCAGAAATTCTGCGTGCCGCTGAAATTTTCAGGCTGCCCGTCAGCGGCGAAATCACCGTGCCGAAATTGCAGGACACCTTTTGGACGCTACTCATCGGCAAAGGCTACCCCACGCCCAACCGCTCAATGCGCTGGTGCACCGACCGCCTGAAAATCCAGCCTACTAGCGGCTACATCCTGCAAAAAGTAAACGAAAACGGCAAAGCCATCATCGTACTGGGCGTGCGCAAAGACGAATCTGCCACCCGCAAAGCAAGTATCGAAAGCCACCAAAACTTGGAAAACAGCAATCTGACCCCGCACAGTGATTTGAAAAACGCGTTGGTGTACCGACCGATTGTCGATTTGAGTACCGACGACGTGTGGGAATTCCTTGCTGCCAACGACCCGCCCTGGGGAGGCGCACACAGCGATTTAATCAAGCTCTACCGCGAAGCCGCCGGCGGCGAATGTCCGATTGTGCTGTCGCAGGAAGAAGCCCCCGGTTGCGGCACCAATTCCAGCCGCTTCGGCTGCTGGACGTGCACGGTGGTCAATAAGGACAGAAGCCTGCAGGGCTTTGTGGACGCGGGGAAAACCGAATTCACACCGTTAATCGAATACCGCGACTGGCTGGTGGACATCCGCAACAAACCCGAATACCGCCAGGCCGAACGGCGCAACGGAAAACTCACGTTCAAAGGCGGCAAACACATCCCCGGCCCGTTCACCATAACGGCGCGGCAGGAAATGCTGGCGAAGCTGCTAAAAGTGCAGGCTGCTTTCGGCGAAGAACTGATTTCGCAGGACGAAATCGACCTAATCAAACAGATTTGGACGGAAGATATTTTGAAACAAGGAGACAGACGATGAACCCGGAAACCGAAGCACAAATTGCCGACCTACTGCTGTGGCGCGACCACGACGCGCGCCATTTGCTGGAAGTGGCCGCAAAAAAACACAATGTCAAAATGGAAGCGGCGGCGGAGCTTCTTGCTTGGGCGCGCCAGGTGCGGCGCAAGGGTGACAAATACGGCGGCATGAAGCAGAAGCTGGACAAAATCTTCGAACAACAGGATTTATGGGGGAAATAAGGTGTATATCAAGCGAATAAAACTGAAGAATTTCAAGTCCTACGCCGAAGCTGAATTTGAATTTCCCCCGCCTGAAAAAGGGCGAAACCTGATTTTGGTCGGGGCGGAAAACGGGCACGGCAAAACTACGCTGCTGGAAGCGATATATCTGTGCCTGTATGACAAAGACGCGATTGACAATTTCCAGCGTGCCGGTTTGGTCGACAGCAGATTCAAATACCGCGATTTCATCAGTCAGTCCTTATATAAGGAAGCCACTGCCGCCTTTGCGCGCTCTTATGAAATAGTGCTGGAAATGGATTTGATGGAAAGCTATGCCTTTGGCGAACAGGGTATCCGTATTGTTCGTAAATGGTATTTCGACCATTTGGGCCTCTATCAGGAAGAAAGCAACCAGCTGCTTTTGTATTACATAGGCAAAGACGGCCTGAAAAAACCTATAGACGGTGAAGAAATCCAAGAATATTTGGAAGATTACGGCCTGCCGTCAGAATATTCTGCTTTTTTCTTTTTTGATGGCGAACAATTGGTCAATATCGCCAAGCAGTTTGGTGCGGGCGGCTGGATGAGCGGCGCACTGAACAAACTTTTGGGCATCGACCTGCTTAAAGCCTTGCAGGCAGAGGTGAGAGAATACGGGCAGAAGCTATACAGCGAAAAGGCGGGTGGCAAGCAAAAAGAGCAGCTTTCTGAAACCGAACGCCATTTTCAGGCTGCCTCTGAAGAGTTGGCGCGTCATACCGAAACCCTGCAACAGTGGCAGCGGCAGAAGCAGGAAACCGAAGCTCGGCAGGACGACTTGCAGATGCGGTTGCGGGGCGCGGGCAGCACTCAGCATTCCAAAGAGCTGATTGCCCAAATCGAACAATGTGAAGCCGAAACCGCCCAACTGAACCAAAACATTCAGGCAGCCTTGTTAGCCTTGCCGCTTGCCCTACTGCCTGAAAGCGATATCACCGCCCTGAAAACGCAGCTTCACGGTGATTACCGCCGCCTGCTGCACGAGCAGGGCAAAGAGCAGAACGCGCACCGGTTGGAAGAATTCTGGCAAGCGTTTTCCAACAATCCCAACACGCTGGAACTACTGACGCCGAAAATCCTGAAAGACGAACTGCTCAAACGTGCTCTGAACGAATCATGGAACGTTCTGTTCGATAAACTGCCGCCAGATGCATCTGACCCCATGCAGCACAATTACTTGGACGATTCATGCTTTCAGGCTGCCTTCGAAAACATCGCCCGCATCACATCGCCTGACAACGACCTCGGCAGCCTAAACAAAGAGAAAAATCGCCAGGAAACCACACTGGCCGAACTGAAACGCTGCTACGAACAGCAGAAAGACAGGCTTGTCGATTCCGACCGCCTGCGCGAAGAATTGGAGCGTGTTCAGAAAGAGCTGGCCGAAGCCAACCAAAAACTCGGCGGCGTGCAAAACAGCATCGAGCGCAGCCAAACCGAAGTCAACCGCCTGAAAACCGAATGGGAAACCCTGCAACAGGCACTGATAGACAGCCTGCCCAAACAGCAAAAGGCCGAGCGTGCCGAGGCCGTGTGCCGCCTGATAGACGACTTGGCCGTGCAACTACGCCGCAGTAAACTGGATGCATTCCGCAAAACCGTAAACAGCCTGCACAAGAAAATCGCCCATGACAAACAAATCGACGACATCGAAATCGACGAAAATGGCAACCTGTCGCTGTACAGTCAAAACGGCATGGCTATCGACTTCCAGCCGCTTTCCCACGGTGAAAAGAAAATACTGGTTCTGACCCTGATTGCCGCATTGGCTGAAATTACCGATTACCAAGTTCCCTTCGTGGTCGATACCCCGCTCACATCTTTGGACACGCGCCATTGCGACAACCTAGTGCAATACTGGATGAATTTAAACCGCCAAGTGATTATTCTGGTGCAGAGTGCCGAAATCGATTCCGAAACCTATCAAAAGCTCAACGCACAAGGATGCATCGGCAAGAGCTACCTTATCCGTTCTCAAATCCTGCAAGGCGGTGGAAAATGCGCCACCGTTACTCCGCACGCCTATTTTGAATAAAGGGAAACGCTATGTACGAATTGGACGACGACAAAATCTGCAATGACAAATACTGGGTAACGCTGACTGAAAACACCCACATCAAATCCAGCGGTGAAGCGGCCAAAATCCTAAAACGGCTCGAAAGCGACGGCGTGCTGCCTAAAATGCAGAACCATGAATGGGCGCGGCTGTGCATCGCCTTCTGCTTTGCCAAAACCAAAAATATAAATATCAAAGATTGGGAAAAGAAACCCGGCATGGACGGTGGTTTGGAAATCGCATCGTTCAACACTTGCTTTAATCAAAACGGCAAAAAAGGCGAAGAAAAATTTTGGCTAGCCTACATCAGCCAGCGCATGTTTGATGAAGTGCCGGAACAGAAATTCACCAAAAAAGACCTGTTTACCTACATCCAACTGGCATGGCACAACGGCGCGAAACTGCTGGAGGAACGTTACCGGAAAGCCTTGGACTACTGTGACGGCAGCATCGTGGAAGCCAAAAAAATATTCTTTGACGAACTGGCCGGCTTGGCGGCGCAACACAGAGACGGTGGTTCGGACGGTGCTACACAGGCCGTTTCAGGCAGCCTGCACCCGGCCGCTTCCGCTATGGAAGAACAAACCTGCATCAAACTCAAAACCGCACTGGACAAAACAGTCGGCAAGGGCGGCACGATACAACCAGAATACGGCGGCGTACGCTACGACTGCCTGCGCGTGCAGTTCGACCGCTATGTGGATTTGGAAAAATACCACAGCCAGATTTGCTCCGAATTAGGCATCGGCGATGACGAAATGCGCTGCGGACGCATACGCGGCGAAGCCAATACATGGCACATCAATATCCTGCGCCCGCAAGACACTTGGCGGCAATACGGGCAAAGTGAGTTTCAGACGGCCTTACAGCAATACCGCGCATCGGCACAGCAATTCAGATTGCCAGTGTGTATCGGTTTGGACGAACGCGGCGAACCCGTGTTTCAAGATTTTGCCACCGCGCCGCATGTGATGGTAGGCGGGGAAACGGGGGCTGGGAAATCGGTACTGGTGCGCTCAATGCTGGCTTCCCTGTTCGAACTCGCTCCTCAGAATGAAACGGAAATCGTCGTGTGTTATTGCAAAGTTTCTGCGGATTTCGCCGCCTTCAAAGACCGTCCGAATTTATGGCAGGGGCGCATAGTCAGCGATGCGGAAGAAGCTGCTGAAATATTGTCGTCTTTTGCTGACGAGATGGATAAACGATACCGCCTGATGGACGAATACGCTGCAAAGGATATTGCAGAAGTCCCACAGCACGCCCGTCCAAAATATGTTGTTATCGTGATTGACGAACTGGCCGACCTTATCGATGTCAGCAGTGACGCAGAAGGGCATTTGGTACGGCTGGCACAAAAAGCGCGCTCCGCAGGAATGTATCTGTTATTGGCAACGCAACGCCCCGATGCGAAAACACTCAGCGGCCGCCTACGTGACAACCTGCCGACCAAAGTTGCGTTGAAAACAGGCAAACGCCAGTCTTCCGAGATTATCTTGGGCGAGCGCGGTGCTGAAAACCTGACGGCCAAAGGCGATCATTTGGTCAAATGGAACAATGAAGCAGCACGTTTTCTGCACGGGTATAATGTATAATTTGTTCAACCATCCTTTGCAAAGGTCTCAGGCCGTCTGAAACTTAAATGGGGTTTCAGACGGCCTTTTCCTTTGGGGATTAGTGATTAGGCTTTAGGTTCACCATCATTCTCTGCTTTGGGCGGAACGGGGGCAAACCAGCCGACCAGAAGCAGCAGCAGGCCGACGATGATGAAGGAGGCAATGCGCTCGATACCGCCGCTGTTGGAAAGCTCGATCAGGAAGAGTTTGACGACCACGATGCCCATCAGCGTCGCGCCTGTCATCCAGTAGGAACGCTGTGTGCGGCGGTTGCCGAGTACCATCAAGATGATGGCGGTTACTGCCCAAACGACGGAGAGGCTGGCTTGCAGGCCGAAGGATTGCAGCATGATGTCGAGACGCCAAGTGATGCCATCGTAGAAATGCCATACGCGCATCACGCCTGCGCTGATCAGCATAAATGCCAAGGCGGCGACTGCGGTTGCCGTGGTACGGCGAAGCTCGGGCGGTAAGGCTTCAGGCAGGGATTTCAGGGCAAACCAAAGCATACCGGCGCAGGCGAGTTCCAATGGGTTAAGCACGGGAATATACGGCAACGGCGAAGGTTGGAACGGCGTGGAGAAGTTGGTCCACAGCATCCAACAGGCAGCGGCAAGGGCGCACAACGGCATAGCAAAATGCTGATAAATGGCTTGATGCCGTCTGAAAAATTCGCGGTGGCGTTGCGTATGGAAAACAATCCACATCGCCAAAGGCACGACAAGCCACGAAAGCTGCGCCCAAACGCCGTAAAAACGCTCGCCGACATACAGCGCCGTCCAAAGCGTCCACAGCACGCCGAGTATCGTGATATTGAGTTTATGCAACCAAGCCAGATCATGGCGCGGATAGTTGTTCAGAATGATGAAGTTCAATACGGTAGCGGCCACAAGCGGCAAGGCTGCGGCGGCTGTCACCGCATGCTCGGTATGGTAGGAGAGGAAATGCAGGCCAAACAATGGCAAGAATGCCAAATTGGTTTGCAGAAGCTCTTCCCATTTCAAACGTTTGGCAAACAACAGCAGGCCGGCAAATATCGGCCACAACCACAACTGGGTAAACAGGGTTTCCTCGCCTGTCCATTGCATATAGAGGGCATAGCTGCCTGTTGCCAACGCAGTAAGCAGGATGATCCAGCCTGTAACCTGCGCAAAGTAAACCTCGTTTCCTTCCGGCTTTTCGGTTGCAACCGACACGCGCGGATATTGCAGCGCGTAGGCAGCCGCAAACAGCAAAGGCGTAGCGGCAATAAGGTACAGATGGCTCAGGAAACCTTGGGATTCATAAATAATACCGGCTTGCAGCAACAGGGCGAACAATACATTGCCCAAGGTAAATGTGATAAACACATTCGGCTCGTGTTTGCGCCGACAGAATGCCCACGCCGCCGCCAAAGCGGAAAGAGCGACAATGCTGCCGCGCTCGGCCAAGAAGAGCAAAGGCAAAATAGAGATGTACAGCAAGGCGGCAGACAACACGGCCGTCTGAACGGATTTTTCCCATTGCGCCGAACCTTCGCGACGCGAGAAATACCACAGCAAATAAATCGCCGCTCCGCCAAGCAACACCACAACCGTTGTAAACCACTGCCCTTCCAGAACGGTATCCGTGCCGAAGCCCTGATAATTGCCCAACTGAATCAGTGCCGCCAAGAGATAAACCATCAGCGCACCCAAACGGATATGCGGACGCTGTTGGCGCAGACCGAAGAAATAAACCAGTGCGGATTCGGCACTCCACAAAATGACCGTATTGCTCGGTTCAAAATAAAGCGGAACGGCAATCGTGAGGAACAATACCGCCAACGCAAAAAATGCCTGACGCAAAATATACAAACCCTGCTGACGTTTCAGCATCAGCGCCGCCAATCCGTACACAGCGGCAAAACCCAATGCGGAAAGTGCATCCGCAGACGGCCAATGCTCCACCATGCGGTATTGCAGGCCGAATGCTGCCGCCATCGTGCCAAACAATAAAGTATGGTCGAGGACATGCACGCGCAGGCCGTGTGTATAAATACTCTTGCCGATTTCTTCCAAAGTCGCATTGTCGGCAATCGGCGTAACGCAGTCTTCGCTGTTTTCCGTCAGCTTACGGCGTGCGAACAGATACGCGATAAAGGTATAGAGCAGCCAGTGGTAAATCAGAAAAGGCTCGGTAGTGGCGAAATGTTGCGGCGTATAACTTCGCATGCCCCACAACGCAGCAATGGCAAAAGTAGCGACAAAACCCGTCAGATTCAGCGGACGCCATGCTTTAAACCACGCAATCGCGCCCACACCGCCATTGAGCAGGGCAAGATAAGAGAATAGCACCAAATAATTGCCGCTGCCGTCTGAAGTCAGCAAAGGCGCGGCCATACCGCCGATTAAAGCAACCTGCGCCATAATCTGCGCATTCTGCCTTACCGCCAGCCACGCCATCAGCACAACCATCGCCACCATCAACCCGAACACGACCGACACAGGCAACAGCGGATGCAGTTTCAACGCCGCCAACGCCGTCAAATACATCACCGCCACGCCGAAACCCTGCAACACCAAGCCATATTCACGCTTACGGCTTTGCAGCTTCCAGCCGCCGACCACCGCCGCCAAACCCGCGCCAGCCACAGTCAGATAACGCAGCTCCACCGGCACATGAACCCGCTCGGAGGCATAGCGCAACAAAAACGCCAAGCCGAGGAACAGCACCACAATACCGGTTTTCAACAACGGATTGCCGCGCAAGAACCAAGCAACAATCGGATTGTCGGAAAACTTATATTCTCCGCCTTCCACCTTATCTTTATGGATAACGAATTGACGCGATGGAGCCTCTTCGTTTTCAGACGGCATCGAAGCAACAACAACCTCTTCTTTAGGCAGCTCTTCTTGTTCAGCAGCAACCGGAGCAACCGCCTCGACAACTTCTTCCACAACAGGCTCAGACGAAGCAGAAGCCTTGGTAGGTACAGGATCAATAGGTATAGAAAAAGAAGGAGCAAATGCCTCTTCAATTTTCTGCTTAACAGGCGCAGCTTCCGCCTCAGGCTCAACCCGAACATGAAGCGGCTCAGAGGCCGTCTGAACATCGGCAACAGCCCGAGCCTCAAGCCCCTGCCCTACCTTCGCCTCATCACGGACAGCCTCATGTTCCAACACCAACAAACGCTGTTTCAGCAGCTCGATTTCCTGCTCCAGCTTCTGCATCCTGTCGCCTGCCGTAGCAGATTCAGCCAAACGCTCTTCTTGACGCTGTTTCGAGATTGACCAAGCAACCAGCCAAAACAACGACCCAACAATGACGCCGGTGAACATCTCATCAGCAAAATAGCCGATAATAATAGGAATAAGCAGGCCGAAAAACTGCATGAAACACCTGTTTGATAACAATAAGAATATGCCGATTGTAACACCGACAACATTATTCATGAAAAAAAGAGATAAAAGGCCGAGAATAAAAGCATACGGCAAATAGAATATAGAGAATCGGAATAGAAAAAGACCGTCTGAAAATATTTAGGGATTTTCAGACGGCCTCTACCTATTTCAACAACCCAACGCAAATCATGAAAAGAAACGCATTGGGTCTTGTTTCAAACTACGGCTTAACTTCCCGACAATACTGCCGCACCTGCTTTCGCGACGCTTTCGTCTTCATCGACCGAGCCGCCGCTCACACCGACACTGCCGACGATAACACCGTTTTTATCCACCAACAGCACACCGCCGGGAAAAATCACCAAACCGTCGTTGGTCACCTCAATACCGTAAAGCTCGCCGCCCGGCTGCGAAGCCTTGCCCAAATCGCGGGTGGACATATTGAAATAGCGCGCCGTTTTCGCCTTTTTCTGCGCAATATCAATACTGCCGATAAACGCATCGTCCATACGCGCGAACGCCTTCAAATTACCGCCCGCGTCCATAACCGCGATATTCATCGGCACCTTGATTTCACGCGCCTTTTTCATCGAAGCCTGCACCACCGCCTGCGCCTGAGCCGTCGTCAAATCGCCTGGCAGCGTTTTGGTCAAACCCTCAGAAAACGCCGGCGCACCCAATGCCAAAGTACACAACAATGCAACTGATTTTATGCCGCGCATAACTGGTCTCCTTGTATTGAATCAATGAAAGGTACTGCACTTTTGATTGTATGCCTATCGGCGGGAAGAATAAAGGCCGTCTGAAAACCATAAGATAGGTTTTCAGACGGCCTCGGATGGGTTTTAGGTTTCAAACATCGCGTGCCTGCGTACCGCACACACCCTACACCCGATACCCAGTTTCGCGTGATGTTCAGGTAGGGTGAGCGGCTTAAGGCATGCACGTAGTTTCGGTTGGGAGAGGTCAGATTCTTGGATCCAACGACTTTTGAGATGGTTGCTGATTTTATCAGATCCAAGTATTCGACCTACAACTGGCTTTTGAAATAGCACCAACTTTTGCTGAATAGTTTTTGCTAAATATTAAGTTACTGACCTATAACTACTACAGTTTATTAGGGCTTCGCGATTCCATAAATTTTCCTTAGCCCATTTATAATATATTTTAAATAATATAAATATCCTATTATTGCATTTTTACCTTCCAAAGTCTGTAAATGCTTTGCCTCTAATTTAGCATAAACTTTTGCTGATTTTTTACTTGATATATAAGAGCTTCCAAATAAATAAATTTGAATGAAAAGTTTAAATACCCTACGAATATCGGATTTATTAAATTCCCTACTGTTTCTCCATGCCGAAACAACATACGCGTTACGACTGGAGTGAGACCAATCTGTTTCTTGAGGATAGATAAAAGCAGCAACGGAGCCATTAAACGCACAAGAAAAAACTAATGATGGCCCTTTTTCTACTAATACTTCCATACTGACTCCTGGTTTTAAAATAGTTGGTCTACATGGAAGGGGACGTTGCCCAAAATAAATAGTTATACTATCTCCATAAATTGTTTTATCTGTTTTTATTCTTCCATTTCCTTGTTCCTTTAATATATTATGAAATACTCTATCTTTAAGTTTTTCTTTAATTTCATATTCAAACTCTTCGATTACTTCTAAGATTATTGGTTTTGCATGAAAATTCCAATTCAAATTAGCATAATAAGTTTCTATTTTTTCCCTTTTTGACCTTCTAACATCACTAATACTTACAAAATCTTTATTTTTAAAAAACATATTTTCTCCGTCTCAATGCGCCTCTTCCCAATTCATCCCCACACCCACTTCCGCCACCAGTGGCACGTTCAACATCCCTTCATCCACTTTCGCCATAATCTGCGGCAGTTTTTCTTTGACCAAATCCAGTTCGGCTTCGGGTACTTCCAGCACCAGTTCGTCATGCACCTGCATGATCAGTTTGCTTTGCAAGAGGTCGTCCCACGGGGAGGCTTCGCACTCTGAAAGCCAGCAGGATACGTCTATCATGGCGCGTTTGATGAGGTCGGAGGCGGTACCTTGCATGGGGGCGTTGATGGCGGCGCGTTCGGCTCCGGCGCGGGCGTTGGCGTTTTTGTTGTGGATGTCGGGCAGGTAGAGGCGACGGCCGAACAGGGTTTCGACAAAGCCTTGTGCGGCGGCTTGTTCTTTGGTGCGCTGCATGTATTCGGCGACGCCGGGATAGCGGGCGAAGTAGCGGTCGATAAAGTTTTTGGCGGAGATGTTGTCGATGCTCAATGATTTGGCAAGGCCGTATTGGCCCATGCCGTAAATCAGGCCGAAGTTGATGGTTTTGGCGTAGCGGCGTTGTTCGGACGAGACGTTTTCGGGGGCAGTGCCGAATACTTCGGCGGCGGTGCGGCGGTGTACGTCTTCGCCGTTTTGGAACGCGGCGATGAGGGTTTTGTCGCCGGAGAGGTGCGCCATGATGCGCAGCTCGATTTGGGAATAGTCGGCGGAAACGATGACGCTGCCTTGCGGTGCGGTGAAGGCGCGGCGCACGCGGCGGCCTTCGGCGGTGCGGATGGGGATGTTTTGCAGGTTGGGGTTGTTGCTGGCGAGGCGGCCGGTAATGGCGACGGCTTGGGCGTAGGTGGTATGCACGCGGCCGTCTTTGGGGGAAATCATTTCGGGCAGTTTGTCGGTGTAGGTGGATTTGAGCTTCGCCAGGCTGCGGTTTTGCAGGATGATTTTGGGCAGGGGGTAGTCGGGCGCGAGCTGTTCGAGCACGGCTTCGTTGGTGGAAATGCCGCCTTTGGCGGTTTTTTTCAGGCCTTTGGTGGGGATGCCCATTTTGTCGAACAGGATTTCTTGCAGCTGTTTGGGCGAGTTGAGGTTGAACGGCTGGCCTGCGGCGGCGTAGGCTTCTTGTTCAAGCTTCATCAGCTCGGCGCCGAGTTCTGCACTTTGGCGGGCGAGTTCGGCACGGTCGATTTGCACGCCGTTGCGTTCCATTTCAAACAATACTTGCGCGACGGGCAGCTCCATTTTTTCATACATTTCAAGCTGTTTGTCGTCCATTTGCGCGCGCAGGTGCGCTTCGAGACGCAGGGCAAAATCGGCGTCTTGGGCGGCGTATTCAGTCGCCTGCACGATGGCGACATCGGCAAAACTGATTTGCTTTGCGCCTTTGCCGCACAACGATTCGTAGGTAATGGTTTCCAAGCCGAGCCAGCGTTCGGACAACTCGTCCAAGCCATGTCCGAGATGGCTCTCGATGATATAGGAAGCGAGCATGGAATCGCCGGCAATGCCGTTCAGGGCGATGTCATAGTTGGCGAAAACATGTTGGTCGTATTTGAGGTTTTGCCCGATTTTTTTCAGGGCGGGATTTTCCAAATGCGGTTTCAGACGGCCTAATACGTCTTGTAAATCGAGCTGTTCGGGTGCGGCAGTCAGGCTGTGTCCTACGGGGATGTAAACCGCTTCGCCTGCCTGGAACGCGATGCTGATGCCAACCAGCGCGGCGTTCATCGCGTCTAATGACGTGGTTTCCGTATCGATGCCGATTTTGTCCGCCTGAGCCAGTTTGTCCAACAAGGCGGCAAACTGCGCTTCGGTGGTAACGGCTTGATAATCCAGCTTTTCAGGGACTGGGGCGAGTTCGGGTTGTTTTTCAGGCTGTGTTTCCATCGCCAATGCGGCTTGTTCGCCGATATGCTCACTGCCGAACAAATCTGTGTTTTGCGCTTCGTGCATACGGCTTTCCGCCTCTTTCAGCCAAGTGCGGAAACCCCAGCGTTTGAAATCGACAACCAGCTGCGCCCATTTAGGCGTAGTACGGCGCAGGCTTTCAAGGCCGTCTGAAAGCTCGGTGTGCAAGTCCACATCGGTTTTAATCGTTACCAAATCATACGACAGCGGCAGTTGTTCCAAAGCGGCTTGCAGGTTTTCGCCGACCTTGCCTTTGACTTCGCCAGCGTGTTCCATCACGCCGGCCAGCGAGCCGTAGGCTTCCAGCCACTTCACCGCCGTTTTCGGGCCGCATTTTTCCACACCCGGCACGTTGTCCACCTTGTCGCCCATCAGCGCGAGATAATCGCGGATTTGGTCGGGACGCACGCCGAATTTTTCTTTCACGCCTTCAATGTCCAGCGTTTCGCCGCTCATCGTGTTCACCAGCGTCACGCGCTCGTTCACCAACTGCGCCATGTCCTTATCGCCGGTAGATACCACCACGTTCCACCCTGCTTCGCTAGCCATCTTAGCCAAAGTGCCGATAACGTCATCCGCTTCCACCTGCGGAATCACCAATACCGGCCAGCCCATCAGGCGCACCAAATCCGGCAAGGCTTCCGCCTGCGGGCGCAAATCGTCCGGCATCGGCGGGCGCGTCGCCTTATAGTCGGGGAACATCTCGTGGCGGAAATTCTTACCCTTAGCATCAAACACCACCGCGCAATAGTCGTGCACATAATCCGCACGCAGCCGGCGCAGCATATTCAACACGCCATACATCGCCCCAGTCGGCGCACCGTCGGGCGCAGACAAATTCTGCCCCATAGCATGATAGGCGCGGTAAAGATAAGAAGAGCCGTCAACGAGAAGGAGTGTGGGTTTGTTGGACATGGAGAACCTGCTGTGTGTATGAAAATAATGTACGGATTATAAAGGAAAAGGCCGTCTGAAAACCGAAAATCAAGTTTCAGACGGCCTGATGTTTACATAAATATACGGTTTCAGGTATTGCGCCTCAGAATCCCATCTTGTATATTTGTATTCAAATGAATACAAACCAAAGCAGACGAATATGAATGCAACGAACCGTATCCCAATTAGTGTGCGCATCACTCAGGAAGATGCTGATTTTATTGCCGAACTTAAAATCGAAGGAGCAAATACGCCGTCTGAAAAAATCCGCGAATTGCTCAAGCTGGCGCGCTTGGCGCATACGCAGACACGCGATTACAGCTCCGCACTGACGGCGCAGGAGCAATTTTTCCAAGCGGCAAAACACGAAATCTTGCACGCTGAAAAACAGGCCGGAGTGCATTCGCATATCGTGGCGAGGTTGTTTGAACAACTGCCTGACTTAGGCGCAACACTCGCCGCCGACCTGCCCGAAGAAGCTGACCTCGACGATTTGAAAAAATACGAGCGCGAACTGATGTGGCGCATCGTCCGCCTGACTGACAGCATCCTACAACTCGCCGTAACCGGCAAAGGCGCGGCATACGACGACAGCGTATTGCAACAGCTTGAAAACACATTGAAACTGGCAAAGATTGTACAACAGGCAAATGAAGTTTAAGACTGCCTCCATACCAAATGAAACAAACACATTTTAGTGAAAGGAAAATCCAAATGAGCGAAACCCTATCCCGCCGAGTAGGCCGTCTGGTAAGCGGCGGTTTTCATGCCCTGATTGATGCGGCGGAAAACCTCGCACCTGAAGCGGTCATGAACGAAAGCATCCGCGAAATCGAGCGCGCAGTAGATGAAGTGCGTGCTGAATTGGGCAAAGTGTTGGCTCAGAAACACCTTGCCGCCAAGAAAATGGCCGATGAAAGCAACCGCCACGAAGCCATCGATGCCAATCTACAAGCCGCCGTAGATGCCGGTCGCGATGATCTTGCCGAAGCAGGTATCGCCGAACAGATGGACATCGAAGCGCGTCTGCCCATCTTGGAAAACACCATTGCCGATTGTGCCGCACAAGAAAAAGAGCTCGAAGGCTTTATCGCCGCCCTGCAGGCGAAAAAACGCGAGATGCAGCAGCAGTTGCAAGACTGGCGTGCCGCACAGCAAAGCATGAGCACAGGCAAAACAGCCGGCGGCAACGGCAGCGACCTCAATCGCATTGCCCGTGATGCCGAAAAAAGCGGCAACGCTTTCGACCGCGTGATGGGTCGTCAAAACTCGGTACACAGCAGCACCGATGCGGCGCAGTTGGCAAAATTGAAGGAATTGGAAGACTTGAGCCGCAACAACCGTATTGCCGAACGATTGGCGGCATTGAAAGCGAAATCATAAGCCATATTGAGAAAATCGCGGTTTCAGACGGCCTCTATCTCTACGGGCCGTCTGAAAAAAGAAAACCATACACACCTTAATAACAAAAAGATGACGGATTGGGAAAAATCCTGTCAGTTACGACAAATTAATAAAAAACCCATATCCAATCTGCTTAACTTTAAAATAAAATATATGCTGTCTGAAAATTAAAAAGAATAAGGAAATGCAATATGTGGAATTTAATCAACGCCCCCGAAACTGAAATCTTCGGCATTGCCATTGCGCTGATGGTTTTGCTCGGTGTGTTGGAAGTCATTTCCATGCTGGCAGGCGGTATCAGCGACTGGTTGGACAACCTGTTGCCCGACAGCCTGACCGAAACTGCGCACGCCGAGGTCGGATTGGATGTGGCGGATGCAGGCATATTCGTGCGTTTCCTGAGCTGGCTGTATGTCGGACGTATCCCGGTGTTGATGTTGATGGTGGTGTTTCTTGCCGTATACGGACTGACGGGTTATCTGTTTCAGACGGCCTTTGCCACTGTATTCGGCAGTTATCTGAATGGCACGCTGGCAGCAGTCATTGTTTGGTTTATTTCCCTACCCTTGGTGCGCGTGACGGCTAGCGGTTTGTACAAAATTATGCCGAAAGATGAAACCACTGCCGTTTTGCAGGAAAGTTTAATCGGCCGCGTCGGCACGGTGGTATTGGGCGAAGCTCGGGTAGGCAATGCGGCGCAGGTGCGCGTGAAAGATGCTTACGGCCAACAGCATTATGTGATGGTAGAGCCTGACTCTGAAGATGTATTAAAACAAGGTGATGCAGTATTGCTGGTGTCGTTGAACGGAAATACATTTAAAGCGATTTTGAATCCGAGCGGCAACTTGGTTGATTAAGGCCGTCTGAAACCGCTGATTTATCGATACGGGAAAAATAGATACTTCACCGTCCTATTCTCACTATCTAGAAATTTGAGATAAAAATTAGAAAAAACACCCCCTATTATTTCACATATTTTTAACCCTTTCAGACGGCCTCTTTCTCTCAAAGCCTTCTGAATCCACCGCCCCAAAGGCATATTAACAAGAAGAAAGGAAAAACCATGAATTTGGTCTCCATCGGCACTATCGCCGGCGTCATACTCGTCGCGCTGTTTGTACTCGGCCTCATCCTGACCCGTCTGTATCGCCGTGCCAGCAAAGAAGTCTCATTTGTCCGCACCGGTTTTGGTGGCGAAAAAGTCATCATGAACGGCGGTGCGATGGTGCTGCCTGTATTGCACGAAATCATCCCCGTCAACATGAATACACTGCGCCTTGAAGTGCGCCGCGCAGCCCAACAAGCGCTGATTACCCGCGACCGGATGCGCGTTGACGTGATGGCGGAATTTTACGTCCGCGTTAAACCCAGCGCCGAGAGCATTGCGACCGCCGCACAAACACTGGGTATGAAAACCATGTCTCCCGATGAGTTGAAAGACCTCGTCGAAGGTAAATTTGTTGACGCCCTACGCGCCGTTGCCGCCGAAATGGCGATGGAAGAACTGCATGAAAAACGTGTTGATTTCGTTCAGAAAGTACAACAAGTCGTGAGTGAAGACTTGTTCAAAAACGGTCTCGAACTCGAAACCGTTTCCCTGACCGGCCTCGACCAAACCAGCTTCGAATTTTTCAACCCGCAAAACGCCTTTGACGCGGAAGGTTTGACCAAACTGACCGAAACCATCGAAGGCCGCCGCAAAAAACGTAACGAAATCGAACAAGACACCGATTTGGCAATCAAAACCAAAAACCTCGAAGCCGAGCAGCAACGCCTGAAAATCTCGCGCGAAGAAGAATACGCCAAACTCGAACAAGAGCGTGAGATTGCCGTCCGCCGTGCCGAACAAGAGGCCAGCATTGCCGAACAAGAATCTCAGAAAAAACGTGAAGCGGAAGAAGCCAAAATTGCGGCTGAACGCGAAGTGGATTTGAAACGCATTGCCGCCGAACGCGACATTAAAAACGAAGACATTAGAAAAGCCCAAGCCGTTGAGCAGGCCGAGGTTGAACGCCGCAAAGCCATCGAATTGGCCGAGCAAGACCGCGCCATCGCCGTTGCCGAAAAATCGCGTGCTGAATCCGAAGCCAAAGCCGAAGCCGACAAAGCCCGCGCCGCCGCCGTTCGCGAAGAAGAGAGCGTGATTACCGTACGCGAAACCGAACGCGCCGAGCGTGCCAAAGCGGTTGAATTGATTGCCGCAGAAGAAGCCGCGCAAAAAGATGCGATTTCGCTCACTGTTGCTGCCGAAGCCGAAAAACAAGCCGCACAAGACCGCGCAGAAGCCGTGCGTATTGCCGCCGAAGCCGAAGCCGAAAAACACCGCCTGCAAGCCAAAGGTGAGGCAGATGCCAAAATTCTGTTGGCGCAAGCGCAAGAGCAACAATACAAGGTTGATGCAGAAGGTACCCGCGCTGTAAACGAGGCTGCCAACGTCCTGAGCGTTGAACAGGTTGAAATGCAAGTCCGCCTTGCCCTCTTAAAACACCTGCCGGACATCATCCGCGAATCCGTCCGCCCGATGGAAAAAATCGAAGACATCAAAATCTTGCAAGTCAATGGTCTGGGTGGCTTTGCCGGTGGTGCAAACGGTGCGGAAGGTGTTTCAGACGGCCAAACCACACAAGCCAGCCTTGCCGATCAAATGGTCAACAGCGCCCTGCGCTACCGCAGCCAAGCTCCGTTGGTTGACGGTCTATTGAAAGAGTTGGGACTGAATGGTGGCGACATCAACGGTCTGACCCAAGGACTGGATAAAACCATCGACCAATCATAAATGAATACCGTAATAATGGTTTAAAGGCCGTCTGAAAAGTTTCAGACGGCCTTTTGTTTATACAAGGGCTTCCGCAAATTCTAATATTTTCAATACTGATCAATTCAGATCTGTTGCGGTTGCAATAAATTAGGAATTATCCACCCTGCTTTTTGTGGTTAAAAAAGATTGAGTAGGCTATTCTTAGCCAAATAACAAGACTAACTGCTTTGAAAATGATCCGCCAACAATTGAGTCATAAAAACCGGTTCTACCGTTCCGATTTCAAGTTTGCCATCTACTCATCTATCGACATTTCAATACCAAGCTGCTTATCTTCAGGCAAATAAAAAAGCACAACATTTCGTTGTGCTTTTTCTTGATGAACCCACATTACTTGTTTTTTTGCGAACGAAGGTAATCCAAAGTTTTCAGCTGGGCAATGGCTGCTGCCAATGCTTTGTGCGCTTCGGCCAGAGATTTATCATCTTTGGCTGCAGAAACACCTGCCTCGGCTGCTTTTTTAGCTGCTTCAGCACGCGCCTGATCCATTTCGGTACTGCGGACGGCAACGTCTGCCAATACGGTAATCTTATCAGGCTGTACTTCTAAAACGCCACCGGAAACGGCAACCAGCACTTCTTCAGCTTCACCCGGAACAGTCAAACGCAATGCGCCGGGGCGTACCAAACTCATAATCGGCTCGTGTCGTGGATAAATACCAAGCTCACCTTGAACGGTCGGAACCACCACAAAGCTGGCTTCGCCCGAATAGATGTTTTGCTCGCTACTGACCACTTCAACTTGCATGACGCTCATGCCGACCTCCTTAGTTTAAGGTTTTCGCTTTCTCAACTGCTTCTTCGATGCCGCCTACCATGTAGAACGCTTGTTCAGGCAGATGGTCGTATTCGCCGTTCAAGATGGCTTTAAAGCCGGCAATGGTATCGCGCAGGGCGACATATTTGCCTGGAGAACCTGTAAACACTTCTGCAACGTGGAACGGTTGAGACAGGAAGCGTTGAATTTTACGGGCACGCATCACAGTCAGTTTGTCTTCGTCAGACAATTCGTCCATACCCAGAATGGCAATAATGTCGCGCAATTCTTTGTATTTTTGCAGAGTAGACTGTACACCGCGCGCTACGTCGTAATGCTCTTGACCCAATACCATCGGATCCAATTGGCGCGAAGTAGAGTCAAGCGGGTCAACTGCCGGGTAAATACCCAAAGATGCAATGTCACGGCTCAATACGACGGTCGCGTCCAAGTGGGCGAAAGTTGTCGCTGGAGACGGGTCAGTCAAGTCATCCGCAGGTACATATACGGCTTGGATGGAAGTGATGGAACCTGTTTGGGTAGAGGTAATACGCTCTTGCAAACGACCCATTTCTTCAGCCAATGTCGGTTGGTAACCCACTGCAGAAGGCATACGGCCCAACAGTGCAGATACTTCGGTACCGGCCAGAGTGTAACGGTAGATGTTGTCGACGAAGAACAATACGTCGCGACCTTTACCGTTTTCGTCTTTTTCGTCACGGAAGTATTCGGCCATAGTCAAACCGGTCAAAGCAACGCGCAGACGGTTGCCTGGAGGTTCGTTCATTTGGCCATACACCATGGCTACTTTATCCAATACGTTGGAATCTTTCATCTCGTGGTAGAAGTCGTTACCTTCACGGGTACGTTCACCCACACCTGCGAACACGGACAGACCGCTGTGCGCTTTGGCGATGTTGTTGATCAATTCCATCATGTTCACGGTTTTGCCCACACCGGCACCACCGAACAGACCTACTTTACCGCCCTTAGCAAACGGACACAGCAAATCGATCACTTTAATACCGGTTTCCAACAATTCGGTAGTTGAAGACAACTCGTCGAATTTCGGAGCAGTTTGGTGAATAGCACGGCTCTTGTCGGTATCGATCGGACCTGCTTCATCAACAGGCGTACCCAATACGTCGACAATACGACCCAATGTACCTTTACCTACCGGTACAGTGATTGGCGCACCAGTATTGCTTACAGACATACCGCGTTTCAGGCCGTCTGAACTACCCATTGCAATAGTACGGACAACGCCGTCACCCAGAAGCTGTTGAACTTCCAGAGTCAGACCGTTCTCGTCCAATTTCAGGGCATCGTAAACATGCGGGATAGCGTCGCGTGGAAATTCCACGTCAACCACCGCACCAATAACTTGTACGATTTTGCCTTGGCTCATTATCGTATCCTAATTTCCTGTTCAGGCTTCAGACGGCATTAAACTGCCGCTGCACCTGCTACAATTTCTGACAATTCTGTGGTAATCGCGGCTTGACGCGATTTGTTGTACACCAAGCGCAATTCTTTAATGGCATTACCTGCGTTATCGGTTGCGGCTTTCATCGCTACCATACGCGCGGCTTGTTCAGATGCCATGTTGTCGCTCAATGCCTGATAAACCACAGACTCTAAATAGCGGCGAACCAAATATTCCAATACGGCGATAGGACTCGGCTCGTAGAGGTATTCCCAAGTAAATGAAGAATGACCTGTTCCGTCGTCAATAACGTTTTCACCGATAGGCAGCAAAACTTCCATACGCGGCTCTTGGCGCATTGTATTGACGAAACGTGAGTAAACCATATGGATACGGTCTAATTCATGCTTCTCATAACGTTGGAAGATTTCGGTCAGAGGGCCGAGCAGCAATTCCATTTTTGGGGTATCACCCAAATTGGTTGCGCTGGCAATAACATTCAAACCGATGCTTTGGCATGCAGCCAAACCTTTACTACCCAGGCACACGACTTCGACTTCGATGCCTTGTTCCTGATACTCTTGAACTTGCGCCAAAAACTTTTTCAGTACGTTTGCGTTCAAGCCACCGCACAAACCTTTGTCCGAGGTAATCAAAATGAAACCGGCACGACGCACTTCGCGGTGCGGCTCCAACAATTTGATACCATGATCGGCATTAGTTTGTGCAAGATGGCTCATCACTGTACGCACTTTTTCGGCGTACGGACGCGCTAAGCGCATCCGGTCTTGAGTCTTCCGCATTTTAGAGGTCGACACCATTTGCATCGCTTTAGTGATCTTTTGGGTATTTTGAACACTACGGATTTTGGTGAGAATCTCTTTTCCGACTGCCATTTCAGACTCCTTTCATCTCAATACTTATGCTTGGTAAGCGTAAGAAGATTTGAAAGATTTCATGGCTTCGGTCAATGCTTTTTCGCTTTCGTCAGACATTGCGCCTGATGCATTAATCGCTTCCAGAACCTCAGGATGTTGCGTACGTACGAAACTCAAGAATTCTGCTTCGAAAGCCAAGGCTTTGGATACCGGAACATCTGCGTAAGAACCGTTGTTGATCGCCCACAAAGTCAATGCCATTTCGGCAGTGTTCAATGTGCTGAATTGTTTTTGTTTCATCAATTCAGTAACTACTTCACCGTGTTGCAGCTGTTTGCGCGTTGCTTCGTCCAAATCGGAAGCAAATTGCGAGAACGCTGCCAATTCACGGTACTGTGCCAACGCCAAACGGATACCGCCACCCAGTTTTTTGATGACTTTGGTTTGTGCTGCACCACCTACGCGCGATACGGAAATACCGGCATTGATTGCAGGACGGATACCGGCGTTGAACAAGTCGGTCTCCAAGAAGATTTGGCCGTCTGTAATCGAGATTACGTTGGTTGGTACGAATGCTGATACGTCACCGGCTTGGGTTTCAATAATTGGCAACGCAGTCAGAGAACCGGTTTTGCCTTTTACTTCGCCATTGGTCAGTTTTTCAACTTCGTTTTCGCTGACACGGGCTGCACGTTCCAACAGACGGGAGTGCAGATAGAATACGTCGCCAGGATATGCTTCACGGCCAGGAGGACGGCGTAACAGCAGAGAAATTTGACGGTATGCAACGGCTTGTTTAGACAAGTCATCGTATACGATCAACGCATCTTCACCACGGTCACGGAAGAATTCACCCATGGTACAACCGGAGTAAGGAGCGATGTATTGCAGTGCAGCGGCTTCAGAAGCAGTTGCAGCAACCACGATGGTATGCTCCATCGCGCCATGCTCTTCCAATTTGCGTACTACGTTGGCAATAGAAGATGCTTTTTGACCGATAGCCACATAAATACAGATAACGCCTGTACCTTTTTGGTTAACGATGGCATCCAGTGCCACGGCAGTTTTACCGGTTTGACGGTCACCAATGATCAACTCACGTTGACCACGACCAACCGGAACCATAGAGTCAATGGCTTTCAGGCCGGTTTGCATTGGTTGGTCAACCGATTTACGCGCAATCACACCCGGTGCAATTTTCTCGATTGGAGCAGTCAATGTTGTGTTGATTGGACCTTTACCATCGATAGGACGACCCAATGCATCAACCACACGGCCAACCAGTTCGCGACCGATCGGCACTTCCAAAATACGGCCGGTACAGGTAACTGTATCGCCTTCTTTAATGTGTTCGTACTCACCCAACACTACGGCACCGACGGAGTCACGCTCCAAGTTCATGGCCAGACCGAAAGTGTTACCGGGGAATTCGAGCATCTCACCTTGCATCGCGTCTGACAAGCCATGAATGCGCACAATGCCGTCTGTAACAGAAACAACGGTACCACGGGTACGCACTTCTGCATTGACGGACAGATTTTCGATTTTAGCTTTAATCAAATCGCTAATTTCAGCAGGATTAAGCTGCATGAAAACTCTCCTAATTTGTCATAGTCGCATACAAAGCATTCAGTTTGCCTTGTACGGACAAATCCAAGACCTGATCACCCACTTCTACTTTGATGCCGCCGATTAATTCAGGGGCAACTTTAGCTACCACATCCAATTTGCTGTTGAAGCGTTTTGTCAGGATATCGGTAACATCGGCCAGCTGCTGAGAACTGAGCTCATACGCGCTGTAAATTACTGCCGATTTCGTATTGTTGTGTATCAAGGTCAAATCTTGATATTGGGCATAAATTTCCGGCAATACCAGCAAACGCTTTTGCTCGGCCAAAACGGTAATAAAATTTGCCAATTCGACATTTTTGATACCGACAAGACCTTTGAGCGTTTCTGCCTTTTCGGAAGCTCCCGTTTCCGGCTGCTCGATGAAAGCAATGACTTTCTCATCCTGAACAACCGCTGCGAGTTCTTTCAGTTCGCCCAACCAAGACTCGATTTGGTTTTTTTCCTGAGCCAGACTAAACAATGCTTTCGCATAAGGTCTGGCAATCGTTGCGAACTCTGCCATAAGATTACAGCTCCTGTTTTAAGGCACTGAGCAGATCTGCATGTTTGGAAGCATCGACTTCTTTACGCAGGATAGATTCCGCACCTTTAACAGCCAATGAAGCGACCTGTTCGCGCAACACTTCGCGTGCACGGTTAACTTCTTGCTCTACATCAGCTTTTGCTTGGGCTGCAATGCGTGCTGCTTCATGAGAAGCTTGCTCTTTGGCTTCTTCTACAATTTTCGCAGCACGTTTTTCGGCGTTGGCAACCATTTCGGTTACCTGATTACGCCCTTCGGCCATAAGTTCTGCAACTTTTTTCTCTGCCTGCTCAAAATCGCTCTTACCGCGCTCGGCGGCAGCCAAGCCCTCGGCGATTTTTGCGGCACGCTCATCCAATGCTTTGGCAATCGGAGGCCATACGAATTTCATCGTAAACCAAACCAAGCCAAAGAAAACTAGGATTTGCGCAAATAAGGTTGCATTAATATTCACGTTACTTAACCTTCGTATCTGGGTTAATCAAACAGACGGCAAGCCTGTATCTGAACGGATCGCTCCGTCTTGATTACGCACCACCAAACGGGTTAACGAAGGCGAACAACAGGGCAATAGCCACACCGATCAAGAAAGCCGCATCGATCAGACCAGCGATCAAGAACAGTTTGGTTTGCAGAGGACCGATCAGCTCAGGTTGGCGAGCAGAAGATTCCAAGTATTTAGAACCAACCATTGCGATACCGATAGAGGCACCCAATGCGCCCAAGGCAACGATCAAACCACATGCGATAGCAATCAAACCCATTTTTAAACTCCTTAAAATAGTAAAGGTTAAACTACAAAAACAAACTACGAAAAAACTACTTGATTAGTGTGCATCATGCGCCTGTCCGATATATACGAACGCCAACGCCATGAAAATAAATGCCTGCAAGGTGATGACCAAAATGTGGAAAATGGCCCAAGCCAAACCGGCAATCAGGTGGAACACAAATAAAATCGGATCCAAAGTTTCGACACTGCCGGTTGACGCCCATGCACCGCCCAACAGGGCAATTAACAGGAACACCAGCTCGCCGGCATACATATTACCAAACAACCGCATACCGTGGGATACGGTTTTGGACAAAAACTCTACCAAGTTCAGCAGGAAGTTGGCTGGAGCAAGCCACGGACCAAAAGGTGCGCAGAACAACTCGTGAATCCAACCGCCAAGGCCTTTGATTTTGACATTGTAGTAAATACAGATCAGCAATACGCCAATCGCCAGAGCCAAAGTCGTATTCAAGTCAGCTGTCGGCACGACACGCAACAGGGCATGATGATTACCGGTAATGCCTTGCCATGCCATCGGCAGCAAATCAACCGGCAGCATATCCATGGCATTCATCAAGAGAATCCAGACAAACAAGGTCAGACCCAACGGGGCAACGGCTTTACGCGATTGTTCGTTATGGATAATGCTTTTACACATGTCATCCACGAATTCAAACAGAATTTCAACAGCCGCTTGGAAACGACCGGGAACGCCGGCCGTCGCTTTTTTGGCACCGCGCCACAAAAGGAAGCTACCGATTACGCCCAACAGAACGGCAAAAAAGATTGCATCAAGGTTAATGAACGAAAAATCAGCAATGTTTTTCAGTCCTTGACCCTGAGTAACATCCGACATACTGGTCAAGCTTTGCAAGTGGTGCTTGATGTAGTCGGCAGCGGTCATAGTTTCACCTGCCATAGTGTTTTACTCTCAACAATACTAAAAAAACCAAATGACTGACGCCAAGAAACGCCAATAAAAATGGGTAAAATACCAGTGATCGATGCCATATCGCAAAAACGACCAACATAGATACCAGCGACAGCACTACTTTTAAAACCTCTCCGCCGACAAACATCGAGCTTTGCAACTCGGGATTTCGTCGGGAAAACTTTAAAAGTAAAACTGCAACCAGGGTAGGCAAAATGTACGAAAATCCTCCCGCAAAAGCAGAGAGGAAGCCGGGCAATCCGGAAAATAACGCACAAACAACTGAAATTATTAACAATACAATCACTTGCAATGGGACTATCTGATTCATTGTACTTCACACCCCAAAACGCAAGGTAAATTAATATAATCAAGAAGTTTATTAACGTCAAGCAATATGTTAATCTTTGTGAACCTTTCACAGATAAATGATTAACACATATAAAACAAATCTTTGCAGGAACGGAGTTTAACACAAATTACATGTTGCTACACAGATTTTACAGAAGATTTTGATTTGTATTGTAAACATTTATACGCTCTACGCTTTTTCAAAAATTGAGGCCGTCTGAAAAGCTTTTTTCAGACGGCCCGTTCTGTTTATAAAGCCGTTAGAACGCTTGATTGATGCCTAACTGCTTCAGCAAATATTCGAATGTTTCCGGCGTATCAAAATGCAGCACGATTTTGCCTTTTTTCTGATTACTGGTTTTGACTTCGGCATTAACGCCCAAATGCTCGGTCAATGCATCATTGATGCGGCGGATATCCGGGTTAATGGTTTTGGTTGCTTCCGGTTTGGCTTTTTGATGTGCCAACTGGCTGCGGCGCTCTACCTCGCGTACCGACCAACCGTTTTTGACGGCTTTTTGTGCCAACTCCAATTGGTCAACCACATGCAAGGTCAGCAACGCGCGGGCATGACCCATTTCCAGACGGCGTTGGTAAAGCATTTCCTGAACCGGCTCAGGCAGGCTCAACAGACGCAGGCTGTTGGAGATGGCACTACGGCTTTTACCGACGGCTTTTGCGATGGTTTCATGAGTCAGGCCGAATTCATCGGCAAGGCGTTTCAAACCTTGCGCTTCTTCAATCGGATTCAGGTTTTCACGTTGTAAGTTTTCAATCAAACCCATGGCCAACGCAGTTTCGTCGCTGATGGTTTTAATGACGACGGGAATTTCGGTCAAACCGGCCAACTGGGAAGCGCGCCAACGGCGTTCTCCGGCAATCAATTCATATTGAGACAAACCACGTTCGCGTACGATAACCGGCTGGATAATGCCTTGCGCTTTAATGGAATCGGCCAATTCCTGCAAAGCTTCGTCATCAATTTGCACACGCGCCTGATAACGGCCGGGCTGAATATCGGCGATGGCAACCGTTGTCAGGCGGTCGCTACTGCTGCTGTCCACTGCATTGGAAATCAGCGAATCCAAACCGCGTCCCAATCCACCTTTTGCTTTTGCCATATTGTTTTCCCTTTCAGACGACCTCATTGTTGAAATGACGTATTCTATCGGATATTGCCGCTTTACGACAATTTGAATCACGATGATTTGACTATTGCCATTTATTTACGGAGCGAAACCGCAAACACGCCCCTTAAAGCGTTACTCAAACGGATTTCTTCCGCATTTTCCAATATAGCGCGCGTGATGTGGGCTTCCTTGATTGTATCTGCACCTAAATATAGCTGAGACTGCTTCAATACCGCTTGGCGCATTACCCCGTTCAAAATATCCAAATCCAAAGACGGCGTGAGCCATTGTCCTTGATATTTGACGAACACATTGCTTCTTCCACCCTCTAACAAAAGGCCGTCTGAATTGAAAAACAGACTGTCAAATGCACCCTGCCCTTCTGCCGTTTTCCATGCTTGGTCAAAAATTTCACGGCGTGTGGTTTTGAAACGGCGTAGATAATCGCGTTGGTTTAATGTGTGTTCACTCAGGATGACGTATTGCTGCCCATCCAATTCAGAAACAGCCCCATGGCTCAATGAAAGGCCGTCTGAAAACAAAGCTGCTTTGACTCTAAATAACCCACTTGGCAACTCATCTATATAATGTTGAATTTGCTCTATTGCATTTTGAGGCCAAGACAGGTTGAGCGCTTGTGCCGATCTGTTCAGACGGCCTAAGTGCAAATCGAGCAAACGGCATTGTTTGTATTCCACGCGCATGGTTTCAAAAATACCGAAATCAGGCCGCAAGTCATTCAGAAAACGCGCCTTCCAACCGCACTCGCGATATTCGGCTTCAGGGTCGCTATCAATCACAATCCCCGAACCCACGCCATAAACACCTTGATAAAGGCCGTCTGAAACCGGTTTCAGAGATAAGGTACGAATCACAACATTAAATACGCCTTCAAATCCCAAACCCGTATCGCACGGATGCAAAAAGCCAATGCTGCCTGTGTACAAACCACGCGGTTCGGACTCAAGAGACTCAATAATGTGCATACTCATGCGTTTGGGCGCACCAGTAATACTGCCGCACGGGAAGGCTGCGCGGAGAATATCGGCAACCGAAACATCAGGCAGCGCCTGCGCTTCGATGGCACTGGTCATCTGCCAAACACTGCCGAAACGGGAAACTTTAAACGGTTCAGGCACGCGTACTTTGCCCGTTTGCGCGATTTTGCCGAGGTCGTTGCGCAACAAATCGACAATCATCACATTTTCGGCGCGGTTTTTCGGGTCGTTTTGCAATTCAACGGCGCGGCATTCATCTTGTCCGTCATGAAGAATCGGCGCAGTGCCTTTCATCGGCTCGGTTGTGATCAGGCCGTCTGAATCGATTTTGAGGAAAAGTTCGGGAGAAAAACACAAAGTCCACGCTTCCTGCCCTGCCCCGTCGGGCAGACAAGACAAAACGGCATACGGCACAGGCTGGCGCAAGCGGCGGTAAAGCTGAATCGGATTGCCGTAAGCTTGCAGGTGTAGGCGCTCGGTGTAATTGATTTGATAGGTATCTCCACGGCGGATGGCCTCGTGGATTTGGTTGATATGCTCGAGATAATCGGCTTCGGATACGGAGAATCGGGGAGTGGAGATACCTGCCGCCAGGCCGTCTGAATGATTGGCCAACCAGCTTTCGGCATCGATTTCAGAACAATCGGCAAACCAGTGCAAACGTAGACTGCCACTGCGGCCAGATGGAATATCCATCAGCGGCAACCCAAATTCGTAGTCTACAAACAACACTGCATGCAAACCCTTTTTCCAGCCGGCTTGCAAAATACTTGTTAACGAATCCAGTTCGTTATGATAAAACCGATGGCTTTCTACATGATTTTGATAGAGTTTTGCTCGGCCGCTCACGGCATCGTCGAACAGGGCGAAATAAGGCATGATGTATGATACAAATAGGCTGATTATACGCTGGTTTTACAAAAATTATCAAACAAGTCGGAAAAAATCGCTTATGTGTAATTTTATGTAGGCTAACACAGCATAAAGAGGTAAAATCAAGTCATACCACACCATATCATTTAAAACTTAATCGATAAGGAGACTTTATGGCAGACCACCAATTAGAACCGTTCGAGAATGTTGAACTGGGCGAGAAACAAGACCAGCTGCAAGTATTCGAAAAGGCTGTTTTGGAACACGAAGGACGCGGCACTGACGAAGATTCGAGCAGCGCACCGCTTCCTGCCAACTACCCGTACAAACAACGTATGCGCCGCTCTGTTTACGAAAAAGAAAAACAGAAGCTGCAAATCGAATTGTTGAAAGTACAAAGCTGGGTTAAAGATTCCGGTCAGCGTATCGTCAGCCTGTTTGAAGGCCGCGACGCAGCCGGTAAAGGCGGTACCATCAAACGCTTTATGGAACACCTGAATCCGCGTGGCGCGCGCGTGGTTGCTTTGGAAAAACCAACCACTACCGAACGCGGCCAATGGTATTTCCAACGCTACATCCAAAACCTGCCGACCGCAGGCGAAATGGTATTCTTCGACCGCTCATGGTACAACCGTGCAGGCGTAGAACGCGTAATGGGCTTCTGCGAACCTAACGAATACCTGCTCTTCATGCGTCAAACTCCTGAATTGGAACGTATGCTTGTTGCCAGCGGTATCCATCTGTTCAAATTCTGGTTCTCCGTATCCCGTGAAGAACAACTCCGCCGCTTCATCTCCCGTCGTGACGACCCACTGAAACACTGGAAACTGTCCCCTGTGGATATCCAGTCGCTCGACCGCTGGGACGACTACACCGAAGCCAAAAACGCCATGTTCTTCCACACCCATACCGGCGACGCGCCTTGGGTCATCATCCGCTCCGACGACAAAAAACGTGCACGTTTGAACTGTATCCGCTACTTCCTGCACCAGCTGGACTATCCGGGCAAAGACGTGAAAGCCATCGGCAAAGTGGACGAGAAAATCGTTTTGGTTCCTGATACACGTTACAAAGACAAAACTGTCGAGCTCGGACACGATTAATTTGTAACCTTACCAAAGGCCGTCTGAAATTTCATCTTTCAGACGGCCTTTTCTTAATCCTCGCGATTCCAGTACGTTTTTTGTGCGAATACCAATTTATTGTCAGTGAATTTTACATTATCCAAATTCAACGCCCAGACATCACTTTTCATCACTCGAGCAGCAGGATGCGCTTTGTAAAATAAAGACTGCGCCGCTTTCAAATCCGCTTCATTCTCAATCAAAGCGGCAGTCGCCGCAAACTGAATGCCGCTGATTTTTGTGATACTGTCAGGCTGACCGGCAATGGTACCGGCTACTTTGGCAGAACGGCTCATCATTCCGCCATGTTTCGTTTTCAAAGAAGTCAACACAATCAATCGGGCATTCGCCTCATCAAACACATAAAAACAACAAGCCGCCCAAACTTCGCCGTCTGCCGCAGCGGCAATACTGACGACATGATGATTGCTCAAAAATTTAACGATATTGGTAGGAATCGCTTGCATGATTTTATCCTCTTTCTCAGTGTATTCAATTTATTTTCAGGCCGTCTGAAACATCAGCCCTGCCAGCGCGGCGCATCGGTTTGAAAAATACCGAACAAGTCCAAAGCATGAGAGACACTGTGTGTAATCATATCTTCGATGGATTCTGGCTTCTGATACAGAGCCGGAACGGGAGGAAACACAATGCCGCCCATCTCTGTTACACGGCGCATATTGTCGATGTGTGCCAAGTTTAACGGCGCTTCACGCACCATCAACACCAGCCTGCGCCGCTCTTTCAATGTTACATCCGCCGCACGGCTGAGCAAATTATCGGCAAATCCATGAGCAACTGAAGCCAAGGTTTTCATTGAACACGGCGCAATCAACATTCCATCCGTCAAAAACGAACCGCTGGCAATACTTGCCCCGACATTACGGACAGAATGCACGACATCCGCCAAAGCATAAACGTCTTCTTTAGTGTAATCCGTTTCCAAAGCGCGGGTCATCTCCGCCCCTTGCGAAACCACCAAATGCGTTTCTACCTGATGCGCACGCAAAAGCTGCAAAGCCCTCACGCCATACTGAAAACCGCTGGCACCGCTGATGCCGACAACCAAACGCTTCATTGTATTTCCCTGTCTCGGCCTAAAAATAAATGAAAGGCAGATTCTCAAGACGAAAAAATAACCGCTAAAAAGCGGTTAGATTTTCTAATGTGGTGCCGACAGCGAGATTTGAACTCGCACAGCCTACGGCCACTACCCCCTCAAGATAGCGTGTCTACCAATTCCACCATGTCGGCATAAATTAAATTGTCTTACTGCTGCTGAGGATTCGGTGCAACAGGAGTTGTATTGTTTTGTGCAGGCGTTGCAGGCTTAGGAGCCTGTTGGGTCTGCTTCACATCGCTGAAGTCTAAACCGTGCTTATTGGAGTGGGTGTGAATATACACCATTGCCATGCAGGTCGCAAAGAAAAATGTTGCAGCAACGGCAGTCGAGCGGCTGAGGAAGTTGGCATTACCGGCAGAACCGAATACGCCTTGCGCGCTACCGCTGCCGGAACCGAATGTTGCGCCGGCATCCGCACCTTTACCGTGTTGCAACAATACTAACACGATTACGAATAGAGCGGAAATAATATTAATAATCCAGATAAGGGTTTTAAAGGCTTCCATATGTTTTCTACGAGGCTTGTGCTGCGTTGATGATGGCGGTAAAGGAGTCATAGGATAATGACGCGCCACCAACCAATGCGCCGTCTACATGAGGTACTGCGAAGATGTCGGCCGCGTTATCCGCTTTCACACTTCCGCCGTAAAGAACGCGGATTTTAACATCGCTTCCGCACAAAGACAAGATTTCTTTGTAGATAAATGCGTGCATGTCGGCGATTTGTTCGACGGTGGCGACTTTGCCTGTACCGATCGCCCAAACCGGCTCGTAGGCAACGGCGATGTTTTGGGTGTTCAGACCTTGCAGGATGGAAAGCTGGTGGGCAATAACTTCGTGTTCTTTACCGGCTTCGCGCTCTTCCAGGCTTTCGCCGACGCACAACAATGGAATCAGGCCGACGTTGAGGACGTTTTCCATTTTGCGTCGTTGGATTTCGTTTTTCTCGCCGAAATAAAGGCTGCGCTCGGAGTGGCCGATGAGGACGATGTCTGTACCGATGTCGGCAAGCATTTCGGCGGACACTTCGCCGGTGTACGCGCCGTTATTCGGGAAACGGCTCACGTCTTGCGCACAGGTCAAGATACGGTTGTTCAAAACAATCTGCATGGCGTTGTGCAGTTGCAACAGATAAACGGTCGGAGCGGCCAAGCCGATTAACACGCGTTCTGCAGTTGGCATGACACGGAAGCGGTGCATAAGCGCATTGTTGTTTTGGAGTCGGCCGTTCATTTTCCAGTTGCCGATAACCCATTTTTGGTCCCACATTCCGATTTGGTGATACATCTTTATTGCTCCGTGTGTTGGTTGTTGCTTGCTGTAGCGTCGTGTAATGTGAAAGTTTAGTGGATATATGTGAGCTTGGCAATTATTAACGGGCCTCCGGGGCCGTCTGAAAGATGGCACACTCTCCGACAAGGATTTATAATGTATGCTTCGATAAAATTAAGAATTGAACGGAGCACAAATATGGACTTTGAAAAAGCGCGTTTCAATATGGTTGAACAGCAGATTCGTCCGTGGGATGTCTTGGACTTCGACATTTTGGATGCTTTGGAGGAGATCGAGCGCGAACATTTTGTCGGCGAGGCTTTTCAAGGTTTGGCCTATGCGGATATGGAGCTGCCGCTGGCTAACGGCCATAAGATGTTGGAACCCAAAGTCGTTGCCCGCCTGGCTCAAGGTTTGAAACTGAAAAAAGACGAAACCGTCTTAGAAATCGGTACAGGCTCAGGCTATGCAACCGCTCTGCTGTCCAAACTGGCCGGCAAAGTCGTAACTGACGACATCGATGCCGAGCAGCAGCAACGCGCCAAAAAAGTTTTGGACGAATTAGGCTTTGCCAACGTCGATTATGTGCAAAACAACGGCCTGACCGAAGCATCGCAAGGCGCGCCTTTTGATGCGATTTATGTAGGCGGCGCAGTAGACAGCGTACCTGAAATTCTGAAAGAGCAACTGAAAGACGGCGGCCGTATGGTGGTCATCGTCGGCCGCAAACCGGTACAACACGCGCTTTTGCTGACGCGCAACGGCAATGAGTTTTCCGAAAAAGTATTGTTCGACACCGTCGTAGCACACTTGGAAGACAAATCGGCCAATCCGTTTGGCGATTTCGATTTTTAAACAACAGGCCGTCTGAAAATTCAGACGGCCTCATGCTTTTACCCAACCCTATGACCGACATCATCCAACTCTCTCCCACCGAATTGAAACAATGGCAGGACGAAGGCCGCGCATTTCATCTGCTCGACGTCCGCACCGATGAAGAACGCGCCATCTGCACCCTGCCCGCCGCCATTCATATCCCGATGAACCTCATCCCCCTGCGCCAAAACGAGCTGCCCGACGATGATTTACCCATTGTTGTCTATTGCCACCACGGCATCCGCAGCCTGCACACGGCAATGTATTTGGAAGACGCCGGATTTGAAAACCTCTACAACCTGCAAGGCGGTATTGATGCTTGGGCAATGCAGGTAGACAGCAAAATGATGCGATATTGAATCGGTTTTATCAATAAAAGGCCGTCTGAAACTGGATTTCAGACGGCCTTTTTCAAACCTTTCTGCTTACACTTGTAAGCTAGCGACAAACTGCTGTACGGCCGGCACAGCCAAAATCAACAGCAATACCAATACGGCTTTTTCCATACGGTTGAACTGACAATTTCCGTAGTGTTTCTTTTGCGAATAGAAAAACAGTAATACGCCGGGCAAATAGAGCAAGACTGAAAGCAGCAAATATTCCGTGCCTGCCGCATAGACAATCCAAGCCGCATAAAGCGTTGCTGCCGCGCCGATAAGACGGTATTTCGCCGCGGCCTTTTGTGTCAGCGATAATTTGAGCAGATATGCACCAATTAACAAATATGGTATCAAAATCATGGAAGTCGATACCATCAGCAAGGCAGAATAATCCTCGCCTTTTAACCACACCAGCAATAGGCAAAACTGCACGGTCAAGGTGGTAAACATCAATGAACCCTGCGGCACTTCGTTTTTATTCAACGGGATAAACGATTTTGGAAATGCGCCGTTTCTCGCACCCATGTGCGGAATCTCGGTCGCATACAGCGTCCAGCTTAAATAAGACGACAGCACAGACACAATCAGGCAGGAAGAAATCAACACTTTACCCCAAGAGCCGACCATGTGCGCCAACACGCCCGCCATAGACGGATTAGCCATTGCTGCAATATCCGCACGAGGCAAAATGCCTTGAGCCAAGACGGTAATTGCCACATACATGGCCAGCGTCAAGCTGACGCCGATAATGGTTGCTCGACCGACATCAGCACGACTTCGCGCATGCTTGGACAAAACCGCCGCACCCTCAATACCGGTAAACACCCACAGCGTAATCAGCATTGTGTTTTTCACCTGCGTCATCAGGCTGACATCAGGATTTTCAGGCGTAGCAAGGCTCGCCCCTGTCCAATCGGACATAAACACTTCGGTTTGAAAGAAATAGGCTGCCATACCAATAAATAAAATCAGCGGAAATACTTTGACTGCCGTCGCAATCAGGTTCACTCCTGCCGCTTCTTTAATACCGCGCACCACCAACCAGTAAATCAGCCACACAATTACTGATTCTCCAACAAAAGCAGCAAATGTGTTGCCTTTGCCGAAAATCACGTTGTCCGGCGTATCGACAAATCCGCCTACTGCTTCAAACGCAACCACCAAATAGCCGACAATACCGACCGTGGTGCAAAGCCAATAGCCCCACGCCGAGAAAAAACCCATCAAATCGCCGAAGCCGTCGCGGGCGTACGTATAAATACCGCCATCCAATTCGGGCTTAAGTTTGGACAAGGCCGAAAATGACAGGCCGAGGAAGATAATGCCCACACCGGTAATCAGCCAACCCAACAGCAAAGCCTGCGAACCTGCAACGGCAGCCATATTCTGCGGCAGGCTGAAAATACCCGAACCAATCATGGAACTGATAACCAAGGCCGTCAGCGCGGCCAAGCCGATTTGAGATTTTTGCGACATGTTTATTCCTGATTTTTATCATTATGTGTTTGTGAAGCGACGGCATTACCGGCTTTTTTAGCCTGTTCTAACCGTATCAAAATATTATGCAGCTGCTTTCAGACGGCCTTAAATCCTTGCGCCAACGCACGGATATGTTCAGGTGCGATACCGCAGCACCCGCCGATGATTTCAGCACCCAAATCCGCCCATTGTCTCGCCCATGCCAAATAATTTTTCGGCGTGGCATCGGAGCGAATCGGATCCAAACCGTCGTTGGCCTCGTTCATCTGACCTTGTACCGGTTCAAATGCATTGGCGTACACACCCAGTTTCAGACGGCCTTGGGCTTCATGTGCCACTTTCAAAGCTTCTGCCATTACTTCAGGCTGACTGCAATTGAACAACATTGCCGCCGCACCTATTTCTACCGCGAAATCCGCCGCCTCGTGCACGGTTTCTCCCGAACGCAACACCGGTACATCATGCGGCATCGTATCTTCCAAAGTAAACGATACCCAAAACGGCTTACCGTCATCAGGCAGACTGCTGCGCCAGAAACGCGCTTCTTCCAAGCTGGATACGGTTTCTGCCAACCAAATATCAGCAAACGGCATCAAACCCGATATTAAAGGGCGCGCCAAAGCAGGTGCGACTTGTTTGTCAAACAAGTCAGGGCGGTAAGAACCGAATAACGGCGGCAGGCTTGCGGCTACTTTTGCAGTAGTCCCGCTTTGTTCCACCGCTTCACGCGCTAAACGGCCGGAAAGCCTTGCCCATTCGGCAGCTTGAGCATCAAAGCGCTCCTGCCCGATATGAAACGGAACAAGCGCATAACTGTTGGTCGTAATCACCTGTGCGCCTGCGCGAAGAAAGTCCAAATGCGTTTCGCGTACAATCTCCGGTGTTTCCATCAAAGCCAAAGCAGACCATTCCGGCTGACGAAACGGTGCGCCACGCCGATGCAGTTCACGCCCCATTCCGCCGTCTAAAATCGTTACCGTCATGATCGACCTCCAATGATGAATTTTTAAAATCGCCATTCTACGCTTTTTTAACTCCTTACCTTTAATCTATGAAAAACTAAACTTATGCAGTTTCGTTATATAAAAGGCCGTCTGAAGCAGGATTTCAGACGGCCTTTACGATTATTTCACAAACCGTGCATCTGCCATAAACGGCCGTGTAGCGGCTGGTTTGGCGGAATAGAAGCGGGAGAACGTGCTGTCGATTTTGGTCTGTATCGGCTTACCGTCCAATGTTGCCGATGCTTCCAATTTCACACCACCGCCACTGGTTTCGCCTAATTTCATATTTGGCAACGTCAGTTTGGCAATATTGAGTTTCACATTTCCCACTTTGGTATCGGGGGACATCAGCTGCTTACCGACCGGACGGATTTTTTCACCCTCATCATGAGGCGCGGCACCACCGTTATCGTCAACCACGCCGATATTAATCAATCTGGCAGACGCCAAATCCATCTTGCCGTTTTTTACCGGAATACCGACAAACAGTTTTACGCCGCGATGAATGAACGTATTGTCCCGCCACTGAGTTTGGCCCTCTTTCGGCGGTTTGGTTTCTGCCGCCACCGAATAAGTGCGGCCCATAATCATCAATTTATAACCTGGAATTTTTTTCGAACCGAATCCATCAGTGATATCTTCGACCAGTTGCGGCGCAGTCAGGGTTTCGTTTGCCAAAATACGGGCTGAAGTTTCTGCCAGATGGGCAGGCTTGCCGTCTATGGTCAATGCCTGTTCATGGCCGAAATCAGACGCAAATGCAGGCACGGCGGCCAGTGCAGCGGCCAATGCTAGAATACGGATGGTTTTCATTGCAGACTCCTTAAAAATGTAATTGGGTTGATTGCCCGTCAAAATCCGGGCAATATTGATTGGAGTCGATATTTTTATATAAATGATACAGATTATCAAGAATATTTGTATTTTAAAATAAAAAAGGCCGTCTGAAACCTAGTTTCAGACGGCCTTTTAATCTACTTAAAACCTTCTATCAGTCTTTGAAGCGTTTGAATACCAATGTGCCGTTGGTACCGCCAAAGCCAAAGGAATTGGAGATGGCAACGTCGATTTTCGCATCGCGTGCTTCGTTGGCGCAGTAGTCCAAATCGCAACCGGCTTCAACGTCTTGTTCAAAGATGTTGATGGTCGGTGGAGATTTTTGCTCGTGTACCGCTAACACGCTGTACAACGCTTCCACACCGCCGGCCGCGCCGAGCAAGTGGCCGGTCATGGATTTGGTGGAGTTAACGATGACTTTGCGCGCATGATCGCCCAAAGCGCGTTTGATGGCTTTGGTTTCGTTGGCATCTCCCAAAGGAGTCGATGTACCGTGTGCGTTAACGTAATCAACGTCTTCAGGATTCAGGCCGGCATCTTTCAGGGCGCGGGTAACGGCCAATGCAGGGCCTTCTTCGTTAGGCGCAGTAATGTGGTAAGCATCGGAGCTCATACCGAAGCCGACGATTTCGGCGTAAATTTTCGCACCGCGTTTTTTCGCGTGTTCCAATTCTTCCAACACCAGCACGCCAGCGCCTTCGCCGATAACGAAACCGTCACGGCCTTTGTCCCACGGACGGGAAGCGGTAGCAGGGTCGTCGTTGCGGGTGGAAAGTGCCTTCATGGCGGCAAAACCGCCGACGCCCAAAGTGCTGATCGCGCCTTCTGCGCCACCGGCAATCATCACGTCTGCGTCGCCGTATTTAATCAATCGTGCAGAGTCGCCGATGGAGTGTGCGCCGGTTGTACAGGCAGAAACCATGCCGTAACTCGGGCCGCGGTAGCCTTTGAGGATGGTCACGTGACCGGAAATCAGGTTAATCAGCGAACCCGGAATAAAGAAAGGATTGATTTTGCGCGCGCCGCCTTCGATAACGGCTTTGCCGGTCGCTTCGATGCTGGGCAGGCCGCCGATACCGGAGCCGATGTTGACACCGACGCGGTCTTTGTCGAGGGTTTCCAAATCGTCCAAGCCTGAATCATTGATGGCTTGCAGGGCGGCGGCAATACCGTAGTGGATGAACACGTCCATACGGCGCGCTTCTTTCGCGCTGATGTATTGGCCGATGTCGAAATCGCGAACTTCGCCGGCGATTTGGCTGTTGATGTCGGATGCGTCAAAGCGGGTAATCCGTCCGATGCCGCTTTTGCCTGCGAGCAGATTGCTCCATGCGGTGGCGACGTCGTTGCCGACCGGTGATACTTGGCCAAGACCTGTGATGACTACTCTTCTCTGACTCATGATAATCTCGCTGTTGGTTGTCGGGATTTTCGCGGCAGCCTTGCTCTTTTTCTTCGTGAAAACGGGCAAAACTCATGCCGTCTGAAATTTCAGGGGTTTAATAATAAGGTAAAAGCCTCTATTGCGATGGCGCAGCAGAGGCTGGATGTTTGGTGCGACCGATTAGCCTTGGTGGGCGTTGATGTAGTCGATAGCCAATTGTACGGTAGTGATTTTTTCAGCGTCTTCGTCAGGGATTTCGCAGCCGAAAGCTTCTTCCAAAGCCATCACCAGTTCTACGGTGTCCAGAGAGTCAGCACCCAAATCGTCTTGGAAAGAAGATTCGTTTTTCACTTCGGCTTCGTTTACGCCCAGTTGTTCAGCAACAATTTTTTTAACTTGTTGTTCGATGTTTGACATGTCAGTCGTTCCTTTTCGCCTTGCGGCAGGTTGTTTAAGGGAAATAATTCGTCGGTATTGTACCGAATTCGGATAGAGTTTTCCATCTAATCCTGCATTTTAGCACAGATTATTCTGGAAAAACCTGTTGTTGCGCATATTAGCATATGCTGATTTTAACCTACAAGCAGGAATTTGTTTTTGTTACGTATTAACATTAACATTATTAAAAACAAGGGGCTGTACTAGATTAGCAGATATGTTACCCTCGAAATATGAAGATAACTCACTGCAAATTAAAGAAAAAAAGTACAGAAAGAACTGCTTCGTTTTTTTGTACTCGAAGTTACCGCCCGTTCTGCCGCCGATATTTTGGGTATCCATCCCAATTCGGCAGCACTGTTCTACCGTAAAATCCGCATGGTTATCAACTATCATTTGGCCTTGGCTGCCGATGAGGTTTTTGAGGGCTCTGTCGAACTGGACGAAAGCTATTTCGGCGGACGGCGTAAAGGCAGACGTGGTCGCGGTGCGGCAGGAAAAGTGGTTGTCTTCGGCATTCTGAAACGCAACGGACGGGTCTATACCGTTGTGGTGGATAATGCCAAGTCTGAAACGTTACTCCCTGTCATCAAAAAGAAAATCATGCCGGACAGTATTGTTTATACCGATAGTCTGAGTAGCTACGACAAGTTGGACGTGAGCGGTTTCATCCATTACCGCATCAACCATTCCAAGGAATTTGCCGACCGTCAGAACCACATTAACGGCATTGAGAATTTTTGGAATCAGGCAAAACGTGTCTTGCGAAAATACAACGGAATCGATCGCAAATCTTTCCCGTTGTTCTTGAAAGAATGCGAATTTCGATTTAACTTCGGCACACCGTCCCGGCAGCTAAAAATCCTGCAAAAATGGTGTGAAATTTAGGGCTAATCTACTAGTACAGCCCCTTAAAAAATTTTGATGGCGGTTGCTGCTGAAAAAGTAGAAATTGGATTTGAGAGAAGGTTTTTGCATATGCTGGTTTCGTGAAGGCCTACGCAGGATCAGCGTTGTCAGCGTTTTCATGTGTATGCTAACCTTCTGCAAGGTATCTGCTTAATCATATTTGAAATCAGTATTAAAGCATAATTATCAGTATCCGAAATTCCAGTTAATTAAATATTCAGAGACAATCGTTAAGATTGATTTAAGGATGAAAATGCAAGACCAAGAAAACATTAAAAACCAAGAAGAACAAGAAAATCAGCCAAAAGAAGACAATGGTGCCATGACCAAGTTGCAAGATGTGTTCAATCTTGCGCATGACCAGGCCCATCCCGATAAAATTGATGCCGTCATCCGCGCCAATACTCGGGTGTCCGGAACCAATATGTGGGTATTGATGTTTGCCATTGCCGTGGCGAGTATCGGTCTAAATGTAAACAGCACGGCGGTAGTGATCGGCGCGATGTTGATTTCGCCGTTGATGGGGCCGATTGTAGGTATGGGTTACGGTTTGGCGGTAGGGGATACTGCGCTGATCCGTCAAGCCGTGCGCAATATTATTATATTCGTCGTCATCAGCTTGATTACCGCTACGTTGTATTTCCTGTTAACCCCGCTTAAAGAGGCGCAAAGCGAGCTTTTGGCGCGTACTCAGCCGACCCTTTGGGATGTGTTGATTGCCTTCTTCGGCGGTAGTGCGGGTATTGTGGCGCTGACTCGAAAAGAAGGAGGCAATGCCATACCGGGTGTGGCGATTGCTACCGCATTGATGCCGCCCCTGTGTACTGCGGGCTACGGACTGGCACATGGCAACTGGCACTACTTTCTCGGTGCTTCATATCTTTTTGCCATCAACTGCGTGTTCATCGCTTTTTCGACCTTGTTGTTTTCCAAGCTGCTCAAGCTGCCGCGCAGGGGGCTGGTAACGGAATCCAAACGCCGGTTGCAAAGCATCATTATTACTGCTGTCGTGTTGGCTGTGATGATTCCGAGCGGCTATATGGCATCAGGACTGGTGCGTCAGGAGATCTTCAACACCAGAGCCAATGCCGCCATTGCCACTGCGCAGCAACAGGAAGGTTTTTTCGTGCTGCGTAAGATGTTGAACCACAGAGAAAATAAAGTCGGTCTGATTGTCAATGGAACGGGCAATGCCGAGAAAATTTCCGCCTTGCTGGTGAAAAGCCTTAACGCGTCGGGGGTGAAAGAGCCGAAGGTCAACGTGGTCTATGCGGGAGGGAACGATGCCAAAATCGAAGAATTGCTGGCAAGCCGAAACAACCCGGTTCAGCAGCAAAATGAGCTGAAAGAGCAGCAGGCCTATATCGATACCATACTGGCAGGCAAAGCCTCCGATATCGACGATGCAGCGGTACTCAAGGAATTAAAAGCCCAATATCCGGAAGCGGAAAAAATCGTTGTCGGACGCGGCTTGGCTTGGGATAAAGCGCAAACAACGCCTGTTTCCGAACAGTCTGAAAGCCAAAAAAACGCAGAACCGAAGACAGATACATATGACGATATCGTCGTTGTCTCTCTCGAATTGGAGCAGCCACTACCTGCCAAAGATTACGAGCGGATACAGGCGTGGTTACGCCAGCGTTATGAGGGTAAGGTAGTGAACATATTGCAAACGCACAAGTCTCAGACAGATAAACCGTCTAACGAATAATCGCCTTCAGGCTTTATCCATTTCCGAGAAATCATTGATTGTTCCTAGTACACCAAATCCGCCTCAAACACGCCTCTCAAGGCGTTGGAGAGGCGGATTTTTTCTGCGCGTTCGAGCATATCGCGGGTGATGTGCGTTTCGATGACTGCGTCCGCGCCCAAGTAGGTTTGCAGCTGCTGCAACACGGCTTGGCGCATGATGCCGTTGAGGATATCCAAATCCAGAGACGGGGTGAGACGGGTGTTTTTGTGCATGTTCATGTTTCAGTATTCTCCTGAAAATACTGTAAACAACGCTACTAGTTTCTACAGCATCGAGTTGATAACGTTCGCCCACACCGGCAAGGTTTTCTGCGCCAAGGACGAGTTTGAGTTTCTCAAAGTCGATTTGGTCTTCGCAAAAGACTTCGGGAAAGATTTGCTTGAGTTTTAATATGTTGTTTTGTTTGAAATTATTTTCTAAATCGTGTATAATTTTTCGGTTCGGCTGCCATAATTGCGTCTTCCATCAATGATCACTTACAAAGTGTCCATTTTATCGGGATATGTTGAAAGTTAAAAGAAAAGAAGGCCGTCTGAAAAACTTTAATATTCGTTTTTCAGACGGCCTTCTTTTCACTTACCGAAACAAGAGTATTTTGTTTCTCAACTTTACGAAACAGTCAGTCCTGCTGCTTGCTTCTACCCCAAAAACTCTTTCAAAAACAGCAATACGCAGGTAAGTTCGTCGGCGGATTCGCGTTGCGTACCGTTGCCGGTATGGCCGCCGCCGTCAGGCGAGTAGAGCCAAGATTGCGGCGAGGTTTCGCGCAGTTTGGCGTAGAACTTGAGCGCGTGGGCGGGATGGACGCGGTCGTCGCTGAGGCTGGTGGTAATGAGCGCTGGCGGATAATTGATGCCGTCTGAAAGATTGTGATACGGCGACAATTCGCCCAGCCAGCGTTTGCAGACTTCGTATTTTTGCGGATTGCCGTATTCGTCCGTCCAGCTTGAACCGGCGGAGAGCAGCGGATAACGGATCATGTCGGTCAGCGGCACTTCGCACACCAGCGCGCCAATGCTTTGAGGTTCGCGCACGAAGGCGGCGGCGGTAATCAGGCCGCCGTTGCTGCCTCCCTGCAAGCCGATGTGTTTGGGCGAACTGATACCGCGTTCGGACAAATCGCGCACGACGGCAAGCAAATCATCAACGCTTTTATGTTTGCTGATTCCCTGCGCCGCCTGATGCCAACGCGGGCCGAATTCGCCGCCGCCGCGGATGTTCGCCAACACAAAGGCATTGCCCTCTTCCAGCCAATATTTGCCGACGCTACCCAAATAATGCGGCAATTCGGGAATACCGAAACCGCCGTAGGCATAGACTAAGGTCGGCGTGTCGGGCGTGGCGTTTTTGCCGACGTGGAAATAAGGAATGCGCTCGCCGTCGGCTGAAGTCGTCCAAAACTGCTGCACGTTGATGCCGTCTGAATCGAACTGCTGCGGCTGACGGCGCATGACGGTCAGTTCCATCACGTTCAAATCCAATGCAAACAGCGTCAGCGGTGTGGTGAAATCGCTGGCGGCAAGGTAAACCACGTCGCCGCCCCACGGTTGGTCGGTCATTTCCAACGCGCCCGAAGGCAGGCGCGGCAGTTCGACTTCCTGCCATTTGCCGTCGGTAAAACGCCATGCTTTCAGACGGCCTTGTACGTTTTCCAGTAGGCTCGCCACCACAAAACGCTTGGTCGTTTCCACGCTTTCTAATGCCTGCGTTTCATCGGGCGCAAACAAAAGCTGCGCCGCGCCTAATTCGCCGCGGTTTAATTTTACTGCCACCAATGCGCCGCTCGGATAGCTTTGGTTCGCGCGGTTCCAGTCTTTGCGCAGCGTCAGCAAAAGATGTCCAGCCAGATAGCCGACTACGTCGCAATCGTTGGGCAGGTTTAACGGTTTCGCCTCGCCTTCGGCTGAGACCTGCAAATAGGTTTTGGTGTAAAAACCGTCCGACGCTTCAATCAAATCAATCGGCGAACCCTGCGGATCGAGGTAACGCCACGCGTTTACCATCATGCCGTCTTTGGCAATTTGATACACCGGCAGGCTTTCCTCGAAACTCTTGCCGCGTTCCACTAGCCATACTTCGCGCGGATAGCCCGATTCGGTCAACTGGCGTTCGTCCCAAGCCGGACACACCCACACGCTGTTTTCATCGCGCCACGACACATGGTTTTTGCCTGCCGGAAAGTGAAAACCGCCTTCTACCAACTCCCCTGCTTCCAAATCCACTTCCAGCGTGTACGCCGTATCGCCGCCCGATTTGCTCAGTGTTAACAACGCGCGGTTGGGCTTTTCCACCAAGTGCGACACGCCGCCCAAATATACATCGTCGCCGAGCAATTCATCGAAATCCGCCACTGAAAACAGGATTTTCCACTCGGGATAGCCGGAACGGTAAGTCGCCGCGGTACATACGCGGTACACGCCCTTCGGATATTCCGCATCCTGATGAAAATGGTACATCCGCGCACGGTGTTCCTGACAAAACGGAATCTGCCGCGTGTCCTGCAACTGCGCCAAAATGCCGTCAGACAATTCGCGCGCCTTGTCGTTTTCTAAAAAACGCTTGCGCGTTTCGGCATGCGCCGCGGCGGCAAAATTTTGCGTTTCGGGAGATTCGAGGTTTTCAAAATGGAGATAGGAATCGGGATAAGATTTCATAGGAAAAGGCCGTCTGAAAGATTGGGAAACGGAATTATAACGGCAAAATCAAAAAAGGCCGTCTGAAACCTGCATTTCAGACGGCCTGAGACATTATTCAACTTAACGTCCGTATATTTTCCACAAACCTTCCTGCAAACCAAACGCAGGCTCGCCGTCTTGCGGCTGGGTGCGGACGTAGCTGCCGTCAGGCTGCATCAGCCAAGCCTGGGTATTGTCTTCCAAGGCCATTTCCAAACCTTCGCGGATCACGCGTTCTTTGAGTTCGGGCGTGGTAATCGGCGTGGCGACTTCAATGCGGCGGAAGAAGTTGCGACCCATCCAGTCGGCGCTGGAGATAAAGGTATCGTCTGCGCCGTTGTTATGGAAGCAATACACGCGCGAATGTTCGAGTTGGCGGCCGATGATGGAGCGGACGCGGATGTTTTCGGATAAGCCTTTTACACCCGGGCGCAAAGTACACATACCGCGCACAATCAGGTCGATTTGCACGCCTGCCGCGCTGGCTTGATACAACGCATCAATCACGCCCGGCTCGATGAGGGAATTCATCTTGGCGGTAATCCGCGCCGGTTTGCCGGCTTTGGCGTGTTCGGTTTCCTGCTTGATGCGGTCGATGACCATTTTGTGCAGGGTAAACGGGCTTTGATAGAGCTTGTTCAGACGGCCCGGCTTGCCCAAGCCTGTGATTTCCATAAACAAAGTGTTCACATCGGCAGTAATCTGATCGTCGGCGGTGATGATGCCGAAGTCGGTGTAGATGCGCGATGTGCCTTGGTGGTAGTTGCCGGTACCGAGGTGGGCATAACGCTTGAGCACGCCGTCTTCGCGACGGATAACCAAAGCCATTTTGGCATGAACTTTGTAGCCGAATACGCCGTACACGACGTGCGCGCCTGCCTCTTCCAGCTGTTTCGCCCAGTTGACGTTGTTGGCTTCGTCAAAACGCGCCATCAGTTCGACGACGACGGTAACCTGCTTGCCCGCCAGTGCGGCCTTCATCAATGCGCGCACAAGCTCGGAATTGCTGCCGGTGCGGTAGATGGTCATTTTAACGGCCAACACATCCGGATCGGCCGCTGCCTCGCGTATCATTTGGACAACCGGATCGAAAGACTGATACGGGTGGTGCAACAAAATCGGCGACTGTTTGACCAGTTTGAATACGGAGCCGTTTTTGCGCAAGGCTTTCAGACGGCCTGCATTGCGCGGCGGGAACTTCAAATCCGGCCTGTCCACCAAATCGGGAACGGCATTGAGGCGCACCAAATTAACCGGCCCTTTGACCTGATACAGCTCGGCAGAAGTCAGCTTGAACTGGGCAAGCAAGAAGTCGTGAATATGCGCCGGACAAGTGTCCGCCACTTCCAAGCGCACGCCGTCGCCGTATTCGCGGTCGTGCAATTCGTTTTGAATCGCGGCACGCAGGTTTTTCAAATCTTCTTCATCAACCGTCAAATCGCTGTCGCGCGTGAGGCGGAACTGATGGCAGTCTTTAACCTTCATGCCGGGAAAGAGTTTGCCGACATGGGCGTGCAAAATCGAAGACAAGAACACAAAGCCTGCATCGCCGCCGCAAATTTCAGACGGCATGGGAACGACGCGCGGCAAAATGCGCGGCGCCTGCACAATCGCCATTCCTGACGGACGGCCGAACGCATCCGTACCTTCGAGTTCGACGGCAAAGTTGAGCGATTTGTTTAACGGGCGCGGGAACGGATGCGAAGGATCAAGGCCGATGGGCGTGAGAATGGGCAACAGCTCGTTGTCAAAATAATTTTCAATCCATTTTTTCTGCGCGGCCGTCCATTTGTGGCGGCGATAGAAATGAATACCGGCGCGGCTGAGTGCAGGCTGCAATACTTTGTTAAACAGATCGTACTGCTCGCGAATCAAGGCCTGTGCCTCTTTTGCCACCGCTTCGATGGTTTCGGCCGCAGTTTTGCCGTTGTCGAGCGGCTGATGCGGGCGCAATTTATTTTCGCGTTTCAACCACGCCATGCGCACTTCAAAAAATTCGTCCAAATTGGAAGACACGATGCACAGAAAACGCAAACGTTCCAACAAAGGAACTTTCGTATCCTGCGCCTGAGCCAGTACACGGCGGTTAAACGCCAACAGGCTGAGTTCTCGGCAGAGAATGCGGTTTTGCTCGGGCATGGTTCACTCCTGAAACATCGGTCATTAACACCATCAAGTATAACGTTTTGCCGACGTTCCGTCAGGTTTCAGACGGCCTTGACAGAAAACCTTATCCCTATTTGAGGCAAGACAAAGGGTTATCCGTTGTTTTCTATACCGAAACAGCGGTTTTTGCTATAATGCGCCTTTTAATGCAACCTCAATACCACTGCTAAAGGATAAGAAAATGGGCTTTTTGCAAGGCAAAAAAATTCTGATTACCGGCATGATCTCCGAGCGTTCCATCGCTTACGGCATCGCCAAAGCCTGCCGCGAACAAGGCGCGGAATTGGCATTTACTTATGTTGTCGACAAACTGGAAGAGCGCGTCCGTAAAATGGCGGCCGAACTCGGCTCCGAACTCGTGTTCCGCTGCGACGTTGCCAGCGACGACGAAATCAACCAAGTTTTCGTTGACTTGGGCAAACACTGGGACGGCTTGGACGGCTTGGTTCACTCCATCGGCTTCGCCCCTAAAGAAGCTTTGAGCGGCGACTTCCTCGACAGCATCAGCCGCGAAGCATTCAACACCGCTCACGAAATCTCCGCATACAGCCTGCCTGCGCTGGCAAAAGCCGCCCGTCCGATGATGCAGGGCCGCAACGCCGCAATCGTTGCACTGAGCTACTTGGGCGCCGTTCGTGCCATTCCTAACTACAACGTTATGGGCATGGCCAAAGCCAGCCTCGAAGCCGGCATCCGCTTCACTGCCGCCTGCCTGGGCAAAGAAGGCATCCGCTGCAACGGCATCTCCGCAGGCCCGATCAAAACCCTGGCCGCTTCCGGCATCGCCGATTTAAGCAAACTCTTGGGCCACGTCGCTTCCCACAACCCATTGGGTCGCAACGTTACCACTGAAGAAGTCGGTAACACAGCCGCCTTCCTGCTGTCCGACCTCGCTTCCGGCATCACCGGCGAGATTACGTACGTTGACGGCGGTTACAGCATCAACGCACTGAACGACGAAGAGAACTAAACGGTTTACACGCAAAACGCACTTTCATGATGAAAGTGCGTTTTTTATGACTATTACATTATGGCTTGAATAACTGCATAACCAAAAAGGCCGTCTGAAAGTCAAATACGGATACGAAACATTACCTTTACAGACTTTCAATGATTATGTTTTCAACATTATTATATTATCATTCTACCTCAATTTGAAATTCCGATAGAGCATTGATTCTAAAGATAACATTCATGTTATCTGATACTTAGCCACGGATAAAAAGTGGTGCAAAAAAGTAACAAAAAAAATTCAGACGGCCTGTTTTTCATACAAAAGGCATAGAAGCCGGACATTTTTAGCATGAAATACAAAATTTAACATTATTGAAATTTTCTTAACTAATAAAGCGTTAATATGCCTGCCGTTTTATTGAACTACATCTGATTTTGACTCAAACACATACAGGAGATTAATTATGTCAATCGCTTCAGAATTTAAAGAATTTATTATGCGTGGCAACGTTGTCGACCTCGCAGTCGGTATGGTTGTCGGTACAGCATTCAGCGGCATCGTCAAATCATTGGTTGACGATGTAATCATGCCTCCTATCGGTCTGCTGATCGGCGGCGTTGATTTCTCCAACCTGTTCATCACCCTGAAAGACGGCGCACAAGCCGCTCCTGCAGAAGGTTACGCCAATCTAGCAGCCGCTCAAGCAGCCGGTGCCGTTACCCTGAACATCGGTCTGTTCATCAATACTGTGATCAGCTTCCTGATCGTTGCCGCTGCCATCTTCTGTGTGGTTAAAGCCATCAACTCTGTGAAAAAAACCGAAGCTCCTGCTGAAGAAGCACCGGCAGAGCCTAGCGAAGAAGTTCTGTTGTTGCGCGAAATCCGTGACTCTCTGAACAAAAAATAATCACAATACCCAAACATACACACACAAACCAAGGCCGTCTGAAACCATTTCAGACGGCTTTTCTCATACCAATTTTCATTAAGCCCTTCCTATTGAAAAAAACATGCCTTCCCTTTCTCAGCAATCTATCCTGCTTTTTCAACCATGAAGCAACGCTCATGGTAAACACAAAGAAAATAAGAGCAGCATAACTCCTTGCCAATAAAAAAGCCCGATGCGTTCAACATCGGGCTTTTAACTGGAAAACCAATCTTAATCTTTGCGTGTTTCCACCAAAATCATTTCGACTGCTACGTCTTCCACTTCTACTTTAGGCACATCCGAACGGCGTGTTTTAGCAACCGGTTCAGGTTGTGGCTGCGCGGCAAAAGCGGCAACTGCTTGCGGATCGGTTTCAACGAAGATTAAATCGCCCAAGCTCTCAGGCACAACGATTGCGACAGGCGCTGCTTCAGCTACGGCTTCAGTTTGTGTGGCAACAGTTTCGGCTGGTGCTTCAACTGGTGCAACAGTAGCCGTTGCATTCGGAGACAATACCGCAGCAATGGCTTCTTTGACGTTGCTGACTGCAGAAGCAAGCAGGGCTTGTTCGGCATCAGCGCCTTCAGTTTGCGCTACAGCAGGCTCGTCTTCGCTTTCAATCGCAAATACGAATGGCTCTGCGCTGGTCACTTCAGGCTCGGATACCACAATCACCAGCGGCTCGGCATGATCATCTTCCTGCGGCAAAGGCACATTTTCAGTTTCGGCGGTTTCGTTCAAACCCAAAACATGCGCCACGGCAAAGAGGACTTTGTCGGCGGTGTCGGTAATGTTCAGGTATTGCTCGATTTTTGCCGAAGACGGAATATTGCGTTTTTTGCTGTTTGAACGGCGGTCGTTGCGGTTGTTGCGCTGACGGTTGTTACGGTCGCGTCCTTGACGGCCGTTGTTTTTCACGCCTTCTTCACTGCGGGCGTTGTTGTCCGCTTCAACTTGCGCCTGTTCGCCATCGGCTTGAACGTTTGCGTCTTCAACATGGCTTTCCGCATATTGGTTACGGTTGCGCTCGTTACGGCCGTTGTTGCGGCGGCGTTTATTGCCGTTTTGTTCCGCTTGGTTTTCAGACGGCATCTCAGCCAGTGCGGCCACTTCTTGAACGTTTACGTCTTCAACCGTTTCCTCGACACGGTTACGCTCGTTATTGCGCTCATCGCGGCGGTTGTTGCGGTTGCGGCTGCGGCGGCTTTCTTTACGCTCGTCGTTGCGGCTTTCGCTTGATTTGTTTTCTTCAAACTTACTGTCGGCGGCTTCGGCATTCACTTCGCGCACTTCGACTTTGCTGCCGTCGTGTTTGTTGTTGCGGCGCGGATTTTGACGGCGGCTGCTCGAACGGCGGTTGCCGTTTTGGCCACGGTTGTTTGCCGTGCGTTTTTCAGCAGGCTCTTGAGCGACTGCGGCAGGCGCAGGTTCGCCGCCGAAAATGCGTTTCAACCAAGCTTTGAAGCTGTCCCACCAAGAGGCTTTTTTCTCAGGGGCGACAGTTGGCGCAGGCTGGGTATGGCGCACGCCTTTGACGGCAGGCTCAGGACGGGCTGCTTTGGCTTTTTCGCTACCGAAAGGTTTGGCAGATTCGTCTTCTTCCGGCTCGGCAACGCGTTTGTAGCTCGGTTCGCCGTCTTCTTCTACGTCATCAATGCGGATGCGGTTGATTTCGTAGTGCGGATTTTCCAAATGGATATTTGGAATCAGGACGACGTTTACATCCAAACGCTCTTCCATCGCAAACAGCTCGGCGCGTTTTTCGTTCAACAGGAAGGTGGCGACATCGACAGGCACCTGTGCGCGTACTTCACCGGTGTTGTCTTTCATTGCTTCTTCTTGAATGATGCGCAAAACGTGCAGGGCGGTGGATTCGATGCCGCGGATGACGCCGGTACCGGCGCAGCGCGGACACGCAACATGACTGCTTTCGCCCAAAGCCGGTTTCAAACGTTGGCGGCTCAATTCCAAAAGGCCGAAACGGGAGAGTTTGCCCATTTGCACGCGGGCGCGGTCTTTTTTGAGCGCGTCGCGCAGGACGTTTTCAACATCGCGCTGGTGTTTCGGGTTTTCCATGTCGATGAAGTCGATGACGACCAAACCGCCCAAGTCGCGCAGGCGCATTTGACGGGCGACCTCTTCGGCGGCTTCCATATTGGTTTTGAACGCGGTGTCTTCAATATCCGAGCCGCGTGTGGCACGCGCAGAGTTGACGTCGATGGAAACCAGGGCTTCGGTATGGTCGATCACAATCGCGCCGCCGGAAGGCAGGCTGACGCTGCGTGAGAACGCACTTTCGATTTGGTGTTCGATTTGGAAACGGGAGAACAGCGGCGTGTGGTCTTGATAGAGTTTCAGACGGCCTACATTGCTCGGCATGACGTAGCTCATGAATTCGGCAACTTGGTCGTAAACTTCTTGATTGTCCACCAAAATCTCGCCGATATCGGGACGGAAATAGTCGCGAATCGCACGAATCAGCAGCGAGCTTTCCATAAAGAGCAGGTAAGGGTCATGGTGTGCTTTGCCTGCTTCTTCAATGGCTTGCCAGAGCTGTTTGAGGTAGTTCAAGTCCCATTCCAACTCTTCCGCGCTGCGGCCGATGCCGGCGGTGCGGGCGATGATGCTCATACCGTTCGGAATGTCGAGTTCGGCCATGGCGGCTTTCAACTCTTGGCGCTCTTCGCCTTCAATACGGCGGGATACGCCGCCGCCGCGCGGGTTGTTCGGCATCAATACCAAATAGCGGCCGGCCAGGCTGATGAAGGTGGTCAGTGCCGCGCCTTTGTTGCCGCGCTCATCTTTTTCGACTTGGACGATAACTTCCATGCCCTCTTTGAGCACGTCCTGAATACGCGCCCTGCCGCCTTCGTAGTCGCGGAAATATGAACGCGATACTTCCTTAAACGGCAAAAAGCCGTGGCGGTCGGTTCCGTAATCGACGAAACACGCTTCCAGCGACGGCTCGATGCGGGTAATGATACCTTTGTAGATATTGCCTTTACGCTGTTCTTTGCCCAGCGTTTCGATGTCCAAGTCCAAAAGGTTTTGGCCATCGACAATGGCAACGCGCAGCTCTTCGGCCTGCGTTGCGTTGAATAACATTCTTTTCATAGTCACCTCGTGAACAGCGGCCGTTTGATTTGTGAATATCTTTTTCAGACGGCCTGTCTGTCCGGTTGGCACTCTTCAAAGGCAAGATGGGAAAATCCCCGTGTAACCAGTATTTGATTTGAAATCCGCAAGGTTGCATGCTTGAACTCAAGCCATGTGCGGACGGATTCGGATAAAGAAGGAAATAAAGAACAATGCGGCGGAAAGGTTGATGGTTCCGCTGCCGTCCGAATGCTGATGCTTCGGACAAAATTAAGGCAGCCTACATCTTCTTATTATCGTAGCGCCGGTAATTTCGGACGGTGCTGCGCGGACTGCGTCTTACGCCCGGCCGGACGGCAGGTTCAATTCAAACTTAATTACGGGATTGCGTTTGCCGGCTTTGAACAAACACAAGGAAATGCTTTGCGGAGTGCGTTTTTAATATAAAATCTCGTTTTAACAATAAATCCGTTTCAGACGGCCTGCGACGGCAGGTTCGAGTCCCGAAACGGACGTTTGGGATTATAGAGAAAATGCACGCAATACGCAAAGATTCAGTCAGCCTGATTGCCGTTGCCGAACACGAGGAAGGCCAACGCCTTGATAACTATCTGATAAAAATCCTCAAAGGCGTCCCGAAAAGCCATATCCACCGCATTATCCGCGCCGGCGAAGTGCGGCTGAACAAAAAACGCTGCAAACCCGACAACCGCATTCAGGCAGGCGATACTATTCGCATTCCGCCGATACGCATCGCAGAAAAACAAAGGCCGGCTGAAAACCAGGCCGCGCCAGCACGCGAGTTTGACATCGTTTACGAAGACGATGCGCTTTTGGTCATCAACAAACCGTCCGGCGTTGCCGTCCACGGCGGCAGCGGCGTGAGCTTCGGCGTCATCGAACAAATCCGCCGCGCCCGTCCCGAAGCGCGTTATCTCGAACTCGTCCACCGCCTCGACAAAGACACCAGCGGCCTTTTGATGATAGCCAAAAAACGCAGCGCCTTGGTGAAACTGCACGAAGCCATCCGCAACGACCATCCGAAAAAAATCTATCTCGCGCTGGGTGTCGGCAGGCTGCCGAACGACCGCTTCCACGTCAAGCTTCCCCTGTTCAAATACACCGGCGCACAAGGTGAAAAAATGGTGCGCGTCAGCGAAGACGGCCAATCCGCCCACACCATCTTCCGCGTGTTAAACCGTTTTTCAGACGGCCTTTTGCACCAAGTCGGCCTGTCCGACCTGACCTTTGTCGAAGCCACCCTGAAAACCGGCCGCACCCACCAAATCCGCGTCCACCTACAATCGCAAGACTGCCCCATTGCCGGCGACGAACGCTACGGCGACTATCAGGCCAACAAACGCCTGCAGAAACTCGGTTTGAAAAGAATGTTCCTGCACGCTTCCGAGCTGCACCTCGCCCATCCGCTGACCGGCGAAAAACTAATCCTGAAAGCCCACCTGCCGCAAGAATTAGCGCAATTTGTTTTAATGCTGGAAAATCAGGAAAAGGCCGTCTGAAAGGAAACCCATGAAACCCAAACTCATTATTTTCGACTGGGACGGCACGCTTGCCGACACCACCAACCCCATCATCCACACCTTTCAACAAAGCTTTGCCGATTGTGGCCTGCCCGTTCCCGAAGCCGACCAAATCCGTCCGCTCATCGGATACAGCCTGTCCGGCATCATCCGCCGCCTTGCCCACAACGTCAGCGAACACGTTCAGGAAACCCTGATTGAGACCTATGCCGCGCACTACCTCAATCCCAACAACCGCAACATGACCCTGTTCACCGAAGCCCTGCCCTGCCTGCAACGCTTGAAACAACAAGGCTATTGGCTTGCAGTAGCGACCGGCAAAGGCCGGAGCGGCTTGGACAAAGCCATTGCACAAACCGACACCCAAGCCTTTTGGCTGGAAACCGCCTGCGCCAGCGAATATCCGTCCAAACCCGCGCCCGACATGGTACTCGCCCTCTGCGACCGACTGGGTGTTGAACCGGAAGAGGCCATCGTCGTCGGCGACACCACCCACGACCTAGAAATGGCCGCCAACGCCAAAATCCGTGCCATCGCAGTCACCACCGGCGCACATACCGCCCAACAGCTTTCCGCCCTGCCCCATGCCGCCATGCTCAACAGCTTGGCCGAATTGCCTGATGTATTGGAAACCTTATAAATGATGGCGTGCATCAAACGACAAAGATTTAGATAACTAACCGATTGGACTTGAAATGAAAAAATTGCTTTTTGTGTTATTAGGGCTGGCAGGCCTTAATGTCTGCGTTGCCAACCCTACTTATGATGCAACCAGAGGTGCGTTGCAAAATGACCCTGGTCTATGCCAATACGGCTACAACTCCAATTGTGGTTCGCCTGGTCAACGTCAACAAAGACGGACTACGGAAATTATCAATATCAAGGTTCCATCAAAATACGGAGCCTGGGCATTTAATCCTAAAACTGGTATTACAGGTGGCGCACTTGATATGAATTCTCGTGAGGAAGCAGAAAGAGAAGCCATTAAAACCTGCGAACAAGGGGGTAGAAATAAACCATGTAAGATAGGTGTTTGGGTACGTAATAGTTGTATCGCCGTTGCACAAGGTAAATTGGGTAAGAAAGTAGAAACTTTCTATGGAATGGAACCTATCCCCGGCCACGCTGAACCATCTGCCTTGAGAAAATGTCAAGCATCTGGAAGCTCTCAATGTACTATTGTTGTTAACGAAGGTTGCTCACTACCTAAATTCTAAATAGACCAAAGGCCGTCTGAAACGTAGACAAACATTAAATAAGCATTTCCTAGGAACACCCATGGCACTCCAATTTGAAATCAACGCCGTTACCCCCTTCCGTCAAAACTGCACGCTGATTTGGGATGACGAAACAAAAGAAGCCGTTTTGACCGATGTCGGCGGCGACGTACCCTATTTATTGCAACAAGTCCAAAACAAAGGCCTCAAGCTGACCGCCATTTGGCTGACCCACGGCCATCTTGACCACGCAGGCGGCGTGGTTGAGCTTTTGAAAACCTGCGACGTACCCGTTCTCGGCCCGCACAAAGACGACGAATTCCTGCTCCAAGCCCTTCCGCAAACGACGGCGCAATACGGCTTCCCCGTTTCTCCGTCATTCACGCCGACACGCTGGCTGGAAGAAGGGGAAACGCTCAAAGTCGGCAACCATAGCTTCCAAGTCCTCCACATTCCCGGCCACACTCCCGGCCAAGTCGTTTTTTACAACGCCGAAAATGGTCTTTTAGTCGCAGGCGATGTTTTATTTTATGAGACCGTTGGTCGCACAGATTTTCCGCGCGGCAATCATGATGACCTCATAAACAATATCTGCGCTAAACTATTAACCCTGCCTGAAACCACGCAAGTGATAGCCGGACACGGCCGCATGACCAGTATCGGGCATGAGAAAAGGTACAATCCGTTTCTGGTTCGTTAATATGAATGTTGTATAAAGCCAACATTCTGGCATACACAGATTATGCGTATAAAGGAAAACTGGCATACAATTTGCAGGGATAACACCCGAAAGATTAAGTACCTAATCTCCGGCAAATGCCAAAATGAACTAAAGCACAAAGATAACAAGGTGTTACGCAATACAACCTGATTTATCGAAAACTGGACATCTCTAAACCCCAAGCCTTACTCGCAGTGAAATTGTTACAAAGTGACAATAAATGTCAGTCAGGCCGTCTGAACGGTTCTGCCGATTCAGGCGGATACAACGGAGATGAGGCGCAATGCCCTGCCGGAATGTGCCGATGTTCTGTTTGTCAAACCGTCGGGTACATCTTTAAGAAGCACAACATTATTTGGGTAAACCGGCAAACTCGCTGCCGGCACTAACAGGCCGTCTGAAAAGTTCGGCTGGTAAAATCAATAAAAGGATTATCAAATGAAAAAAATCGCAAAAGTGGGCTTCGTCCTGCTGGCTACCGGCCTGCTGGCCGCCTGTGCTACTAAGAGCAAAATCACTCCTGAAGGCACTACCGACGAGCCACGCTTCCCTAAACCTTACTCCCTGACCTTCAACAAAGACCGCGGTACATTCCCGACTTTTGACGAGCTGGATCAAATGCGTCCTGGCCTGACCAAAGACGACATCTACAAAATCCTCGGCCGTCCTCACTACGACGAAGGCATGGTTGGCGTGCGTGAATGGGACTACCTGTTCCACTTCTACACCCCAGGCGTAGGCGTTGACCCTGAAAACACTTCCGGCGTTGAAGGCATCACTACTTGCCAATACAAAGTGATCTTCGACAAAGACAAATTTGCACGCAGCTTCTTCTGGAATCCAGTATTCCCTAAAGATGCCGTATGTCCTCCTCCAGCACCTACACCTAAACAAGAGCCTCAAGTGATCATCCGCGAGATCATTAAAGAAGCTCCTCAACGCATCCGTCAATAAGGACAAATTTGAAACGGATCCTATTAGGTATAGCCTTGGCAGCAGGCCTGAACTCTTTGGCCGCTGCTGATGCTGTCAGCGACTATATCCAACGCAAAAAAGTTGTGGTCAATACAGCTAAGGCAGAGCTTTGCTTTGCCGATGACGGTCAGTGCCATCCGGTACTGATTGGCAAGACCACTCCGAAAGGCAAATTCAATATGACGCCGATGATGACCAGCAAACCGGGTTACGGTGGCGAAGTTATCGGCTTTAAAGAAGAAAATGACTTTCTGTTTGCATTACACAGGGTATGGACGCTCAAGCCGCAGGAAAGACGCATGGAACGCATCGCTTCTCCTCATGTGGCCGACCGCATCATAACCAATGGTTGTATCAACGTACAAAATAATGTGTACGAAAAACTGCGTCAGTATTTCATTCTGGAAATCATCTGATGTAAGTCAGTCAAACAAAGGCCGTCTGAAACTTTTCAGACGGCCTTTCTTCTCAAACGAAAATTCAACGGCAATTTGCTTGCTCCGTCAGTACCAAACGAAGAATATTTGACCGCTTCATCCTCAATTCATCCTCAAAGCCATATCATTTTTTACCATATCCAAAGAACCAACGGTTATTTATGCCGTTTCTCGCCCAATGCTAGAATCGCGCGTTTATATATCGGCTCGCCGAGAAATCAAATAAATAATATAGTGGCAGGAATAGCTTTTATTCCCTGCCCCCTTACACACAAACATCATGACCGATTCTTCTGCCAAATTACCTAATTTGTGGCTGCTGATTGCCGCTGCCGCCTCCATCCTGCTGATTACCATCGGCATGAGGATGACTTTAGGGCTTTTTGTCCTGCCCGTCGTCAACTCAACCGAATTGAGCATGACCCAGTTCAGCCTGATTATTGCCGTTTTCCAATTGATGTGGGGCATATCGCAACCCTTGTCCGGCGCGTTGGCCGACCGTTTCGGCGCGTTTAAGGTTTTAGCCGGCGGTACGGTTCTATTGATTGCTGCCTGTCTGATGGTGCCGCAAATGCCGACTTATTGGGGGCTGATGCTGGGTATCGGTTTATTGTTGGCATTCGGTACGGGTTCGGGCGGATTTTCCATCATTATGGGACAGGTCGCCGCCAAAACGCCGCCTCATCGGCGCGGCTTGGCTTCCGGCCTGGTCAATGCAGGCGGGTCCGCAGGGCAATTTTTGTTCGCGCCGCTGGTTCAAGGTTTGATTGCCCTCCCCCACGTCGGCTGGACGGGGACATTTTACGTTTGGGCAGTCATTGCCATCTTGATTTTGCCGATTTCTTGGTGGCTGGCCGGCGGCAAACATGCTTCTCATACCGTCCATACCGACGACGGCGGCCAAACCCTGAAGCAGGCCGTCTGTAAGGCTTTCGCCAACCGCAGCTATATCTTGCTGCATTTGGGTTTCTTTACCTGCGGTTTCCACATCGCCTTTTTGGTTACCCACCTGCCAACCGAAATTTCACTTTGCGGCCTCCCTGCTACGGTCGCTTCGACCTCCATTGCCATTATTGGTTTGGCAAACATCGCTGGCTGTATTTTTTCAGGCTGGTGTACCGGCAGATTTTTGGGCAAATACGTCCTCTTCGGTTTATATGCTTCGCGTGTCGCCATGATATTGATTTATCTGGCCGCCCCTAAAACCGATTTGAACTTCTATCTTTTCGCCGCCGGACTCGGTTTCACTTGGCTGGCAACCGTCGCCCCCACCGCCGCCATTACCGGCAAACTTTTCGGTACGCGCTACTTGGCCACCCTCTTCGGGTTGACCATGTTGAGCCACCAAATCGGCGGCTTTTTGGGTTCGTACATCGGCGGCATCGTCATCACGCGCTTCAACGATTACGGCTGGATGTGGTACGCCGACGCAGTCTTGGCAGGCACGGCCGCCCTGTTGAATTTACTGATTCATGAACGGAAAGCGGCTGCCGCCTGACGCGGAAACCTTGACATTCTAAGGCCGTCTGAAACGTTTCAGACGGCCTTT
>NZ_KV799674.1:198795-227868 GCF_001810035.1 Neisseria sp. HMSC058F07 | reverse complement strand
GGCCGTCTGAAACGTTTCAGACGGCCTTTGCCTTATTCCATTTTTTATGTTTTATCCACAATCGATATTCCTATCCATTATTTAACACTCTCTTACAAACCCGTTAAAATACTGCCTTTATCATGCTGATTGTCTGACTCTGATGAACTGGTCTTATCTGATCGATGCCATCCCTAAATTTGTCGATGCGGCAAAGCTGACGCTGGAATTGTCGGTATATGGCGTCGTTTTGTCGTTGCTGTTCGGCCTGCCCGTTGCCGTGGTTACGGCATACCGCATCCGCCCCTTCTACGCATTGGCACGCGCCTATATCGAGCTGTCGCGCAATACGCCCCTGCTGATCCAATTGTTTTTCCTGTATTACGGCCTGCCGAAAATGGGCATTAAATGGGACGGTTTCACCTGCGGCGTGATCGCACTGGTTTTCTTGGGCGCAAGCTATATGGCGGAAGCCATCCGCGCCGGTATTTTGGCCGTCCCCAAAGGACAGATCGAAGCGGGCAAGGCCATCGGTTTGAGCCGCTTTCAAGTGTTCCGCTATGTCGAATTGCCTCAGGCATGGGCGGTCGCCGTTCCCGCCATCGGCGCAAACGTATTGTTTTTGATGAAAGAAACATCTATCGTCAGCGCGGTCGGCATTGCAGAATTGTTGTTCGTTACCAAAGACATCATCGGCATGGACTACAAAACCAACGAAGCCTTGTTCCTGCTGTTTGCCAGCTACCTGATCATCCTTCTGCCCGTTTCGCTTCTGGCGCGCTGGGCAGAAAACCGCGTACGGAGTGCAAAATATGGTGTTTGACTGGCTGTTTGAAGGACAAAACGCGGCACGCTTGGGCGAAGGCTTGTTGCTGACGGCGCAGATTTCCCTGGTCTCCGTTGCCGCCTCCTGCGTATTGGGTACGCTGTTCGGCTTGGTTTTACGTTCGCGCAACCAGCTCATCCGCTTTATCGGACGGTTTTATCTCGAAACCATCCGAATCGTACCGATTTTGGTGTGGCTGTTCGGCCTGTATTTCGGCCTATCCGTCTGGACAGGCATCCACATCGACGGATTTTGGGTCTGCGTCTGGGTATTTACCATGTGGGGCATCGCCGAAATGGGCGATTTGGTCCGCGGCGCATTGGAATCGATTGAAAAACACCAGGTCGAATCAGGCCTGGCACTCGGCTTGAGCCGCGGGCAGGTATTCCGCTACATCGAGCTGCCGCAAAGCATCCGCCGCGTATTGCCCGGCGCCGTCAATCTGTTTACGCGCATGATCAAAACCAGCTCGCTTGCCTCCCTTATCGGCGTCATCGAAGTCGTCAAAGTCGGTCAGCAAATCATCGAAAACTCGCTGCTGACGCAACCCAATGCTTCATTTTGGGTTTACGGCCTGATTTTTATGCTGTATTTCTTCTGTTGCTGGCCGCTGTCGCTGCTGGCGGCAAAACTTGAACAAAAATGGGAACACTGACATGGCTTTACTGAGCATCCGCAACCTGCACAAACAATACGGCAACGTAACCGCCATTCAATCCTTAGACTTGGACTTGGAAAAAGGCGAAGTCATCGTACTGCTGGGCCCGTCCGGCTGCGGCAAATCCACCCTCCTGCGCTGCGTAAACGGTTTGGAGCCGCACCAAGGCGGCAGCATCGTGATGGATGGAGTCGGCGAATTCGGCAAAGACGTTTCCTGGCAAACCGCCCGGCAAAAAGTCGGCATGGTCTTTCAAAGCTATGAACTGTTTGCCCACATGACCGTCATCGAAAACATCCTCTTAGGCCCGGTGAAAGTACAAAACCGCAACCGTACCGAAGCAGAGGCACAAGCCGACAAACTGTTGGAACGCGTCGGCCTGCTCGACCGCAAAAACGCCTATCCGCGCGAACTCTCCGGCGGCCAGAAACAACGCATCGCCATTGTCCGCGCCCTGTGCCTGAATCCGGAAGTCATCCTGCTGGACGAAATCACCGCCGCACTCGACCCCGAAATGGTGCGCGAAGTCTTGGAAGTGGTTTTAGAACTCGCTCATGAAGGCATGAGCATGCTCATCGTAACCCATGAAATGGGGTTTGCCCGCAAAGTTGCCGATCGCATCGTCTTCATGGACAAAGGCCGCATCGTCGAATCGTCCGACCCCGAAACCTTCTTCTCCGCCCCCAAAAGCGAACGCGCCCGCCAATTCTTGGCAGGCATGGACTACTGATTTTATTTTCAGGCCATCCGAACCCTTTTTCAGACGGCCTCCACTTTCAACCAAACATTTGAAAAGGAAACACTCATGCAATTGAATGCCAAATTCAAAGCCCTCCTCGCCTCCGCCGCCATCGCCGTCGGCCTGACTGCTTGCGGAGGCGGCTCCGGCGATGCCCAATCTTCACAAAGCAGCGGCGCGGCAACCGTTGCCTCCATCAAAGAAAAAGGCGTCATCCGTATCGGTGTATTCGGCGACAAGCCTCCGTTCGGCTATGTTGACGCCAACGGTAAAAACCAAGGCTTTGACGTTGAAATCGCCAAAGACCTGGCCAAAGACCTGCTCGGCAGCCCCGACAAAGTCGAATTCGTCCTGACCGAGGCCGCAAACCGCGTCGAATACGTCCGTTCCGGCAAAGTCGACCTCATCCTCGCTAACTTCACCAAAACACCCGAACGCACCGAAGCCGTCGATTTCGCCGATCCTTACATGAAAGTGGCCTTGGGCGTAGTTTCCCCCAAAGACAAACCGATTACCGACGTTGCGCAATTGAAAGACCAAACCCTTCTGGTCAATAAAGGCACTACCGCCGACGCCTTCTTCACCAAAAACCATCCTGAAGTCAAACTGCTGAAATTCGACCAAAATACCGAAACCTTCGACGCACTGAAAGACGGCCGCGGCGTAGCACTCGCCCACGACAACGCCTTGTTGTGGGCATGGGCAAAAGAAAACCCGAATTTTGAAGTCGCCATCGGCAACCTCGGCCCTGCCGAATTCATCGCCCCGGCTGTTCAAAAAGGCAACACCGACCTCCTGAACTGGGTCAACGGCGAAATCGCCGCCATGAAAAAAGACGGCCGTCTGAAAGCCGCCTATGAAAAAACCCTCTTGCCTGTGTATGGCGAGAAAGTCAAACCGGAAGAATTGTTGGCGGAATAAACCGACTATTTTCTCGGCAAAAAGTCACTTTCCCGTATTTCAGCCATCCGATTTGTGATTAATTTAAACAAATATCATATCTAACAACAGGCCGTCTGAACGTGTTATCGATACCTTCAGACGGCCTGTTGTTTAAAAACGAATAACATGATAACCTTTTAATAACGGATGAAATAATTCGTCCGATATTTCTACAAAGCAAAAAGGAAACTATGATGAACCGTCGTCAATTTATCGGCAGCGCCGCTGCTGTCTCTCTCACCGCCGCCGCTTCTTTTGCCCGTGCTCACGACCATGCACACCACGCCGGTCATGCTGGTCACGCGCACTCTGCACCGCGCGCCTACGAAGCTGCGCGCAAAGCAGCCGCACATTGCGTTGAAGCCGGCCAAATCTGCCTGGCGCACTGCATCGCCCTGTTGAGCGAAGGCGATACCTCCATGAAAGACTGCGCAGCCGGCGTCAATCAAATGTTGGCACTGTGCGGCACCTTGCAAAACCTCGCTGCCCAAAATTCACGCCTGACTCCGTCTTTGGCAAAAGTGTGCATCGAAGCCTGCAAACAATGTTCTGCCTCCTGCAAAGAACACGCCGGCCACCACGCTGAATGCAAAGCCTGCTACGAGTCTTGCTTGGCTTGCATTAAAGAATGCGAAAAAATTGCCGCTTAATCAATATTAAAAAAGGCCGTCTGAATTTCAGACGGCCTTTTATTTTGCTATTTTGTTTACGCTATTCGGCTGCAAGCTCTTGCTCATCGAGCAGATTTTTCCGAACAATCGCAGGATTGCCCGCAGCCACGCAATAAGGCGGCACATCTTTAGTAACCACCGAACCTGCGCCGATTACCGCGCCCTTACCGATGGTAACACCGCCCATGATAATCGCACGTCTACCAATCCAGACATCGTCTTCAATCACAATCGGGCGGATGTCCGTATAGCCTTCAAAGCGGCGGGTTTCAGGGTTGAATTTGTGGTTGGTCGAATAAAACAGGCATTCCGGCCCCATCATCACGTTCTTGCCGAGGGTCAAACCGCGGCAGATTTCGCAGTTTACGCCGATACCCGAATTATCGCCGACTACCGTATCCGGAAAGACGTATCCGCCTTTTTCAATATTGACGTTTTTACCGATGTTTGGAGAAATGCACGCAGCCAAAGCAGCACGGAATTTTTGCGCAATTCTGCCGAATGGTTTGCAATAAGACGGAGGCAACATTCCTCCCCAAACACGCAAAATGCACGTCAATATCCTTTTCCACATTGATTCCGTCTCCTGTTCGTACAAGCGTAAATATTATTCAGACTATTATTCTTCTTAAAGTTTCACATCTAGAGGAGGTTTTACATCCTCTTTTCAGTTAGATTACAGCCCGATTACACAACATTTGGTTTGAAACTCTATTCTAAACTGTTCTCGCCTGTTGCGAAACTGCCCTGCATACAAAATATCCTCTTGACGAAACAGCCAAAAATAGCGAAAATTCCACGCTTAACTGAAGTACAGGCAAAACCCCTGTGCCCGCTTAATCGAAAGGAAATCAAATGAAACAAGGTATTCACCCGAACTACCACGAAATCAACGTTACCTGCTCTTGCGGCAACAAATTCGTGACCAAATCCGCAATGGAAAAAGACAGCTTCAACGTTGAGGTTTGCTCTCTGTGCCACCCTTTCTACACCGGTACTCAAAAAATCGTCGACACTACCGGTCGTGTGGACAAATTCAACAACAAATTCGGCAACCTGTTCAAACGCTAATTGCCGCTTTGTCAAAAAGACTGCTTCGTGCAGTCTTTTTTGCATTCAGGCCGTCTGAAATATTTCTTTCAGACGGCCTGAGCTTTTTGTCGTCAACCTAATGCCATATCATTCCAAACACCCGATAAAAACGAGCCGTAAGCATTATTTTACAAAGCTCTCCGGTCCGGCATATCGCGCAAACCCGTCAAACCCTGTACCATTGCTATTCAAACCAACCGTTTTTTGACCTTCCATGCTGACTTACACACCGCCCGATCCGCGCCGCCCCCAAAAAACCCATGAAAAACCATGGCTTCTGCTGCTGATGGCCTTTTCCTGGCTGTGGCCGGGCGTGTTCTCGCATGACTTGTGGAACCCTGCCGAACCCTCCCTCTTTACCGCCTCCGAATCCATGAAAAACGGCGGCAGCCTGCTGGTTGCACAAATCTTCGGCCAACCCGATTTCACCATCTCCCCTGCTTTTTTGTGGGCGGCAACCGCATTCCAAACCCTGTTTTCGCCTTGGGCGGCCGATACCTATGATGCCGCGCGTTTTGCCGGTGTGGTATTCACCGCCATCGGACTGACCGCCTGCGGTTTTGCCGGTTTCAACTTTCTCGGCAGACACCATGGCCGCAGCGTTGTCTTGATCCTTATCGGCAGCATCGGTTTGCTGCCCATCGCCCACTTCCTCAATCCCATGTCGGCCGCTTTTGCAGCATTTGGATTGATTCTATGCGGCTTCTCACTGGCACGCCGCCGCGTCATTATCGCCATTTTGCTGTTGTGCAGCGGCTGGGTTTTACTCTCCCTCTCATCAGGCTATCTGCTGACCGCGGTCATGATGTTTTTAGCACTTGCCCTGTCGTTCCATTCTACTTGGCAAAGCAAACGCTATCTGCTGACCCTGATTGGCGCCATCGTCGTTTCCCTGCCCCTGCTGATTCTGTATCCGCTGGTTTTATCAAAAACCAATCCCGAATGGTTTGATATTTGGTTCAACCATTATTCCTTAGGCGTATTCGGCGGTTTCCATCAGATTCAGACGGCCTTCAACCTGCCCTATTATCTGAAAAACCTGCTGTGGTTTGCCCTGCCTGCCTGGCCGCTGGCAGCATGGACGCTCAGCCGCACGCGTATCCACGATAAAAATTGGGGCATTCTGAGCCTGTCGTGGCTGGTTATCATGACAGCCCTGCTCGCCATCAATCCTCAACGCCTGCAAGACAACCTCGTTTGGCTGCTGCCGCCGCTCGCCCTGCTCGGCGCGGCACAACTGGACGGCCTGCGTCGCGGTGCGGCGGCATTTATCAACTGGTTCGGCATCATGGCATTCGGTTTGATTGCCGTCTTCCTGTGGCTGGGCTTCTTCGCCATGAACTACGGCTGGCCTGCCAAACTGGCCGAACGCGCCGCCTATTTCAGCCCGTATTACATCCTCGACATCGACCCGATTCCGATGGCCGTCGCCCTACTGTTTACCCCGTTATGGCTCTGGGCGATTACGCGTAAAAACATCCGAGGCCGCCAAGCCGTGACCAACTGGGCGGCCGGCGTTACCTTGGCTTGGGCTTTGCTGATGACCCTGTTTTTACCGTGGCTCAACGCCGCCAAAAGCCATGCGCCGGTAGTACACCAAATGGAAGCCGCGCTTTCTTCCGAATTGAAACAGCAGCTTTCAGACGGCCTCGAATGTATCAGCATCGACAGCCAAGACCAGCGCACACGAATCGCGTGGACACAATACAGCCATATTAAAACCACGACCGACAACCCGACCTGCCGCTACCACCTCATCCGCCAAGCCGCCAACATCGGCGTACCTTCGGGCTGGCAAACCTTGTGGCAAGGCGCAAGACCGCGCAACAAAGCCGAGACTTTCCTATTCTTGGAGAAAACTTCAGCGCAATAAATCTGTGACACTAGCCATAAAGCTGAATATTCCTGCTACATTCAAATAAAAGGCCGTCTGAAAGAACTTTTATCCTTTCAGACGGCCTTTGACTCACTTTAACACCGCTTCCCGTACAATGGCCCTTTTCCCTTAATCTACCTAAAAACATGAAACCCAACCGCCTTTTGCCCCTCGTCCTCTTATTGACCGCCCTCTCCGCCCATGCCAAAGATTTCATCATCTACGACCGCATGGACTATGTCGGCAAACCTGACCTGACTGCCGACAAACTCTCCAAAGTGTTCTTGGTTTACGAAAGCGAGCTGGTCAAACCCGATCCGACGGGCAAACGCAAACACGGCGTACTCAACGAAGCGCGCATTCGTGAATTGGCCAAACAATCGCGCCGCGAAGGCTACCGCACCATTTCCACCGACATCGAAAGCTGGTTTGCCGAAAAAGACGGCCAGCTGCTGACCCCCGACGAATTAAGAACCGACTTTGCGCGGATGTACCAAATCTTCAGAGAAGAAAACCCGCGCGCCTTCATCAGCAACTACGGCATGCCCTCCGAACATTTGCACGGCATCCGCCACTACCGCCCCAACGTTGACAACGAAGCCATCTTGGCCAAATGGCGGCAAGTCAGCAAACGTCGTGCGCCCACCGCCGCCATCAGCGACTATGCCAATCCTGTGTTCTACATCACTTCCCCCGATTTGGTGCAATGGGAAAAAGACGTGAAAACCGCCGTTGACGACATCCACCAACGCTTTCCCAACAAAAAAATCATCGGCTACATCTGGCCGCAATATTATTCGGCCACCAACAGCCCTTATTTCAAGCAATTCATCAACCCCGTCCGCTGGCGCAAAATGCTCGAAATCAGCAAAAAATACACCGACGGAGTGATTATCTGGTCGGACAAGCGCGATGAAAACAACCAAATCGTGCGCTGGAACGATCCGCGCATCCAAGCCACAATGAAAGCAACTCAAGCCTTCATCAATGCCAATGCCAAAGAAATCAAGGTGGAAGGTTTGCAGAAATATTAAAAACAAGGCGGGTATGTTTGCCCGCCTCTTTATATACCTACACAGCTGTCTGTATGTTTGACACAACACGCGACAAAACGACCGCACCACCAACGCTTCTGCATTCTTTCACACGTTTTTACCCGTTATTCCTAAGCGCAGGCCGTCTGAAAATTGCCCGAATATCCAATACCCTTTACAATACCCGTAATTAAAATACATTTTTCGACACCTCTCTCCTGCATGAGTTCCACACCCTTCATCGAAATGAAAGACGTTGCCTTCGCATATGGCGACCGTCCTATTCTGAACAACATCAACTTCAGCATTCCACAAGGCAATTTCGCCGCCGTAATGGGTGGTTCGGGTAGCGGTAAAACCACGCTGATGCGCCTGATTACGGGTCAAATCCACCCGCAATCGGGTAAAGTGCTGATTGAAGGGCGTGATTTGGCCGCATTTTCAGCGCAGGAGCTGTACGAACACCGCCGCCGCATGGGCGTTTTGTTCCAACACGGCGCATTGTTCACCGACTTATCCGTCTTCGACAACATCGCCTTCCCCATGCGCGAACTGACGGATTTGCCCGAAGCGGTCATCCGCGATTTGGTGGTGTTGAAACTGAATGCAGTCGGTTTGCGCGGTGTTGAAAACCTGATGCCTTCCGAGCTTTCCGGCGGTATGTCGCGCCGCGTTGCCCTCGCGCGTACGATTGCGCTCGACCCTGAAATCATGTTGTACGACGAGCCTTTCACCGGCCTCGACCCGATTTCACTGGGCGTCATCGCCCACCTCATCAGCCGCGCCAACAAAGCCCTGCGCTCCACCAGCGTAATGGTAACGCACGACATCGAAAAATCACTGGAAATCGTCGATCAAGTCATTTTCCTGGCACACGGCGAAATCATGTTCTCCGGATCGCCCGAAGAAATGCGCGAACTCGACTCGCCTTGGGTACGCCAGTTTGTCGGCGGTTTGGCAGACGGCCCCGTCGCCTACCGCTATCCGGCGCAAACGACTTTAAAACAAGACTTGCTGGGCTGATGTTCAGACGGCCTGAAACTTAAACAAGGCCGTCTGAAAACCATTTAACCAATCAACTGAAACCTATGAATTTTATCCGTTCCGTCGGGGCAAAAACCCTCGGCTTCATCCAATCGCTGGGCAGCATTACGCTGTTTTTCCTGCAGATCCTGGCCAAATCAGGTACGGCGTTTGCCCGCCCGCGCCTGAGCATCCGCCAGGTTTACTTTGCAGGCGTGTTGTCTGTCCTGATTGTTGCCGTCTCCGGCCTGTTTGTCGGCATGGTATTGGGCTTGCAAGGCTATACGCAGCTGGCAAAATTCAAATCCGCCGATATTTTGGGCTATATGGTTGCCGCTTCCCTGTTGCGCGAATTAGGTCCCGTATTGGCGGCGATTCTGTTTGCCAGCAGCGCGGGCGGTGCCATGACCAGCGAAATCGGCTTAATGAAAACCACTGAGCAGCTTGAAGCAATGAACGTGATGGCGGTCGACCCTGTGGCACGCGTGGTTGCGCCGCGCTTTTGGGCGGGTGTGTTTTCCATGCCTTTGTTGGCATCAATTTTCAATGTTGCCGGCATTTACGGCGCGTATTTGGTCGGCGTCGAATGGCTGGGTTTGGATGGCGGTATTTTCTGGTCGCAAATGCAAAACAACATTACCTTCCATTACGACGTACTCAACGGCTTAATCAAATCCGCCGCCTTCGGTGTAGCCGTTACGCTGATCGCCGTACATCAGGGCTTCCACTGCGTACCGACTTCCGAAGGTATTTTGCGCGCCAGTACACGCACCGTAGTGTCTTCCGCCCTGACTATCCTCGCCGTCGACTTCATGTTGACCGCATGGATGTTTACCGACTAAAGGCCGTCTGAAACGACACTTAAAAAGAATGAAACAAGGACAATAGCACATGAAAAAAAATGCTTTGGAATTTTGGGTAGGACTGTTTGTCTTACTGGGCGCAGCCGCTATCGGCTTTCTCGCCTTCCGTGCCGCCGGCGGACAATCGTTCGGCAAATCATCACAAACCTACACCGTCTATGCCGATTTCAGCGACATCGGCGGCTTGAAAACCAACGCCCCGGTCAAATCCGCAGGCGTACTGGTGGGCCGCGTTGCATCCATTCAGCTCGACCCTAAATCCTATCAGGCAAAAGTTGCCCTCAATCTGGACAGTCAATATCAGTTCAGCAGCGACGTTTCCGCACAAATCCTGACTTCAGGCTTGTTGGGCGAACAATACATCGGCCTGCAACAAGGCGGCGATACTGATTCTTTGGCGGCAGGCGACACCATTACCGTCACCAGCTCCGCCATGGTTTTGGAAAACCTTATCGGCAAATTCATGACCAGCTTTGCCGAGAAAAACGCAGATGGTGAATCTGCCGGTCAAAACAAACAATAAACACATATCAACCCAATATTCAGGACACTCCCATGAAAAAAACTTCCTTCATCAGCGCATTGAGCATCGGCGTATTGAGCATCAGCATGGCATTTGCCTCTCCTGCCGACGCAGTCAACCAAGTCCGTGAAAACTCCGTTCAAGTGCTGAAAATCCTCAACAGCGGCGATGCCAACACTGCACGCCAAAAAGCTGAAGCCTACGCCATCCCTTACTTCGACTTCCAACGCATGACAGCTTTGGCCGTCGGCAACCCATGGCGTACTGCAACTGACGCACAAAAACAAGCGTTGACTAAAGAGTTCCAAACCCTGCTGATCCGCACCTACTCCGGCACCATGCTGAAATTCAAAAATGCCAAGGTCAACATCAAAGACAACCCGGTCGTAAACAAAGGCGGTAAAGAAATCGTTGTCCGCGCCGAAATCAACGTTTCCGGCCAAAAACCGGTCAACATGGACTTCACCACCTACCAAAGCGGCAGCAGATACCGCGCATACAATGTCGCAGTCGAAGGCGCAAGCTTGGTTACCGTATACCGCAACCAATTCGGCGAAACCATCAAAGCCAAAGGTATTGATGGTCTGATTGCCGACTTGAAAGCCAAAAACGGCGGTAAATAATCCACCCCCGCACCATGCCGCCTGATGTTCAGACGGCATGGTGCCTTACATCATAAAGACACCATGCAAACAGAAATCCGCAACGGCACGCTCTACATCAGCGGCGACGTTACCGTCAAAACCCTGACTGCCTCCGCCTTTGCGCGCTACGAACAACAATGCCGTCTGAAAGAAACAGACAGCATAGACTTCAGCCAAGTAGGCAAAGCAGATTCCGCCTGCGTTTCCCTGCTGCTCAACGCTCTGCGCCGGACAGACAAAAAACCGACCATTCAAAACATTCCCGATTCCGTCCGCGCACTGGCCGAACTTTACGAAATCAAAGACTGGTTGCAATCATGAAAAAAACCACCGCTTCCCTCTGCCTCATCATCAGCCTTGCCTCCGCTCCCGCACTTGCCGAACGCAATCCGGCCGACCCTTACGAAGGCTACAATCGCACCGTTTCCAAGTTCAACGACAAAGCAGACAAATACGTCCTTTCCCCTGTAGCACGCGGCTATCGCAAAGTAACGCCCAAACCGGTGCGTACCGGCGTGAGCAACTTCTTCAACAACCTGCGCGATGTTGTCAGCTTCGGCAGCAACGTGCTGCGCCTTGACATCAAACGCGCTAGCGAAGACCTCGTCCGCGTCGGCATCAACACCACCTTCGGCCTTGGCGGTTTAATCGACGTAGCCGGTGCAGGCGGCGTACCCAGCAATAAAAACACCCTCGGCGACACCTTCGCCTCATGGGGCTGGAAAAACAGCAACTACTTCGTCGTCCCCCTGCTCGGCCCGTCTACCGTACGCGATACCGTCGGCAACGCCATTACCACCGTCTATCCGGTTAAAAATGCCATCTTCCACACCAGCGCAGGACGCTGGGGTACAACCGGCCAGCAAGCCATCAACACCCGCGAAGAGCTCCTCGACCTGACCGACAGCCTCGAAGGTGCAGCCATCGACAAATACAGCTACACACGCGACCTTTACATGAAAGTCCGCACCCAACAAACCGGCGGCACACTCCCTAAAAGCGAAGACGACAACATCGATATCGATGACCTGGTGGACAGCAACGCCACTTCCGAACCGGTAGCAGCACCCCCAACCGCCCCAGCAGAAATCCCCGATACAGCCAATCCCCAAACCCTGTATCAAACACCATCAGCAAACCCCTGATTGTTCCAAAAAATAAAGGCCGTCTGAAATTCAGACGGCCTTTATCCCCCAAAAGATAGCCAGTCCCCCACCTTTGCTATATCATTCAACTATACAGAAACCAAGGAAAACACCATGTACGAAGTCAACCGCAGCGTCTTCCTGCTTATCCCACTCGATCCTTTTTGGAACTGGCTGAAATCCCTGCCCGGCAATCACTTGGACGGCCTGACGCTTGAAGATATCCAAGCCGATGCCAATTCCTACCTCGTTCGCCCGTGTGAAACCGCCGACGAAGTATGGGACGAAATCGAAGCGCGTTTTGAAGACATTTTTGCTGCCGAATTGGCCGACTGGTGCGAAGACGAAAGCGAATGGCCGGATTTGGACGCCGACATTTTCAACGAATGGTTCGACATCCAGCTCTCCACCGTGATTACCGACCTCGAACACGAACCAATCGCACGCGAAGAGTTCCAACCCATCAATCTCAACTGATGAAACTGACCGTCCGCAACTACCACCTCGACGGCTACGGCCACGTCAACAATGCGCGCTATCTCGAATTTCTCGAAGAAGCGCGCTGGACGTTTTTTCAAGAGCATGACCTTCTGTCCGAACTCAAAGGCATCATGCTCGTTGTTGCACGCGTTGACATCCGCTATCGCCGCCCGTCGCTTGAAGGCGATGTTTTAACCTTCACAGGCCGTCTGAAAGACATCGGCACACGCCACATCATCCTCAGCCAAACCGCGACCCTGCCCAACGGCAAAGCCGCCATCGAAGCCGAAGTGACCCTTATGCCCGTCAGCAGCGAGAGCGGCCGTAGCATCAGCGTTCCCCAAACCTTAGCACATGCCATTCAAAACCTCGAATCATGAAAAAAATACTCACACTCCTTGTCGTTGCCACGATTGGCGCGCTTCTTGCCTTCGTCCTTATCCCCAGCAACAAAGCCGCCCCTGATTTCGCCCTGTCCGACCTGCAAGGCAAAACCATTACCAACGCTGATTTAAAAGACAAAGTTACCCTCATTAACTTCTGGTTTCCCTCCTGCCCCGGCTGCGTGAGCGAGATGCCTAAAATCATCAAAACCGCCCAAGACTATCAAGGCAAAAATTTCCAAGTCCTCGGCATTGCCCAGCCCATCGATCCTATCGAAAGCGTCCATCAGTACGTCAAAGAATACGGCCTTCCCTTCACCGTCATGTACGATGCCGACAAAACTGCCGCAAAAGCCTTTGGTACACAGGTTTACCCGACTTCCGTCCTGATCGACAAAAACGGCAACATCCTTAAAACCTACGTTGGCGAACCCAATTTCACCCAACTCTACCAAGAAATCGACCAAGCCCTCGCCCAATAAATCCAAGGCCGTCTGAAACCATATTTCAGACGGCCTAAAACCGAAATATCCTTTATAATAAGCAACATTTTATCCGTTCAGACACCAAGCTCCTCTATCAACAAAGGCCGTCTGAAACAACCGAATACCCATAAGAGAACATCATGAAATTTATCGACGAAGCAAAAATCGAAGTCGCCGCAGGCAAAGGCGGTAATGGCGCAACCAGTTTCCGCCGCGAAAAATTCGTGCCCCGCGGCGGCCCTGACGGCGGCGACGGTGGCAAAGGCGGCAGCGTTTGGGCAGAAGCCGACGAAAACACCAACACCCTCGTCGAATACCGCTTCGTCAAACGCTACCAAGCCAAAAACGGCGAAAAAGGCCACGGCTCCGACCGCTACGGCGCAGGTGCGGACGACATCGTCCTCAAAATGCCCGTCGGCACCCTCATCCGCGACCTCGACACCGACGAAATCGTTGCCGACCTCACTTATCACGGCCAACGTGTCTGCCTCGCAAAAGGCGGCAAAGGCGGCTTGGGCAACATCCACTTCAAATCGTCCGTCAACCGCGCGCCCAAACAATCCACCCCCGGCGAAGAAGGCGAAACCCGCTCCCTGCAACTCGAGCTTAAAGTCCTCGCCGATGTCGGCTTATTAGGCATGCCCAACGCCGGTAAATCCACCCTGATTACCGCAGTCTCCGCTGCACGCCCCAAAATCGCCAACTACCCCTTCACCACCCTGCATCCAAACTTGGGCGTCGTGCGCATCGACGAAAACCACAGCTTCGTCATGGCCGACATCCCCGGCCTGATTGAAGGCGCGGCAGAAGGCGCAGGCCTCGGCCACCGCTTCCTCAAACACCTATCGCGCACCGGCCTGCTGTTACACGTTGTCGATTTGGCGCCCTTCGACGAAACCGTCAATCCCGCCGAAGAAGCACTCGCCATCATCAACGAATTGCGCAAATACGACGAAGAACTCTACGACAAACCGCGCTGGCTGGTGCTGAACAAACTCGACATGCTTGACGAAGAAGAAGCCCAAGCGCGAACAGCCGCCTTCCTCGAAGCCATCGGCTGGAATTACCCCAAACCAGACGACCGCTTCCAATTCGACATGGAAACCCCGCGCCTCTTCCAAATCAGCGCCCTGACCCATCAAGGCACACAGGAATTGGTACACCAAATCAACCAATACCTAACCGAGAAAAAACGCATCGAAGCTGAAAAAGCAGAAGCGGAGCAGGCAGCGGCAAAAGCAGAAATTGTCGAGCAGCAGCCTAAAACGGATACAGGCGTATTTAAGCCGGAGTAAGAAATTTCAGATGGCCTTTTAAAGCCATCTAAAAATTCTAATACTACTGATGAATAAAGTAGAAAACACTATAATTAATAGATATATAAATGAAATTAGTTGACTTTTTTTCTGGTGCGGGAGGTTTGTCATGCGGATTAAATATGGCCGGATTTCACTCCGTACTAGGCTCTGACATACATCCAATCTATGCACAAACTTTTGCAAAAAATCATCCTGATTCTAAAGTAATTACTAGCGATATCAGAAAGTTATCAGAGTACGATATTTTAAATCTAACTAACTTAAAAACTGGTGAATTAGACTTATTAGCAGGTGGGCCTCCCTGTCAAGGATTCTCTATTAATGCACCAATTCGCTCACTAGATGATCAGAGAAATCATCTATTTAAAGAATATCTCCGAATAGCTAAAATTCTACAACCTAGAGCCATTCTAATTGAAAACGTACCAGGTATTGTTTCTTTAGGGAAAGGTACAGTTGTAGAAACTATTTATTCTGAACTAAAGCAAATGGGATATTCTGTAGACCATCGTATTCTCTTTGCAGGCCATTATGGAATTCCCCAAACAAGATTCCGTACCATATTTATCGCCCTAAGAGATAACCATAAAGTTGAATTCCCTGAGCCAAGCCATTTTGCTACAGCTGTGACTAACTTTGCAGGAGCAAATGAACTCTGTATCAAAATACCCCCACTCTTTGCACAAGAGTTAAAAAAAGCAACGACTGTTTGGGATGCTATTTCCGACTTACCAATATTGGCTTTAGGAGAAAGTCTAGATAATATTGCATATCCCACAGATCCTCTTTCTGAATATCAACAAATCCTAAGAGAAAGATCTAGCAAAATTTATAATCACAGCTGCGGAAAATTAGGAAAACTGAATTTAGAAAGATTAAAGCATATACCTCAAGGAGGGAGCTGGAGAGATATTCCTTTTGAATTATTACCTGAAGGATTAAAGAAAGCTCGTCGAAGCGACCATACAAAACGTTATGGACGCCTCCACCCTCAAGAAATGTGTTCAACTATCCTTACCAAATGCGACCCCCATTGGGGAAGCTTCTTTCATCCAACACAAGATCGTGCATTATCAGTGAGAGAAGCTGCTCGCATCCAGAGCTTTCCTGATAACTACATTTTTACAGGAAATTTAACAGAACAATTTGAACAGGTTGGGAATGCTGTTCCTCCTCTAATGGCAAAAGCTATAGGGGAAACTATCAAAAAACTAATATCATAAATATGGCCACAAAATCAACACGATCTCTAATAGAAATATTTGGATATAGTCCAACAGATACATCACCTTTAGCACGTAAGTTTTGGGATTTATCAGCCTGCCCTTTTATTGGTAAAGCATGTATCAAATACAATCATGACAATACTATTTGTTATGGCACTTGTTCTGTATCAAATACGGGACATGATGTAATTATTTGTCCAAACAGACTATATGCAAATAAATATTCAAGCATCCAGCGCGTAGGCAACGAAGTATTTGGAAATATTCCCTTCTTCCTCTTCGATGAATATATTACTTATTCAACACAATCAAGAATAGAAACTTTAAATTGTATCGTCGCACTAGGTCTAAACTCAGGAAAAGAAGTTAAACTTAGCAAAATGAGTATGGACTGGGTTCTTGCACATATTGAAAATGGCGAACTTCGAGGTTATGTGGGAATTGAAGTTCAAAGTATTGATATTACAGGCAATTATAGAGATGCATGGTATGCAGCACGTAATAAAGAAGCTTTTATTCCAGCCTCAGCCCATGGTTTAAACTGGGCAAATGTTCATAAACGATTGATACCTCAAATTATTCGGAAGAGTCTAGTATATTCACGCTCTAAGTTAGTAACTCATGGTCTATATTTCATAGTTCCTGAGGTCGTTTATCAAAAATTTGAAGAAATTATAGGCTCAGATATTCCCAAAACTGACCAAGATGCAAATGATGTCATAACCGTACATACTTACGACCTCGGAATTGCAGTTCCATCTGGTCAGCAAAGGAAATTAATACAAAAACGCACTCTGAAATTTAAATTAGATGATTTCGCCACTAGATTTATCACTGGATCAAATCTCCCCAGTGGCGAAGTTCTAGACAAAAAAATTAGAGAAATTCTTCATTGCAGATAAATTTATTGAAACTATGCTAACCATCTACAACACCCTTACCCGTCAAAAAGAACCCTTCACCCCCATCGACCCTAAAAACGTGCGTATGTACGTTTGCGGTATGACTGTTTACGACTACTGCCACTTAGGCCATGCCCGTGTGATGGTTGTGTTCGACATGATTGCCCGTTGGTTGCGTGAGTGTGGCTATCCGCTTACTTATGTACGCAACATCACCGACATCGACGACAAAATCATTGCCCGCGCGGCTGAAAACGGCGAAACCATTGGCGAGCTGACCGCGCGTTTCATTCAGGCTATGCACGAAGATGCCGATGCTTTGGGCGTATTGCGTCCCGACATCGAGCCAAAGGCGACCGAAAACATTCCGCAAATGATTGCCATGATTGAAACCCTGATTCAAAACGGCAAGGCATACCCTGCCTCAAATGGCGATGTTTACTACGCCGTGCGCGAGTTTTCGGCTTACGGACAATTATCGGGCAAATCGTTGGATGACTTGCGCGCAGGCGAGCGTGTGGAAGTGGACGGTTTCAAACGCGATCCGCTTGATTTTGTATTGTGGAAAGCGGCCAAAGCAGGCGAACCTGCATGGGAAAGCCCTTGGGGTAACGGCCGTCCGGGTTGGCATATTGAATGCTCTGCCATGAGTGAAAACCTGTTCGGCGATACTTTCGATATCCACGGCGGCGGCGCGGACTTGCAGTTCCCTCATCATGAAAATGAAATCGCCCAAAGCGTCGGTGCCAGCGGTCATACCTGCGGCCACGACCACGCGCAAACCCACCACGGTCAAAGCATCGCCAGCCACGTCAAATACTGGCTGCACAACGGCTTCATCCGTGTGGACGGCGAAAAAATGTCCAAATCGCTGGGCAACTTCTTCACCATCCGCGAAGTGTTGAAACAATACGACCCTGAAGTCGTACGTTTCTTCATCCTGCGCGCCCACTACCGCAGCCCGCTGAACTACTCCGACGCGCATTTGGACGACGCAAAAGGTGCGCTGACCCGTCTGTACACTACATTGAAAAACACACCAGCGGCTGAGTTTGATTTATCCGAAAACGCCAACGACTACACCCGCCGCTTCTACGCCGCCATGAACGACGATTTCGGTACGGTCGAAGCGGTTGCTGTGTTGTTTGAACTGGCAGGCGAGGGGAACAAAACCAATGATGCGCACCTCGCCGGCTGCCTGAAAGCCTTGGGCGGCATCATTGGCCTGCTGCAACGCGACCCGATTGAATTCCTGCAAGGTGGTGCTGTTTCAGACGGCCTGTCCAACGAGGAAATCGACGATTTGATCGCCCGCCGCAAACAGGCGCGCGCGGATAAAAACTGGGCGGAATCCGACCGCATCCGCGACCTTCTGAACGAACACAAAATCATTCTGGAAGACAACGCCGGCGGTACTACTTGGCGCCGCGGTTGATTTTATGGCATAGATAAAGGGCCGTCTGAAACTGTTTTCAGACGGCCTTTTTAATTTTGGTATTTCAAAAAGGGCGCAAACATCGCGCCCTTTGTTTAAAACATCATTTCATTTATGCGCCAAATACTTTCAGACGGCCTTCGATTGGTTGGAAGGTTTTTTCACCGGCTGAAGCCGCGATACCGCCAATCACCATTTGCGCACGCAACAACCAGCTTTCCGGCAAGTTCCATTCTTTGGCAATGGCTGCATCAGGCAGCGGATTGTAGTGTTGCAGATTGGCGCCGATACCGGCAGCCGCCAATGTTGTCCACACAGCATATTGAACCATGGCATTTGCCTGATCCGCCCAGATCGGGAAGTTGGCCGCATAAGATGGGAACTGCTCTTGCAAGCCTTTGACAACATCTTGATCTTCAAAGAATAAAACTGTCGCCGCGCCTGCTTTAAACAAGTTCAGTTTTTGTGCAGTGGCTTCAAACTGCTCGGCAGGAACAACCGCACGCAACGCTTCTTCGACAAAATGCCACACTTTGGCATGTTCTTCGCCAAACAATACGACCACTCGGGCAGATTGCGAATTGAAAGAAGACGGCGTATGCAAAACGGCGTGTTCGATGATTTTGGTTACTTCCTCATTGGACAGAGGCAGGGTGTTGTTCAATGCATAGATAGAACGACGGGTTTCAGCAGCTTGTTGCAAAACAGAATAAGTCATGATCTTTTCCTTAAATTAATCTTTATCTTTACCAAAAACGTTATCCAGAGCCCACGCTCCGCCACCGGCTACTGCCAGATACAAAAACACGAAGCAGAACAAAACGGCAGATTCGCCATGGTTGGCCAATGGGAACAAAACATCACCAGAAGACGCGTGGGCTATAAAGTAGGCGGCTGCCATCTGACCGGACAAAACAAACGCGGCCGGACGCGTAAACAGGCCCAATATCAATAAGATACCACCGACAATTTCCAAAACACCGGCCACCAGCATCAAGCCTTCGGGCGCACCGCCCATAGACATCGGAAAACTGAAAAACTTGGCCGTACCATGCAACAAAAACAAATACGCCGCAACAATACGCAAGACAGACAATACAACAGGTTGGAATGATTTGAGGGCTGACATCTTAATAATCCTTATTTTAATGGCTACCTGAAGAGGTATGGAGCAATTTCAATAAGTGCAGTATAGATAATTCCCAGTAAGAGATATATACTCGAATTATTGATACAACGTTTCCTAATAAGAAATAATGGATACCCTATTTAGCCTAAAAGTTTTCCGCCAAGTTGTTCAAAGCGGCAGCTTTACCCGTGCCGCCGATCAGCTCGGCATTTCCACCGCCATGGCCAGCAAACACGTCAGCCATCTGGAAAACACCATTCAAGCCAAGCTCTTACACCGCAACAGCCGCAACCTCCATCTGACCGAAGCAGGCGAAGAATACTACCGCCAATGCAGCTACGCGCTGGATACCTTGGACACCGCCGCCCAAAAAGCGGCAGGCGGTACCGACACGCCGCAAGGTATGTTGCGCGTTACCATGCCCCTATGGTTTGCAGGCGGCAATATGAGCGCATGGCTAGCAGAATACCGCCAGCGTTATCCCAAAGTAACGCTCGACCTCGTCCTCGACAACCGCCATATCGACCTCATTGCCGAAGGTTTCGACCTCGCCTTACGCGTTTCCAAAACCCCCTCCCCTTCGCTGATCGTCAAACCGCTGGCCAAAATCGAGTTCGTCCTGCTTGCCGCTCCCGACTATCTGGCCCGACACGGCACACCCGATACGCCCGAATCCGTCATGCAGCATCAAGCCATCCTGCCTTCCTATACCAGTCAACAAAACTGGGAGATTACCCACCGCATTACCGGAGAAAAAGCCATTCTCCACCTCTCCCCGGTTATCCGCAGCGACAACACGCTGATGATCCGCGAACTGATTAAAGCAGGCGCAGGCATAGGCTATCAGCCCCTTTGGGCGGTTCAGCAGGAATTGAAGGAGGGCACATTAATCCAACTCCTGCCCGATTACACCATCTGGACAGATCAACTGAACGCCACCTATGTCGACAGGGCATTTCTCAGTGCGAAAGTGCGCAGCTTTATTGACTTTCTCAATGAAAAAATATCGGAAGGATAAACATCAAGGCCGTCTGAAACACTTTTCAGACGGCCTTTAATCAAAGCAACAATTCAATCAATAATTGGTCGAGCAGAACTGTTCGCGTTTGTCCGCATCAGCGGCATAGCATGTCAAACCCATGCCTGACGCATTGCTGTTGTTCGCTTTCGCACCCGGTTTCTTGTTCACCAAAACCTTACCGTTTTTTCCGATTTCCACGGTGACGTCTTTGCCGTTTTTCAGCTTCCATTTCAACACTTGCGCATCGGCACTTTGACACTTGCTGACCGTACAGCCGCCTTCTGTCGCAACATTGCCGTTTTTATAAATCACGCACTGCTGTTGGCTGTCGGTACAGGCCGCATACGCAGCAACGGAGAAACAGGAAATCAGCGCAGCAAACAAAACAGGTTTCATGGTTTGAACTCCTAAGGTTGTGATGATGGGTTTGTGATATTTGGAACTATACGCTTATTTGAAGATACCTACTACTCTTCAAATATGCATAAGTTGCAGCCATAGAAGCTGAAGCAACTGCCCCATTCAATTGATATGCAGCTCCCGTCAACATAGCACCAGCTGCATTTGCATTACCAGAGAGACCTGCATTGGCTACAGAAGCTCCCATAGCAGCACTTGTAGCGGCGAAAGATAAGGCTGCGATTGCAGCATCAAGGCCATCCAATGAATTTCTATCTGCTTCAGGCGTGGCTAAATATTTCTGAATATTATTAGCATTTTGAATCGCATCAGCAGTACTTAATCCATTTTCGCGTGCAATATTTAAAAAACTAAATCCAGCGTTTGGCATTCTCATACTCCAAATTTTAAACTAAAAACCACAACCCAAAAAACGGAAATACAAATTGCAAAAAATATAAATAAATTAATATACTGAACAATATAAAAAATCATATTAATTTGTTTAAAAAATTTACTTGACTCTGTAATATTACCAATAATAAACTTTACACTAGAGGAAAGAAAAAAAAGAGTGATCCCCCCACCATAGAATATATAATTATTAATTCTTACAAAAATAATAAAAATATCATAATATTCTATCCTGTATACATATAAAATTCCACCTAATAAAAAATAACATATCATAAAGATAAAATAAAAAATACATATAAAAATCTTTACCATATTTTAAAATTTCAACCGAAATATCTTTTATTAATTTAATAAATATAGAATGGGTTACAAACCCAATATTCAAAAGTAGTCTAAAACAATATCTGTTTTCCAATAATCTTTCATAACAATAACAAAATACTAAACAGATACTCAACTTATAATTTTGAGTAAAATACCATTACATCTAAAATCTACAATCCATTTCAGATAAACGGAATTTAACTAAAACAAACGTATCATTACAACTGTAAATGCCGGCAAAAGTTGTCTGAAAAGTTTTCAGACGACCTTTAATTGGTTTTCTACCTCACCGCTTCAACTTCGCAAACGCATCCGCCATCGCCGAATTGGTCGGGGCGCGGTCGTTGCGTTGGGGTTTTCGGTCGCGGCGTTCTTGATGTCGGGTTTCAGACGGCCTGTTGCCTTTGGCTGTGCCACCAGCCTCGTCATCCAGCCGCATGGTCAGCGCGATGCGTTTTCTGGCGGCATCGACTTCCAGCACTTTCACTTTCACCACGTCGCCGGCTTTCACCACTTCGCGCGGGTCTTGGACGAATTTATTGGATAAGGCAGAGATGTGCACCAAGCCGTCCTGATGGACGCCGATGTCCACGAACGCGCCGAAGTTGGCGACGTTAGAGACTACGCCTTCGAGTATCATGCCGACTTGCAAGTCGCTGATTTCGTGGATGCCTTCGGCGAAGGAGGCCGTCTGAAACTCGCCGCGCGGGTCGCGGCCGGGTTTTTCCAGCTCGGACAGGATGTCCAAAATAGTCGGCAGGCCGAAGCGTTCGTCGATGAAGTCGGACGCTTTGATTTGCTTCACGCGCTCGCGGTTGCCGATGAGTTCGGCGGCGCTAATACCTTGTTGCGCCAGCATTTTAGCGACGACGGGATAGGCTTCGGGGTGGACGGCGCTTGCATCCAGCGGCTCTTTGCCGCCGTTAATCCGCAAAAAGCCTGCTGCCTGCTCGAAGGTTTTTTCGCCCAAACGCGGTACTTTCAGCAATTTTTTGCGGCTGTCGAACGCGCCGTTTTCATCGCGGTAGGCAACAATATTTTGGGCAAGGGTTTGATTCAAACTGGAAATCCGCGCCAAGAGCGGGGCGGAGGCGGTGTTCACGTCCACGCCGACGGCGTTCACGCAGTCTTCGACCACCGCGTCCAGCGATTTGGCGAGCTGGCTTTGGTTCACGTCGTGCTGATACTGGCCCACGCCGATGGATTTGGGGTCGATTTTGACCAACTCGGCAAGCGGGTCTTGCAGCCTGCGGGCGATGGACACCGCGCCGCGCAGGGAAACGTCCAAGTCGGGGAACTCGCGCGCCGCCAGTTCGGACGCGGAATAAATCGACGCGCCAGCTTCGGACACGACGATTTTGTGCAGCCCCATTTCCGGCATTCTGCGCACCAGTTCGCCCGCGATTTTGTCGGTTTCGCGGCTGGCAGTGCCGTTGCCGATGGCGATGAGCTTCACGCCGTGTTGTTTAATCAGGCGCGACAACGTTGCCAACATATTGTTTTCTTGATGCAAATAGACTATGACGGTATCCAACAGCTTGCCCGTGTCGTCCACTACGGCGCATTTCACGCCGTTGCGGTAGCCGGGGTCGAGACCCAGCGTGGTCAGCCGTCCGGCGGGCGCGGCGAGCAGCAAGTCTTTGAGATTGCGGGCGAACACGGTAATCGCGTCGGTGTCGGCGGCTTCTTTCAGACGGCCTAGGGCTTCAAGTTCCAACGACAAAAAGATTTTTGCGCGCCAAGTCAGGCGCACGGTATCACGCAGCCATTTGTGGCCGTCTGAAACCTTGAAACGGCGGGCGATGAGTTGCTCGTATTCGCTTTGCTGAGTAATCGGCGTGTCGTCAGGTTGGTATTTGAGTGCGATGTTTAACACGCCTTCATTGCGGCCGCGCAATACCGCCAGCGTACGGTGGCTGGGCATGGTGCGAATAGGTTCGCGATGGTCGAAATAATCGCTGAATTTTTCGCCTTCGGTTTCTTTGCCTTCAACGACTTGCGCGTGGATTTCGGCTTCGTTCCACAACTTATCGCGCAGCGTGCCGATGAGTTCTGCGTCTTCGGCAAACTGCTCCATCAGAATCGCGCGCGCGCCGTCCAACGCGGCTTTTACGTCAGGGACGTTTTCGTTCAGGTAGTCCTGTGCGGCGGCTTCAACATCCTGCGGCTGCTCAGCAAGCAACACGTCCGCCAGCGGCTGCAAACCGTGTTCGCGTGCGATTTGTGCTTTGGTGCGGCGTTTGGGTTTGTAGGGCAGATACAGGTCTTCCAGCGCGGTTTTGTTGTCGGCGGCTTCGATTTGCGCCCTGAGGTCGTCTGAAAGCTTGCCTTGCTCTTCAATACTTTTTAACACAACGGCTTTGCGCTCTTCCAATTCGCGCAGGTATTGCAGCCGCTCGGCAAGCTGGCGCAACTGCGTATCGTCCAACCCGCCCGTGGCTTCTTTACGGTAACGCGCGATAAAGGGGACGGTCGCGCCATCATCTAAAAGCTCAATGGCGGCACTGATTTGCGCGGCAGTGGCGGAGAGTTCTTGGGAAAGAATTTGAGTAATGTTCATCAATAGAATTCCAACGGACAGGCCGTCTGAAATTTCAGACGGCCTGATTTAAAAACAATCGCTTTAAGGCAGCGAATTATAATATTCGTAGGCTTTGTCCATGTCTTCAAACTGGTACATATGCCCTTTTTCCAGCACCATCGCATTATCGCAATATTGCTTCATGGCGCTGTGGCTGTGTGACACCAAGATGATAGAACGGTCTTTGCGCTTTTCAAACAACTCGTACTTACATTTATCGGCAAAGCGCGAGTCACCCACTGCAATCACTTCGTCAATCAAATAGCAGTCAAACTCTACCGCCAACGACAAAGCAAATGCCAAACGCGCCTTCATACCTGAAGAATAACGCTTAACCGGCTCATAAAGATATTGCCCCAGCTCGGAAAACTCTTCGGTAAAGTTCTTCACATAATCGATATCGACATTGTAAATCCGGCAGATGAAACGCAAATTGTCCATACCGGTCAGGCTGCCTTGAAACGCACCGGAGAATGCCAAAGGCCAAGAAATACTCATCGTCCGCTTGATTTCGCCCGTGGTTGGCGGCTCAACGCCACTGATCAAACGGATGAGCGTCGATTTACCTGCACCGTTGCGGCCGAGAATACCGATTTTCTCGCCCTTCTCCATTTTGAAGTTGATATCGTGCAAGACTGTCCGCCAACCTTGGCGGGTCAGATAGCGTTTGGAAACGTGTTCAACTGAAATCATTGCGGCTCAACCCCTTTGCTGAATCTCGCCACCATCGCCAAACCAAGCAGCAGCAAAACTAAATTACACAACAAAATATACCAAGGATTTTCGTAAGTCGTAACGCTGTTACCAAAATATCCGGCACGGAACATTTCTGTACCATGCACCATCGGAAGCATCAGCACATAGTGTTGCAACTGCTGAGGCAGGTTGTGTACGAAGAAAAACACGCCGGACAAAGGCATCATCACAAAACTGATGGTACTCCAAACTTTGCCAAACGGCTCAAAGTGAAACGCCACCGAACAGATGACCAGCCCCAATCCAACGGCAAACATTGCCATCAAAAGCCAAGCCAACAACATATAGAAAATATCTGCCGGTACATCAATCCAGCCGATGACGACCAATGCAGCCATAATCACAACCTGCGCAATGGTGGCACCGGCAATCTCCAACAACATACGCGCAAAAATGGTATCTAAAACACGTACATTTCGGTGATACAGCAGGCTTGTGTTGGCCGCAATCGAACCGATGGCGCGATTAGAGGCATTACGCCACATCATCATCATCGGATAGCCTGTCAGCGTGAAAGCCACGATATTCAAAGCCGACACGTTGTGCATGCGGAAAAACTTCCACATCAACACCATAACCAAAGTCAGCAGCAAAGGTTCGACAAATAACCACAAAAAACCAATGTTATTACGACCGTAGCGAGTAATAATTTCACGCATTAAGAGCGCGCCGATTACCCTTTTTTGGATAAGCAGCGACTCCAAAAACGATGTTTTATGTAGCTCTTTCATCAGTTTTTATGCTCACGGATACTTGCAGACAGCAACACGGCAATGCCATAGACAATCAAACCGATGACAAACGTTGCCACAATGTTGTACAGACGGTTTGGTTCATGCGCCAAGTCAGGTTTGTTCGGCTGGGAAATCACTTCCAAATACAATTGCTGACGATCTGCTTCCGCTTTCGCACTTTCCAAAGAAGTCATCGCTGCAGCCAATTGTTTCTCAGCCAATTCGTTTTCCAAATACACGCGCTGATATTCCGCCGCCTGATTGGACAACGAACCCTCGCCACCGCCGGAAATCGCTTTCATTTGTTGCGAGATTTCTTTACGCAAGCTCTTTTCACGCGCAATCAAACCTGGAATTTGCGGGTTTTCAGGCGTAACGGCTTTTACCTGGTCAAGCTGAGTTTGAATGACAATCAACTCGTCCTGCAATTTGGATACCAAACCCATTTGCACATCGGATTGCGCCTTCAAGTCAAAAATACCGTTGGACACACGGAATTTTGTCAATTGAGCCGAAGCTTCTTTAACTTTCTCTTCAGCCGAATTGACCACTTCCTGAGCATAACGAATCGTATCCTGACGCGCACGTTCGTTCAGCTGGTTGATCAATACCTCACCCTGTTTGAGCAAAGCATCATTGATCTTTTGAGATTCACCGGCATTGAAAGATGTAACGCTCAAATTAGAAATGCCTGAGACAGAGTCAAAATGGATGGATACCTTATCGCGGTAGTATTGATAAAACGCTTCATCCTCGCCACGCAGGCCAAAACCATTAAAACGGCTGAAAATGTCGCCTTCTTTTTCATAAAAATCACGAACGGGCATTTTCTTACGCAACGCGTCCAAAGCCGAACGCGACTGCATATATTCCTGCACGGTATAAATATCGTCTTGCGCACGAGAGAAACCAGACCCCTGCAAAATAGCGCCCAAGCCGTTCAAAGACGATTGGCTTTTAGGAGAACGCACCACAAAGCTGGACTGGGATGTGAACTGATCAGAAGCAAATAGTCCGTAATACACACCGGAACACAAAGTCGGCACGATAACCGTTACCCAAAGCAACGGATTAATCTTACGCAACCAAGACTTTTTGGCCTTTTTCTTTTCGGGAGCCGGTTGTTCCGGTTTCACATCCACATTTGCAGAAACTTGCTCAGACATTATTTTCCCCATCAGTTCACTAAATTATTAATACTGTTCGCACCGCTAACCACAGGCGAGAACACAAATGACAAGAACTTGCGTACTTCGGCCATCGGTGCATTCGATACGTACACCACGTCCTTATCCTTCACAGGGAAACGCTGCATCCAAAACATAGAATTCGCATCTGCCAGGTTCAAACGGTAGACCACAGGAATCTCCGCACGATCGCCATAACCCTTTTCAACCCATTTAGATTGTTTCTCAGGAGGCAGCTCGGACAAAGGCGCATAACGGAATACAAATACGCCGCGCGCATCTGCACTATAATCCTGCAGACCGCCCATACGTCCCACAGCCTCAGCCAAAGATAAGCCCTTCACAGAGAAACCAATCTGCTGCGTATGACCGACCGCACCCATAGACGTAAACGTGCTTGGATTAGTAATCATTGTGACTACATCACCGCGGCGCAACAAAATATTTTGACGCGGATGCGCCACCAAGTCTTCCAAAGCAATCGTTCTGACAACATTGCCACGTGTCAGCTGTACGTTCGTATCCTGAACATTCGCAGTCGAACCGCCCACGGCAGCCACCGCATCCAACACACGCTCGCCTGCAGCCGTCAAAGGCATACGCACACTGTTACCCGCGCGGATAACCGATACATTCGCCGCATTGTTTTGCACCATGCGCACCATTACCTGCGGCTGGTTTGCCATTTTTTTCAGACGGCCTTTAATAATGTTTTGCACCTGAACCGGTGTTTTACCAAGGACAGACACATCGCCAATAAACGGCACAGAAATCGTACCTGCAGAGCTGACCATCTGTTCAGGCAGCTTCGTTTGCTGCGCATTACCCGAACCGGTAGACGACAAAGCTCCGCCGAACAACACAGCCGGAGGAGCTTCCCAAATCGTAATGTCCAGCACATCACCTATATTGATAGCCCCTATTGATGATGTACCATCGCCCAACTGAGCAAATGACTGATTAACTTGCGCTTGATATAGCGACTGAGCTACCGCACCATTCACATCAATCAACTCCACCTCTGGCACTTCGGCTGTAGCCGACTGTTGCCCCAAAGCAACAACATTTCGTGTACTTGGGCCGGAAGTAGGAAGAGAAGAGCATGCAGCCAACAGACTGACACACAACAATAACATGCCCCTGCGGGTAAGACATTCTGCTTTCAACATTGATTAAATCTCACTATACTTTTAATTACGCACAGCCATTATAACACCTGATGAAATATTAGGCCGTCTGAAAACCTGACATAAGCATCAAAAGACATCACATTACAGCGAATACCGTCATGAGAAAACTTAAAAAACTGATTCGACAACCAGGTGTATTCTTCCGCGACTATCTCAACAAAAGATACCCTGTCCGAAACGCCGAACAGCGTACAACAGAGTCTGACGAACCGGTCATTATCGACAACAGCCTGTATTTAGCCGAAATTGAAAATAGTATCGACCTTCCCCCTATTAAAGTTGATGTCGTTTTCACATGGGTAAATAACCAAGATCCCAAATGGCAGAAACGTCGGCGCCAACATAGCCCTACTGCCGAACAAAACGCACTCCACAATAATGACGAAGCCCGTTTCAGCAACCACAACGAACTTTACTATTCACTTCACAGCGTGCGCACCTTCCTGTCGTGGGTCAACCATATCTACATCATTACCGACAACCAACGCCCCGACTGGCTCAATCCTGCCGACTATCCCAATGTCAGCATAATAGATCACAGTCAAATCATTGACCCGCAATACCTGCCCACCTTCAATTCGCATGTAATCGAAGCACACTTGCACAACATTCCTAATCTAAATGAACACTTCATCTATTTTAACGATGATGTATTTGTTGCCCGACCATTACCGAAGGAACATTTTTTTCACGCCAACGGGATTGCTTCACTTTTTATTGCAGACAAAAGCCTAAAACAAATGTCCGAAAGAGGAACCGACACACCCACTCTTTCCGCCTCAAAAAACTGCATCACACTATTACAACAGCACTACGACTGCCACATCGACCGTCCGTTAGTACACACCTATATTCCACTGCATAAAAGCAGCTTTCAATTTGCTTGGCAACACTACCGTACTGAGATTGAAGCCTTTTTATCCAACCGTTTCCGTTCTAACCACGATCTCAACCTTGCCACCTTCCTCGTACCTTGGCTGATGTTTTTAAACAGGAAATCTACAGTAGGTAATGAAATATGTTATTATTTTAATATCCGCTCCAACAAAGCGCCTGCCCAATATATCAAGCTCTTGGAAAATAAAAAAAA
>NZ_KV799674.1:161607-198695 GCF_001810035.1 Neisseria sp. HMSC058F07 | reverse complement strand
AAAAAAAATGGGCGGCAGCCACACTCTTTTTGTGCCAACGATTTTCACAGCCAGCAACAGATTGAAAACTACCAGGACAAACTGATTCAAATGCTGGAAAATTACTTCAAAACCAAATAAAAATAAAAGGTTAAAAAAAATGAACAATAAAAAATTTCGGAAGCTCTTACGAGACCCTAAACTCTTTTTCCGCGACATGTACGCCAAACGCGTAATGAAACTCAAAAAATACCTTCCCTTAAAATACGAAGGTAATAATCAATTTACAATCGTTTCAGCCGTTTATAACGTCGAAAAATACCTTGATGAATACTTTGACAGCATCGTCAAACAAAGCTTGAATTTCAAAAAACACATTCAAATCATTCTAGTAGATGATGGATCAACCGACCATTCGGCAGAAATCATCAAACGATGGCAAGCCAAGTTTCCCCAAAATATCCATTATTTTTACAAAGAAAATGGCGGCCAGGCCTCGGCACGCAATCTGGGTTTGCAACATACACAAACTGAATGGGTAGTATTTACTGACCCTGACGATTATCTTCACCCTGACTACTTCAAATCAGTAGATACTCAAATTAGCCAACATCCGTCGGCAGTAACTGTAGCTACTAATATGAAATTTTTCTTTGAAAATCAAAATATCATTAAAGATAGTCATCCTCTAAGATTCCGTTTTAACAAAACCCACGTTATTGATGTTGCCAAGCTCGATAAATTTATCAATATGTCTGCTGCCTCAACCTTTTTCAGAGTCAGCCATATTAAAAAACAGAATTTGGTGTTTGACCACAATGTTAAGCCAAACTTTGAAGATGGCAAATTTATTGCAGACTATTTATTAGATTTGCAGGACGCAAAAGCTGTGTTTGACAGAGATGCCGTCTATTTCTATCGCAAACGTGAAAGTGGCACATCCACTCTAGATACTTCTTGGCAAAAAGTAGAAAAGTTTTCTAATGTTTTTGAGTATGGCTTCTTGCCTATGCTTAAAAACTATAAAAACCGCTTAGGGTATGTACCCTCCTCAATACAAAAAACCGCATTATATGATATGGCTTGGTATATTCAACAATTGCTTAATAGACCTGAACGTCTAGATTTGTTGAATACTAAACAAAAATCACATTTTTATGATCTAATGCAGCAGGTTTTTGATTATATTGATCAAAAAAATATTATGGAATTTGGCTTAGCAGGAGTATGGCTATTCCATAAAGTTGGCATGCTTGGAATGTTCAAACAGAGCGAGCCGCCATTCCAAATCGCCTATATTGAAAACATTGATCGTGAACGCAAACAGTTCCTTATCAGCTATTTTACCTATTTCGACCAGCCATATTCTGTGCAAGCCGATGGGCGTGATCTTATTCCTGTCTATGCAAAAAGCGTGGTCAATAAGCTAAATGAACAATTATTTGTTTACGAAAAACGTTTGTGGATTCCCTATGGTGACGTTGCAGACAACGCCAAAATTAATATTCTACTTAACAAAAAAGCAATGCGAATTTCGATTAAAGGTAAAACCTTTATGCACGGCATCGCATTAAATGAACTTACCGGTTTATTTACGCCGTCTGAAAAATACCTTTCAGACGGCAGCTGGCTTTTAATGGATAGGGAAACTAAAGCTGATGACAACGCTGAGCATTTTTATCGTTATATGATGCAGAACCACCCTGAACAAACTTGCTATTTCGTACTCAACAAAACTGCCCCAGACTGGAACCGTCTCGAACAGGAAGGCTTCAAACTTGTAGAATTCGGCGGTAGTGAATATGAACAACGTTTGCGTAAAGCTGAAAAAATCATTTCTAGTCATTTGGAAAAACACATCAACAATTATTTTGGGGATTTATACGAACACAGCAAAAAATTTGTCTTTCTTCAGCACGGAGTAACTAAAGACAATCTTTCTGCATGGACAAATAGCAAACAAAACCTACACTGTTTCATTACCACTACTGAGCCAGAAAGCCGCTCGATTAAGGCTGACTTCAATACCTACAAGCTGACTGAAAAAGAAGTAGCACTAACTGGATTTCCACGCTACGACTCCTTACTATCAAAAAATAAGCCCGACAGTCGCAAGATCCTGATTATGCCAACTTGGCGCAATAACATTGTCGGTCAAAATATCGGTACAGGTAGCAATACTCGTACGCTCAACAGTGCTTTTATGGAAACTGACTATGCCCGTTACTGGCAGGCTCTGCTTCACGACCAGCGCCTGAAGGAAATGGCAGAAACCTACGGCTACGAAGTAATTTTTGCACCACACCCAAATATCGAGCCCTATTTGGAAATAATGAATGTCCCTACCTATATAAAAATCTGGAGTGGACTGCGTGAAACTGAAAGTATTCAAAATCTTTTCGGACGTTGCGCCGTATTGATTACCGACTACTCATCAGTAGCATTTGACATGGCCTATCTGAATAAGGCAATTATTTACTATCAATTTGATAAAGAAGCCTTTTTCTCTGGTACACACACCTATCAAAAAGGCTATTTCTCTTACGAAACTGACGGATTTGGCCCTATTACCATCAATCAGCATGAAACGCTGACTGAATTAGAAAACATTTTAAAATCAGGACATGCCAAACCCGAATATCTTGCTCGCATCCGCGATACTTTCCCCTTCCAGGAAGGTGGCAACTGCGAACGTGTGTATCAAGCTATTACTGCTCTTGACCATGCCGAAACCGCTGACAATCTGCCGATTTTAATCAATATGATTGAGCAAGCAGAAAATCATCAGGTATGGGACTTGGCTGCAAGCCGTATCCAAACTCTGCTTGATACAGGCCGTCTGAATGCGGAAGAAACAGCTGATTATCGCCATCGTTATCTGAATGCTTTATTTGAGAGCAAACAGTTTGATACTTTGCAAAACCTGTTACCTGATTATCCCGATACCGCAGGTTACTGGCATGCAAAAATGGACTTATATATCGGTAATGCTGTTAAAGGGGCGGAATTTTTTGCTGAAAACGAGCATATAGGAACGCAAAATGATTTACTTGTCGCATTACTTGCAGCCTCGTTTCACCAAGCAAAAAGGCCGTCTGAAAAACTGTTTGCCCGGATAGGTACAGATTTACCCGACTCATATCAACCTTTGTTAGCCGTAGCACAAAAGCTATCGGAGCAAAATTATTTTGTAGCATTGGCTTTACTGAAAACGTATATTGATAGCTTGGACGATCGTGAAAAAGGCTATCTCAAACCCGAGCTGTTGGCTTCTTACCTCTGTATGAACCTTGGTAACTTACAAGGCGCGCATCAGTTTTTGGTTGCTTTTGAAAACCATACTAAGAATGATCCAAGTTGCCGTATCGCGATTGCAAGACTGGCAAAATTACGCGGTGATTCTGAAAAACTATTTACCCAGCTTAACCGTGCCTTTGAAGAAAATCTGCTCTTAATTCCTGAAGATTTAACGGTCGATTATCTGAAAAAAATGTACGCTACCGGCAACACTGACGGCGAAGGATATCTATTGGCTCAACTGCGCCAAAAATATCCTGAGAATCCGTCTTTGGCCTTGTATGAAGCTGAAAAACTTGCCCAAAACCAAGATTGGGAGTCTGTCACCAAAATATTGGCTGATTTTGCACAAACCACACCGGAAACGATGTATCTTTATACAACTTCTTTATGCCGTCTGAAAAACCATCAGGCAGCACAACGTTATTTTGACAGTCTCTCTCTACAAGACACAGCAGCATATTGGAAACTGGCAGCTGAAATAGCCGAAGCTAAAGGTGACAAGGCATTACAGGCTGAGTGTCTGAAAAAACAATTGGCTTGTTTAGAGTAATCTCTGTCTTATCTTAAAAAAGGCCGTCTGAAAACTTTTATGTTTTCAGACGGCCTTTACTATTAGATGCACTAATCGAGTTCTACTGTTGAATTGATATAGGTAACATGATTCATTTCTGCCAAATCCTTACCTTCATCTATATCTGTGTATAAAACATTATTGCGTTCCCAAAATACATCTTTGCGTATGACTTTAGCCGGCACGCCTGCAATAACACAGTTATTAGGAAAATGTTTTTTCACTACCGAAAATGCACCAACAATACTACCGCTACCAATCTTTGTACCACCCCAAATTGTTGCGCCATAGGCTACCCACACTCTGTCTCCAATGGTAACGTCTTTAGAAATATTTAAACGTTTTCCAGTATGAACATCATAAATCGGGTGTGCATCATCAGTACGGATTTGATTATTAGTGGCAAACATACAATCTTCACCAATGGACAAGGTTGTATGTTCGGCAACAGTAATATAAACCGGATTGGTACTGGTAGTTTTACTGCCGATATTAATCGTACAGCCTACTCCCAAACACCATTGGCCTTGCATAGAAACATTTTCTCCAATATAGACTTTGCTGTCCTTGCCTAAAAATTCCAAAAATACATTACGCAAGTTTGCATTAGGGTGGATAACAACTTCATTCCCACCTCCTCCTAGAAATTGGAAATGACAGTTTCGCAGATTATCAGGTGCAGTAATTTTATTTCCGGAGGTGTCGATATAATTACCTGACATCACCTCTTTTTTGCGGCTGTTAACTACTGGCCGTTCAGAAAAATATTGTTCCGCACGCTCGGCCAATTTGATAAAGACCGCACAGGTTTGGGCAAAATCCAAAGTACTGACATCATAAATGTATACATTATCCCCATCCTGCTTAGATAAGCTGAAGTTTGGAAACATTTCTCCGATATTATCTATCTCACTTTTATTACGATAAAACAGGAAAATCTTCTGCCAATCTAAATTTAAGCTGACAGAAAATGGTGTTTCACGGTCAGATTTGAAATTGCAGTACACATTCTGCTGATAATAAATATCAACAGACGTATTTTTTAATTTGATATTTTTAAGAATTTCTTGCTGAAATTCTTCAGCCGTTTTATCTACCATTACATTCCCCAAACATGATAAATATGGTTCAAATATTAAAAAAATAGACAGTAAATTTTAAACTTACTGTCTATTTACTTCGCATTTAGTTCAGATTAATGTCCGAATCAGTAATATGGATGTCCAACAGCAAATTATTGATAATGGTATTGGACAAGAATACTGTGTTGCCTGAAAAATCTATGTGCTTTTGAATTTTTTCAAAGTCAAACTCACATAATACAACTGTAGGCAATGCTTCTTTCAGCTCTTTAATATCCGGATAAAACTCTGATACTTTAGCCGATGAAATGACCACTTGATTTTCAAGGTTATGATCAATTACATCTGGTAGCTTTTTGAAAGTCTCCAAAATCGGCGTACGGATAGAATGCAGATACAATGGATCTTTGCCACCATAGTATTTATGATTGCCCAAAAATGGGTCGATTGCAAAGGTTTTGTACCCACCAATTAAGCCGTGATATACCGCTCCTGTACCGCCTGATGATGCACCGCAAATGACTACGTTTTTCTTATCTACGCCATAAATATTCATCAGGCTCTTAATGAAACGCTGGATATTGTCTTCGATATTTTCATCAAACTTTGTATTCAACCCGTGACTGCCAAACGCGTCTGATACATCAGCCATACGGATGATGTAAGTATTTGGCATAATGCTGTTGCTGATAAATGGAAATGGGTGGCTATAATAACGGTCAACCATATTCTCATTACTCTTATTGGTATAAGAGAACAACACCAATAGGTTTTTCTTGTTGGCACTCAATACTTTCGGTGCTTCAACAGTATAAATGACATTTTCCAACTCATGGAAAGAGTCTGGGAAATAAGCCAAAAGATCTTTATAACTGTGCTTGTTCACGCGACGGAACACACTTACACCCATTTTGTGTTCAACAGCTAAAAAGCCTCTATTATTTAGCTCATAAACATAATCACTTAGACCATGATTCCGAGCATAGCTTAGGAAAAACTCATTACTGTCGCCTTTAACACCAATGTATTCAACTTCCGGCTTATCCAAGTACTCGGCTAAATTAATGCCCTTATTTTTTTCAACATTCAGGATGTAGCATAATTCGCTGCCAAGATAAATGGAAGTGACTTCTAAAATCTCACTAAATTTATCCTCGATTTTTGCCCAATCGGTTTCAGCAAATTTAAAAGACAATACTGTCTTTTCTTGATTAACCGATTGTGGGTAACTTCCATAAATTTCTGAAATATATTTCAGAAATTTATGGAAGCCGGAAATCTTAGAAATTTTGCTCTTATTACGCTCAATAAAGTTAAAGGTTTGTCCTACTGCCGTATAACTGACGCTGACAAAATAGTCGTTCAACAGAAAATCAAACACTATACTTTGATTGTTATAAATCCAAGCGTTAACCTTTTGAGGATCAATCTTGGCTTTTCGTAAGATGTTTTGCTGAATTTGATATAAATCCATTTTATAAACCCTGCTGATATTTTTCCAACAATGCTTTTTTGTCGGTTTTGTGGTTGGTGCTGACTGGAATTTCATCAATGTGAATAAATTCAGACGGCATCATGTAAGACGGTAAATTTTGTACTAATGCGTCTTTGATCGCCTGAGTATCTGCACTTTGCTTGGCTGTATAGAAACACACCAAACGCAATACTGCGCCTGTGTTGCGTTTCAAAGCCACTACTGCCACATTATCAAAGGCAAATTCCTTAAGGTTAAGGATTTTTTCTTCAATTTCTGAAAGTTCGATACGGTAGCCATTGAGCTTAATCTGCTCGTCTTTACGGCCTTGTACATAGAACAATCCATTTTTTTCAAAACCGTAGTCACCTGTTTTATAAGTACGGTTATCTGCACTGTGTACTACCAAGCGTTTAGCATTTTCAGTTTCGTTGTTCAGATAGCCACGCATCACATGGTTACCGCTAATCCAAATCTCTTCGTCAACAATCTCTAATTTGGAATTAAGCACGGCAACGCCTACAGGCAACTCTTCTTCTGCCGCCAGCATATCAGGTGTAATATCAACGTAAGTTGTTGCTACAGTAGCTTCAGTCGGACCATAGGTATTGATAACACGGACACCGGGAAATTTTTGAAAAATCATATTTACTACTGGTTTGCCAAGTTTTTCGCCGCAGAACAAAAATTCTTTCAAACTCGGTAAAGTAGCTTGACTACATTTAGGGTTAAGCAGCTGCTGCATGGCAAAAGAAGGCGTGGAAACCCAGGTAGTAATTTGTTGTTTGGCCAAAAAATCAATCCAGGTGGCAGGATTAGAAATAGCATCACGACTGTTCATGACAATGCAACCGCCGTAAGCCAAGTTGCCAAAGATTTCGTACATTGACAAATCAAACGCAAACGGAGCCTGATTCATGAATACATTAGGTGCGGCTAAATTAAGCTGCTCTTTCATCCATTTCATCAGGTTAAACACGGCTTCACGACCGATTTGCACACCCTTAGGTGCGCCGGTTGTTCCTGAAGTAAACATGATGTAAGCCAAATCTTTTTCAGCCAGCTCTACTTCTTCGTCAGTCTGCTTTTCAAAAGTTTGCGTTGCCGAACGGTATACAAAGCGTGCTTTCGACAGTTGGCAGATATTGTTCAGACGGCTTTCAGGATAAATACTATCCACCGGAATAAAAGGGATTTTGTTTAATAAGCAGGCATAAATTGCCACTGCAAAATCAATTTCTTTATGGCCGTGCAACACCAGAGGAATGTTTTTGGTAATATCTGCTATGCTTTTGTAAGCCTCGATAAATGCGGCTATTTTTACGCGCAACTCTTCCCAAGAACATTCTTGAGTATCATTAACTAACGCTTTTCCCGAAGTTTGGCTGAAACGGTATTCCAAAAAATCATCAAGATTTTGGAATTCATTTAATTGTTTCATGATTTAGCCTTTGTAATTATTTTCAACATATTGAATGATATTGGCTGAGTTTGCCAAAATATCAACCAGTTGCTCAAACGGCAAATCAACATCAAATTTTTGTTTGATGGCCATAACCAAATCCATTGCGCTCACAGAATCAATAAGTCCTGTAGACAACAATTCTTCATTTGCTGACACTTGTTTTTGTGCAACTTGTGAAATCAACGCCAAAACTTCGTTAGATACTGACATGGTAAGATCCTTTTATTAAAATTGAAATGATAACGCTTTGCACTCTGTGCATAACACTGTGATTATCCCATATTTTTTTACTTTTCAGGTAACTAAATATACAATATCCAAATAAAGCAATCCCTCTTTGACAACACTTACACCAGGCCATCTGAAAGCGTGTTTGTATTTTCAGCCAACCGATTTCACGACTTCCAAACACAATTTTAATTAAGGAAAACCAATGACTATTCTTATCACCGGCGGTACCGGTTTTATCGGTTCTCATACCGTTGTTTCCCTGTTGAAATCAGGCTTTAATGCCGTGATTTTGGACAATTTGTGCAATTCGTCTGCCAACATCCTCCCGCGCTTGGAAAAGATTACCGGCAAGTCTGTGCCTTTTTACCAAGGGGATATCCGTAATCGTGAAGTGTTGCGTCAAATCTTTGCGGAACACGATATTGATGCTGTCATCCATTTTGCCGGCTTGAAGGCAGTCGGTGAAAGCGTGGCCAAACCAATGAAATACTATGACAACAATGTGTCGGGCAGTTTGGTTTTGGCTGAAGAAATGGCGCGTGCCGGCGTATTTAAGATTGCGTTCAGCTCATCTGCTACGGTTTACGGCGATCCGGGTAAAGTACCTTATACGGAAGATATGCAACCGGGGGATACGACCAGCCCTTACGGCACGTCTAAGTCTATGGTGGAGCGCATTTTGACGGATATCCAAAAGGCCGATCCGCGTTGGAGCGTGATTTTGTTGCGCTATTTCAACCCTATCGGTGCGCATGAAAGCGGTTTGATCGGCGAGCAGCCAAACGGTATCCCAAACAATCTGCTGCCTTATATCTGCCAAGTGGCTTCAGGCAAGCTGCCGCAATTGTCGGTTTTCGGCGATGACTATCCTACCCCAGACGGTACGGGTATGCGCGACTATATCCATGTGATGGATTTGGCGGAAGGCCATGTGGCGGCAATGCAGGCGAAAAGCGATGTTTCGGGTGTACACCTGTTTAATTTGGGTTCGGGACGTGCTTATTCGGTATTGGAAATCATCCGTGCCTTTGAGGCAGCCTCCGGTTTGACCATTCCGTTCCAAATCAAACCGCGTCGTGATGGCGATTTGGCCTGTTTCTACGCCGATCCCGCCTACACCAAAGCGCAGACCGGTTGGGAAACCAAACGCGATTTGGCGCAGATGATGGAAGACTCATGGCGTTGGGTCAGCAACAATCCAAATGGCTACGACGATTAAGTTGACCTGATACAGGCCGTCTGAAAGAGATGTTTTCAGACGGCCTCTTTATCTGAAAAACACACTTTCTGTCTGCTATAATCCGTTTATATTATTTTGACTATCCTCTGAAACTTATGAAAAAAATCCTTGTTACCGGCGGCGCGGGCTTTATCGGTTCTGCCGTTGTCCGTCATATTATCCAAAACACCCAAGACTCTGTCGTCAATGTCGATAAGCTGACTTATGCCGGCAATTTGGAATCTTTGACTGAGGTAGCCAATAATCCTCGCTATGCTTTTGAACAAGTGGATATTTGCGACCGCGCCGAACTCGACCGCGTATTCGCACAACACCAGCCTGATGCCGTGATGCACTTGGCTGCGGAAAGCCATGTCGACCGCTCTATCGATTCGGCAGGCGAATTTATCCAAACCAATATCGTCGGTACATTCAATCTGCTTGAAGCAGCCCGCGCCTACTGGCAACAAATGCCGTCTGAAAAGCGCGAAGCCTTCCGTTTTCACCATATTTCTACCGATGAAGTCTATGGCGATTTGCACGGCACAGACGATTTGTTTACCGAGACCACGCCATACGCGCCGTCCAGCCCCTACTCTGCTTCTAAAGCGTCCAGCGACCACCTCGTCCGTGCATGGCTGCGTACTTACGGTTTGCCGACCATCGTAACCAACTGTTCCAACAACTACGGCCCTTACCATTTTCCGGAAAAACTCATTCCTTTGATGATTCTGAACGCGCTTGACGGCAAACCGCTGCCCGTTTACGGCGACGGTATGCAAATCCGCGACTGGCTGTTTGTCGAAGACCACGCGCGCGCGCTGTATCAGGTTGTTACCGAAGGTGTTGTCGGCGAGACCTACAATATCGGCGGCCACAATGAAAAAGCCAATATTGAAGTCGTCAAAACCATCTGTACCCTGCTGGAAGAGCTTGTTCCTGAAAAACCGGCCGGCGTGGCACGTTATGAAGATTTGATTACTTTCGTACAAGACCGTCCCGGCCATGACGTACGCTATGCCATCGACGCTGCCAAAATCGGCAGGGAGCTGGGCTGGAAACCTCAAGAAACATTCGAATCCGGCATCCGCAAAACAGTGCAATGGTATTTGGACAACAAAACCTGGTGGCAAAACGTATTGAACGGCAGCTACCGTTTAGAGCGTTTAGGCACCGGAAAATAAGTTTTCAGACGGCCTGTTCCCATATTAGGCCGTCTGAAAATCACGCAAACACACACTACTCAGGAGAAAACCCATGAAAGGCATTATCCTTGCCGGCGGCAGCGGCACTCGCCTCTACCCCATCACGCGCGGGGTATCCAAACAGCTGCTGCCCGTGTACGACAAGCCCATGATTTACTATCCCCTGTCCGTATTGATGCTGACAGGAATCCGCGATATTTTGGTCATTACCACGCCTGAAGACAACGCCTCTTTCAAACGCCTGCTCGGCGACGGCAGCGATTTCGGCATTTCCATCAGTTATGCCGTGCAACCCAGTCCGGACGGCTTGGCACAGGCATTTATCATCGGCGAAGAATTTATCGGCAACGACAATGTTTGCTTGGTTTTGGGCGATAATATTTTCTACGGCCAATCATTTACGCAAACATTGAAACAGGCCGCCGCCAAGACCCACGGCGCAACCGTATTCGGCTATCAAGTCAAAGACCCCGAGCGTTTCGGCGTGGTTGAATTTGACGAAAACTTCAACGCCCTGTCTATCGAAGAGAAACCGCAACAGCCCAAATCCGATTGGGCGGTAACCGGCTTGTACTTCTACGACCAACGCGTCGTCGAGTTCGCCAAACAAATCAAACCGTCCGCCCGCGGCGAATTGGAAATTTCCGACCTCAACCAAATGTATTTGGAAGACGGTTCATTGTCGGTTCAACTTTTAGGACGCGGTTTCGCATGGTTGGACACCGGCACCCACGAGAGCCTGCACGAAGCCGCTTCATTCGTCCAAACCGTACAAAACATCCAAGACCTGCAAATCGCCTGCCTGGAAGAAATTGCTTGGCGCAACGGTTGGCTTTCCGATGAAAAACTGGAAGAGCTGGCGCGCCCGATGGCGAAAAACCAATACGGCCAATATTTGCTGCGCCTGTTGAAAAAATAATGTTTGAGGCCGTCTGAAACTTTTCAGACGGCCTTTAGATGAAAGATAAAACAATGAACATCATTGATACCGCCATTCCTGACGTAAAACTGCTTGAGCCGCAAGTCTTCGGCGATGCGCGCGGCTTTTTTATGGAAACTTTCCGCGACGAGTGGTTCAAGACCCAAGTCTGCGACCGCACCTTCGTGCAGGAAAACCACTCCAAATCCAGCAAAGGCGTATTGCGCGGCCTGCACTATCAAACTGAAAACACACAAGGCAAACTCGTGCGCGTGGTTGTCGGCGAAGTATTCGACGTGGCCGTCGATATGCGTAAAGACTCCCCTACTTTCGGCAAATGGGTAGGCGAGATCTTGTCTGCAGAAAACAAACGCCAACTGTGGGTACCCGAAGGTTTCGCTCACGGCTTCTATGTACTGAGCGATGAAGCCGAGTTCGTCTATAAATGCACAGACTATTACAACCCCAAAGCCGAACACTCGCTGATTTGGAATGATCCGACCGTCGGTATCGACTGGCCGTTGCAAGGTGAGCCGAACCTGTCGCCTAAAGACTTGGCAGGCAAAGTATTGACCGAAGCAGTCACGTTTTAAAAAGTTTTAAAAATAATTCAGGCCGTCTGAAAGAATGTTCCTCTTTTCAGACGGCCTACAATCCATTAATAACAATAATCGACGAAAACGCATTGTGAAAAACGCCTACATTCCCTCTCGCGGCATCCGCAAAATCCCCCATCTCTCCACCCTATTGCCTGAGTTTCATATCTGCAAAGACGGAAAAGGTGCAGAGACTGTTGTCGGCTGGGGTTTGCGCCCGACGACACACAAAGCACGTGCTTTTGCCGCCGAACACCAGCTTCCCTTTATTGCGTTGGAAGACGGTTTTTTACGCTCGCTCGGACTGGGTGTCGCCGGTTATCCGCCCTATTCCATCGTCTATGACGACATCGGCATCTACTACGACACCACACGTCCTTCGCGTTTGGAACAACTGATTCTCGCCGCCGATACCATGCCGTCTGAAACCTTGGCTCAGGCGCAACAGGCGATGGATTTCATCCTGCAACACCACCTGTCCAAATACAATCACGCGCCCGAGCTTTCAGACGATCATCCTTTACACTCCCCATCCAAACCCGAAACCATCCTCATCATCGACCAAACCTTCGGCGATATGGCCATCCAATATGGCGGCGCAGACGCCTCTACGTTTGAACTGATGTTTCAGACGGCCTTGAATGAAAACCCGCAAGCCGATATCTGGGTAAAAACCCATCCCGATGTTTTGTGCGGCAAAAAACAAGGCTATCTGACCCAACTGGCGCAGCAACACCGCGCCCATCTTTTGGCAGAAGACATCAATCCGATTTCTTTGTTGCAAAACGTCGATAAAGTTTATTGCGTTACCTCGCAAATGGGTTTTGAGGCGCTTTTGTGCGGCAAACCACTGACCACCTTCGGCCTGCCGTGGTATGCCGGCTGGGGCGTAAGCGACGACCGCCACCCACAAATCGGCAGCCTTGTTCAAACCCAACGCCGCGCCCGCCGCAACTTGCTGCAACTCTTCGCAGCAGCCTATCTGCAATACAGCCGCTACCTCAACCCCAATACCGGCGAAGCAGGCAGCCTCTTTGATGTTATCGACTATCTGGCAACGGTCAAACGCAAAAACGACAAATTGCGTGGAGAGTTGTATTGCGTCGGCATGTCTTTGTGGAAACGCGCGGTTGCCAAACCGTTCTTTAACGTACCCTCATGCCGTCTGAAATTTATCTCCTCCACCCAAAAACTGGCAGGGGTCAAACTGTCCGACGATGCACGCATCCTAGCTTGGGGCAACGGCAAAGAGGCCATCGTCCGTTTTGCCGAACAACATAATATCCCCCTGCTGCGCATGGAAGACGGCTTTATCCGCTCGGTCGGACTCGGTTCTAATTTAGTGCCACCGCTGTCGCTCGTTACCGACGATATGGGCATTTATTTCAATGCCGAAACCCCGTCACGTCTTGAACACATCCTCCAAAACCAAAACTTCGACGACCAGGACTTTCAGACGGCCTTGAAGCTGCAAAAAATGCTGACCGAAAACCACATCAGTAAATACAACGTCGGCAGCTCAGACTTCACGGTCCCGTCAACCAACAAAACCGTAATCCTCGTTCCCGGCCAGGTTGAAGATGATGCGTCTATCCGCTACGGTTCGCCCCAAATCTATCGCAATCTGGATCTGCTCCGTACCGTACGCGAACGCAATCCCGATGCCTATATCATCTACAAACCGCATCCAGATGTAGTCAGCGGTAACCGCATCGGCCATATTTCCCCTGAAGATACGGCACGATATGCCGACCAAACCGTCGAACAAGCCGATATCCTGACCTGTCTCCAATACGCAGACGAAATACATACCATGACTTCGCTGACTGGTTTTGAATCCTTGTTGCGCGGCAAAAAAGTCAGCTGCTACGGTCTGCCTTTTTACGCAGGTTGGGGACTTACCCAAGATCTGCTCCCCATTCCGCGCCGCAGCCGCAGGCTTGAGCTTTGGCAGCTGATTGCCGGCACGCTCATCCACTACCCCGACTATATCCATCCCGAAACCCATCAGGCCATTAATGCGGAAACCGCTGCCCAAATCCTGATACGACAAAAAAATATGCAAAAAAACAACAACGGATTACATCGCGGGTACTTTGCTAAAAAATTAGGTAAAATCAAACAACTATATCGATCTTTCAAATAAACACCATCAAAGTTAACAATGCGTCATAAACCAGCTTCAATTGCGGCATCATTGCCTTTGCATCGTTAATACGCTTGGCGTATGCTTGAAAGTTCAACTCAAAACTATTACATAAAAAACAAAACCACATTGCGACATGAAACAGACCGTCCTCAAAAACAACCTGCAAAACCTGCTTGAAAGCGCAGAAAATATCCTGCTGCTTCAAAGTCCTGTCGGCGATTTTTTTCTGCGCCTTGCCAATTGGCTGACTGAAAACGGCAAAACCGTACATAAATTCAACTTTAATGCAGGCGACGACTATTTTTATCCGCCCACTCAAGCTCATACCGTTGTTTTTAACGACAACTACGATGCCTTTCCTGAATTTTTGCAAGAATACATCGTTCAACATCACATCCAGGCGGTTGTCTGCTTTGGCGACACACGCCCTTATCACGTCATTGCAAAACGCATTGCAAACGAAAACCAAGTCGGTTTCTGGGCGTTTGAAGAAGGTTATTTCCGCCCCTACTACATCACCTTAGAAAAAGACGGCGTCAACGCATTTTCCCCGTTACCGCGCCGTGCCGACTTTTTTTTGGAACAATTCCCCAAGCTGGCACAGCAAGAATACAAAGCGCCGACGCCGGTACGCGGCGGGTTTATGCCCATGGCCAAAAATGCCGTCCGTTACTATATCGAATTGTTCCGCAATCCGAACAAGTACCCGAACTACATCCACCACCGCGCATCCAATGCCGGCCATTACCTCAAACTGTGGTCGATCTCCATCCTCAAGCGTTTGAACTACTATATTGAAGACATCCAAATCGCCAAACGCGTGGAGGCGGGCAAATACGGCAAATTTTTTATTGTTCCCTTGCAGGTATTCAACGACAGCCAAGTCCGCATCCATTGTGACTTTTCCAGCGTCCGCAGCTTCCTGCTCCATATTTTGGCCTCCTTTGCCGCGCACGCGCCTGCCGATACCAACCTCATCATCAAGCATCATCCGATGGACCGCGGCTTTATCGACTACTCGCGCGACATCAAACGCTTTATCAAAAAACACCCCAAACTCAAAGGCCGTATCACTTACGTCCATGATGTCCCCCTGCCCGTTTTCCTGCGCCACGGCCTCGGCATGGTTACCATCAACAGCACCAGCGGCCTGTCCGGTCTGATTCACAATATGCCAGTTAAGGTTCTCGGCCGTGCCTATTATGATATTCCCGGCATTACTGACCAAAATACCTTGGCAGAATTTTGGAATCATCCGACACCGCCTGACAAAGAGCTGTTCCATGCCTACCGAATGTACCACCTCAACGTGACCCAAATTAACGGTAACTTCTACAGTCAGGTGTTTTTTCCCAACAAAAACACATCCGACTTTTCTACACCGACAACCTGACTTAGCGAAGGAAAAGTTCAGACCGTCTGAAAATATTTCAGACGGCCTGAAGCAATCAATACCTTGGCTACTTACATGTAAATAAAACACAAAAACCTGCATTTATCATTAACAATAAATTACAAAGACAGTATAATGACCGAGCTGTCATGAGCGCATACCGACTCAAGCTGAGCCTTTTGTAACACACAAAATATGGATGTATCCCTAGGCAAAACAATATAACAAGCCAAACATCCTAAAAATAAGCCAGCAAGACAATACACTCTACAAAACTATGCCGAGCAAAATTTTTACAAAGCTCTCAACCGGTATCGCCGCCCATATGCCGCAACATCCGTCTTCCACTTTATATCCGCCCGCAAACCATGACCGCTGCTCCTGAAATCCTCTACCGGCAAGCCGCCGCCCTTTTGGAACAATCCAATACCGCCCAAGCCCTGCCCCTGCTGCAACAGGCCGCAGAGCAAGGATATACGGAAGCTGCTTTTGTATTGGGCAATCATCTGCTGCAAAACAATCATCCGAAGCAGGCACTTCCATGGCTGGAAGCCGCCGCGGCTCAACGCCACCCCAAGGCACTCTTTATCCTGCTGCAACAACGCGAACACAACGGCACCCCGACCGGACAGCTTCTTAATGACTACGCCTGGCTGGGTGAGCAAGGTCATCCCGAAGCCCAATTAATCCTCATGCGTTACCACGCGCAACGCAATGATCCACAATCCCTCTACTGGGCAGAGCTTGCTGCTGCCCGATATGCCGCGCCTGCGTATTACCATCTGGCACGCCATCATCAACGCCAAGGCGACGTTGCGACAGCCATCGAACAATACGAAAAAGCGGCCGCACTCGGCGTAACTGCCGCCTGCTGGCAACTCGGTCAAATCTACTTCTACGGCACAGGAGTCAGCCCCAACCACGCACAAGCCGAACGATATCTCGAACAAGCCGCGCAAGCCGGCCACATCGCCGCACAAACCCTGCTGGCCGACCTTCTTGCCGCCCAACGCAAACCCGAAGCCTTAGAATGGTATCGTCGTGCCGCCGATAAGGAACAAGCGGAAGCACAGGCCAAGCTGGCCCAATACGCCCTGACCGGCGAACTTTCCGAACGAGACCCGTTCCAAGCGGCACGCTACGCCAAAGCCGCTGCCGAAAAAAACCATCCCGAAGCCCTGAAAATCATGGGCGACCTCTACCGCTACGGCCTCGGCATCAAAGCCGACAACCATATCGCGCACGATTACTACCACCGTGCCGCCACGTTAGGTTCTGCCTCCGCTGCACAAAAACTCATCAGCGACGCCGCACTGTACCATCCGCAACAATACGAACAAATCAAAACAGCCGCCCTGCAACAGCAACAAATCGGAACCATCTACCGTTTGGCGGAAGCACAAGCCCACGCCATCGGTCGCTACGCAGACTACAATGCCGCGCGCAAGAATTACATGGAAGCAGCCGAATTCCACCATAAAAACGCGGCGGCAGCCTTAGGCCGCATCTACCATTACGGCCTCGGTACGGCGCAAGACCCTCGGGCGGCCGCCCACTGGTACGCAATCGCAGCCGAACAAAACCACCCTTCCGCCCAATACCACCTCGCCTGTTTTTACTATCACGGGCAAGGTGTCGGCTGTCATGTTCCGACCGCCTGCTACTGGCTGCAGGCCGCCATCAGCAACGGCCACACTTCGGCCGAATCATTAACATCCCTATTAGAACAATGGCGCCGCGAAGTGCACCATGCCATCGGTCAAAAGGCCGTCTGAAAATATTTACACTCGCATTTTTTGACAATCTTTAACTATTCCCCTAATATTTGCCAGTTATTTTTCACGGACACGTCATTGTTTTCATTTCTTTCTGAAAACACCTTGCCCGCGCATCAATACCATGACACTCGGCGGATAACGCCAAGCGTTGAAACACACTACATCCGGAACAAAAACGGATGCTCGGAAAAACATTTCTAGGAGGTGAAACAACATGGAATGGGAATTCAACAGTTATTACACACTGATTGCCGCCACACTCGTGTTGCTGGTTGGTAAATTTCTGGTTCAAAAAATCAAATTCTTACGAGACTTCAATATTCCCGAGCCGGTCGCCGGCGGTTTGGTTGCCGCTATCGTCCTGTTCGCCCTGCACGAAGCCTACGGCGTCAGCTTCAAATTTGAAAAACCGCTGCAAGATGCGTTCATGCTCATCTTCTTTACATCCATCGGTTTGAGCGCCGACTTCTCCCGTTTGAAAGCGGGCGGTTTGCCTTTGGTTATCTTTACCGCCGTGGTGGGCGCATTTATCATCGTCCAAAACTTTGTCGGTGTCGGCTTGGCGAGCGCATTGGGCTTGGATCCGCTGATTGGCCTGATTACCGGTTCGATTACCCTGACCGGTGGTCACGGTACCGCCGGTGCATGGGGTCCTGACTTTGAAAGCAAATTCGGCCTGACCGGCGCAACCGGCTTAGGTATGGCTTCTGCAACATTCGGCCTGGTATTCGGCGGTTTGATCGGTGGTCCTGTTGCACGCCGTCTGATCAACAAAATGGGCCGTAAACCTATCGTCAAAACTGCCAAATCCGACGACAACGATGCTACTGATGACATCTTCGAACAAGCACAGCGCACTCGCCTGATTACGGCTGACTCCGCTGTCGAAACGCTCGCGATGTTTGCCGCATGTTTGGCTTTTGCCGAAATCGTGGACAGCTACGACAAAGCCTTCTTCGACTTGCCTAAATTCGTATGGTGTCTGTTTGCAGGCGTGGTCATCCGCAACGTCCTGACTGCCGCCTTCAAAGTCAATATGTTTGACCGTGCCATCGACGTATTCGGTAACGCCTCCCTGTCACTCTTCCTGTCTATGGCTCTTCTGAACCTGAAACTGTGGGAATTGACCGGTCTGGCAGGCCCTGTAACCATCATCTTGGCCGTACAAACCGTCGTGATGATTCTGTACGCCACTTTCGTTACCTACGTCTTCATGGGTCGCGATTACGACTCTGCCGTATTGGCAGCCGGTCACTGCGGCTTCGGTTTGGGTGCCACCCCGACTGCCGTTGCCAATATGCAGTCCATTACCCAAACTTTTGGCCCGTCTCACAAAGCCTTCTTGATTGTACCTATGGTGGGTGCGTTCTTCGTTGACTTGCTCAACGCCGCCATCCTCTCCGGCTTCATCAGCGTCATCAAAGGCTGATACGTCTGACATAGAAAAGCACTTGCCGCATTTACTTGCTGCAAGTGCTTTTGTTATGATAAGCACGTCAGGCCGTCTGAAAGGCCGTCATCTTCAGGAGTACCCATGTACAAAAAAACCGCTTCCGTATTGATTTTAAGCACGATTCTTCTTGCCGCATGCAGCAAAGAAGAGCCCAAAGCCGCACTTGATTGCGCCCAACCGGCCACACTGCAAAACATCCGTACCACCATCGAAGACACCCTCAAACAACAAGCGCGCTCCTTTGCCCGCAATGACAACCGCCAATTTGTCGATGCCGACAAAATCATCGCCGCCGGCCTCGAATTAGAAACCCTGCTTGAAGACCCCAAAGAAACCGAAGACGACGGCAAAGCCATCTGCCGCGCCAACCTCAAAATCCGCATTCCCGACACCATCCTCAAGACGGCCATAGACAACAGCCCGCTGATTTACGGCAACACCCCGTTGTCCGACATGCTCGAACAAAAACTGATGGGCAGCAACCTGACTTTTGAAAACAACACGTTCAGCACCACCCTGCTCTACACCCCCGATAAAGACGGCAAACCGGTTTTCGAAGACAATACCCTGAGTTCCACCGCCCAAACCCTTTCCGCCACCCTGCTGCCCTACGGCGTGAAAAGCATCGTCATGATAGACGGCAAACCCGTGTCCAAAGAGCAGGCCATCAAACTGCTGCAAAACCAAAACACGGAAGAACCACCCACCCTCAATCCGCAAGACATCCTTGAAAACAACGCCGCCAGCCAAGCCGTCGGTTTGACCGATAATGACGACGATTCAGACTACGAAGTCCTGCACCCTGACCGTGAAACTCCGCGCAACGAGCCGCCCGGCCTCAGCCAAAGCGAACTCGACAACGCGCGCGCGCAAAACCGTCAGGCAGACGGCGAGATCAACGACCTCTGGGGCGGCTTAGACAGCGATGTCAAACAACAAATCCTCGGCGAACAACGCGCCTGGATTCAAAGCAAAAAACTCAACTGCCAACAAGCCGCCGCGTCCGCAGACAACGCCGCACAAGCAGAATACCTGCGCCTGCAGTGTGAAACCCGTATGACCCGCGAACGTACGCAATACCTGCGCGGCTATTCCATCAACTAAAACCGATAAGGCCGTCTGAACATTCAGACGGCCTACAAGAAAGCACATCACATCATGCAATACCGAATCCACCGTGAAGGCGATGCCCAAAACACACCCTCTTCAGCCTCCACCCCCGTCGACAACTGGGAGCGCAACACCCTGCGCGAAGTCCTCCTCGCCGCCTACCAAGAACAGCGCCGCGCCCGCATTTGGCGCAATATCTGGCGCGGCGTCGCCGTCCTCATCTTCCTCAGCCTAATCTTCGGCCTTGCGGAAGAAGAAGGAAAAACCACGAGCATCCAAGCCCGCAGCGAACACACCGCCGTTATCGACCTGACCGGCGAAATCGGCAACGACATCGACGACCAAGTCCAAATCCTGCGCGACAGCATGGAAGCCGCCTACGAAAACGGTAACGCCAAAGCCATCATCATTCGTGCCAACAGCCCCGGCGGTTCGCCTGTCGTGTCCAACACGGCCTTTAACGAAGTCCGCCGCCTCAAAGCCGAACACAAAGACATCCCGGTCTACCTCGTTGCCGAAGACATGTGCGCTTCCGGCTGCTACTACATTGCCGCCGCAGCCGACAAAATATACGCCGACCCTTCCAGTATTGTCGGCAGCATCGGCGTGATCGGCGGCGGTTTCGACTTTACCGGCCTGATGGACAAAGCCGGTGTCAAACGCCGTCTGAAAACCGCCGGCAGCAACAAAGGCATGGGTGACCCTTTCACGCCTGAAACGCCGGCACAAACCCAAATTTGGGAAACCATGTTGGGCGATATTCACCAAGAATTTATCAAAGCCGTCAAACTCGGCCGCGGCGCAAGGTTGAAAGACAAACAGTATCCCGATATTTTCAGCGGCCGCATCTACACCGGCAAAGAAGCCAAACAGGTCGGCCTGATCGACGACTTCGGCAGCATTTACAGCGTTGCCCGCGATGTCGTCAAAGCTCCTGAACTGGTCAACTACACGCCGCAAGACGATTTCAGCAAAATGCTCAGCCGCCGCTTCGGTGCGGAAGTAAAGGCCAAAGTCAAAGAAACTTTGTCTGAAATTTGGTAAACCAAAAAACCCAAAGTCCGTCTGAAACCCAAATCATGGGACTTCAGACGGACTTTTTTATATGGTTTTTAAAATAAAACGCTGATTATTGTCCGAACATTTATCGGCTTCATAAACCGACAGGCAAATATCCCTGATGATGCTTTTATGGGAACACATTACGCCTGCAAACGATTAAACCTCCACATTTCAGACGGCCTGTTTCTGCATATTGTGCGCCATGTCTAGCGCGGCACGGACGGCGGTAATCAGGCTGCCGGAATCGGCTTTGCCCGTGCCTGCCAAGTTCAAGGCTGTGCCATGATCGACAGAGGTGCGGATAAAGGGCAGGCCGAGGGTGATATTCACGCCTTCGCCGAAACCGGCGTATTTGAGCACCGGCAGCCCTTGGTCGTGATACATAGCGAGGACGGCATCGGCATCTTTGAGCAGGAAGGGTTGGAACACGGTATCGGCCGGATAAGGGCCGCGTGCGTCTATGCCCTCGGCCTGCAAGGCATGAAGCGCCGGAATAATGGTGTCGATTTCTTCGTGTCCCAAATGGCCGCTTTCGCCGGCGTGGGGATTGAGGCCGGTAACGAGGATGACCGGATTGGCTATGCCGAACTTATGGCGTAGGTCGTGTTCAAGAATGCGGACAACCGACTCGATTAAAGGCTTCGTGATGGCGGCGGAAATGTCTTTCAGCGGCAGATGGGTGGTCACCAACGCCACACGCAGGCCACCTCCGGTCAACATCATGACGACTTGTTCGGTATGGCTTTTTTCGGCGAGGTATTCGGTATGGCCGCTGAAAAAGCCGTTGCCTGCGTGGGCATCGTTGATGATGCCTTTATGCAGCGGCGCGGTCACCATACCGGCAAACAGGCCGTCTGAAATGCCTTGATACGCCGTATCCAGCAGTCGGAGCACATACGCGGCATTGGCAGGATTGAGTTCGCCCGCCCGACACTCGGCATCTAAGGGAATATGCAGAACTTCGAGTTCACCCTTGGGCAACGGTTCAGCCGCTTGAGCTTGAAAATCGCGCAAAATGACGGATTTGCCGAGCTGTTCGGCCCTGTTTACCAACAGGTTTTTGTCGCACAAAACAACGGGGCGACAAGGAAGGTCGGCGAAAGCCAAATCAAGGCAGATGTCGGGGCCGATGCCGGCCGGTTCGCCGGATGTAATGGCGAGAATAGGAGCAGTCATGGTGTTTCTCGGTACGGTTTACAGTATTTAGACAACAGTCAGGCAAAATGCCTGCCCTACTTTTGCAGATTAACACAAATACAAAAAGGCCGTCTGAAAACAGTTTTTGCTTGATCAAACTGTTTTCAGACGGCCTTGGCTGTTTACCGTTTTACACTTAAGAACGACGACCGATCATGCGGTATAAAACGTCGTGGCCTTGAATGCGGTGGACAACAACCATGGCGATGTGGCCGGCGACCAGCGCGAAGAGCAGCCAGCCGAGTTTGCCGTGCGCCATATTGCCGAGGTTGGACATCCATTCGATTTTTTCAGGCGAACCCTGCATCACTTCGACACCGAATACTTTCAACGGGCCACGGCCGCCGCCATATTGGCGGATCATGCCGATAACGGGAACGGCGAGCATGAAGACGTAAAGGGCAAGGTGGCCTGCTTTGGCGGCAAAGCTGTCGGCGGCAGGACGTTTGGACGCATTGAGCAAGGCCCAAACAATGCGCACGATAATCACCAGCAACGTGATGAAACCGATGGATTTATGCACGCCAAAGAGCGATTTGACCCATTCTTCGCCATCATAGATGGTCCAAACGGTAATGGTGGAGAGGATGCCGATGAAACCGAGTACGGTCAGCCAATGCAACGCGCGCGCGACGGCATCATAGGTTTGTGGACGTGTAGCGGTCATAATGTTTCCTTGTTTTTGATTTATTTGATTTTTTGAAGCGGCGGATTGTATCAAAAATACCCAACCAATTATGTTGCCTTTTTGAAGAGATTTCGTAAATGTTTGGAAAATTTGAAGAAACGGCGGTTTTATCCGTAAAGCTACACAGGCCGTCTGAAAACAAGGGCAGGAATACCACCTTCTATGCCGAACTCGGGCTAAAATAGGCATTTTTATTCTCGGGTACGCATCGATGCAGGTTTGGATTCGGCGGTTTGCGCTGTTGCTTCTGCCTTTAGGTTTCTTAGCGATTATGGTGGCCGCGCCTTTGCTGTCGTTGGCGTTTTACGACGGCGAAGGCGCTTGGGCGGAAGTGGTGGCTGATGACTATATGCGCCTGCGCTTGGGCTGGACGGTGGCGCAGGCGGTTTTGACCTGCGTCTTGGTCACGGCTTTGGGCGTGCCTGCGGCGTGGGTGCTGGCGCGGATGGACTTTGCCGGACGGCGCACGGTTTTGCGCCTGCTGATGCTGCCTTTCGTGATGCCGACTTTGGTGGCAGGCATGGGCGTGCTCGCCTTGTTTGGTGCACACGGTATGCTGGCGGCAGGTTGGCAGGACACGCCGTGGCTGCTGATTTACGGCAACGTGTTTTTCAACCTGCCGGTTTTGGTGCGCTCGGCGTATCAGGGATTTGTGCGTGTGCCGCAGGCGCGGTTGCTGTCGGCACAATCTTTGGGCGCGGACGCGTGGAGGCGGTTTGTCTGGGTCGAATGGCCGGTGGTGCGCGCGTGGGTTGCCGGCGGCGCGTGCCTGGTGTTTTTATATTGTTTTTCAGGCTTCGGGCTGGCCTTGCTGCTCGGCGGCGAACGTTTTGCGACGGTGGAAGTGGAAATCTACCGGCTGGTGGCGTATGAGTTGGACATGGCGCGTGCGTCGGTGTTGGTGTGGCTGGTGCTGGCGGTTACGGCGGCGGCAGGCGGTTTGTATGCGTATTGGAGCAGGCGCGTGACTGTGGATAAGTCAGTCTCGCCTTTGCCTCCGCGTGCGCCGATATGGGCTTGGGAAAAATGGCTGACGGCAACGGTATTGACCATGTTGGCAGTGTGCTGCCTGCTGCCTTTGGCGGCGGTGTGGCTCAAGGCGGTATCGGCAGGCTCTTCGTGGTCGGTTTTGTTTGAAGCGCAGACTTGGACGGCTGTGTGGAACACCGTCCGTTTCTCTGCGGCAGCAGTGGCGGCGGCGACGGTATTGGGCGTACTGTATGCGGCGGCGGCACGGCAAATGGCGTGGTTGCGCGCGCTGATGTTTTTGCCGTTTATGGTGTCGCCCGTGTGCATTGCGTTCGGCGTATTGCTGCTCTATCCGCAGTGGACGGCTTCGCTGTGGCTGCTGACGGCGACTTACGCGCTGTTGGCGTATCCGTTTGTGGCCAAAGATGTATTGGCCGCGTGGGACGGTTTGCCCAAAGATTACGCGGCGGCGGCGCGTACTATGGGCGCAAACGGTTTTCAGACGGCCTGTTATGTAACCGCGCCTTTATTGAAACCGGCTTTGCGGCGCGGTCTGACTTTGGCTTCGGCAACGTGTATCGGCGAATTTGCGGCCACATTGTTCCTGTCGCGCCCCGAATGGCAGACGCTGACCACTTTGATTTACGATTATCTCGGGCGCGCCGGTGCGGACAATTACGGACGGGCGATGGTGTTGACGGCAGTATTGACCGCTTTGGCTTTGACGGCATTTTTGCTGGTGGACGAAGCGGAAGGACAAAAGGCCGTCTGAACGTGGTCGGCTCAAATCCCTTCGCTTTCACTACACTATTGCCGCGCCTTGTATCGAAAATTGATTGAATCCGCTATATAATTTGTTTTTAACCGCACTCAACACGACCTATCATGACCGACTTAGAAACCAAACGCCTTGAAACCCAAGCCATGCTGGACAATGCCGACTTGCTGTTTGACCAAGAACAATGCCGCGCGGCCTTGCAAAAAGTTGCCGACGACATTACCCGCGACTTGGGCGACAAATACCCCCTGCTCTTGCCTGTCATGGGTGGTGCGGTGGTGTTTACAGGACAGTTATTGCCGCTGTTGCGCTTTCCTTTGGACTTTGACTACGTCCACGTTTCCCGCTACGGCGACAAACTCGCAGGCGGCGCGTTCAACTGGAAACGCATGCCCGACCCCGAGCAAATCAAAGGCCGTCATGTAGTCGTTTTGGACGACATCTTGGACGAAGGCCACACCATGGCCGCCATTCAGGAAAAACTGTTGGAAATGGGCGCGGCAAGCTGCCGTGCGGCCGTGTTTGCCAACAAGCTGATCGACAAAGAAAAACCGACCAAAGCCGATTATGTCGGTTTGGACGTGCCCAACCGCTACGTCTTCGGTTACGGCATGGATGCCGCCGGCTGCTGGCGCAACCTCGGCGAAATCTACGCCTTAAACAATAAATAAAACAAAGGTCGTCTGAAAAATCTTCAGACGGCCTCAACCCCCATGCTAGGAACACATCATGATAGGTTTGTTAATCATTACACATGAAACCATAGGTGAAGCCTATCGCGGTTTGGCCGACCATTTCTTTCCCAACGGCTTCCCCGAAAATCTCCACATCCTCGGCGTACAGCCCGACGAGGATCAAAACGACATCATCAACAACGCCATCGCCGCATTGCAGGAATTTCCCAACAACCGCGGCGTGCTGATCATGACCGACATCTTCGGCGCAACCCCATGCAACGCCGCACGCCGGCTGGTGCGCGAAAACAAATCCGCCATCCTGACCGGCCTCAACGCCCCGATGATGATTAAAGCCATCCAATACTCATCACAAGCCGAAAACCTCTCCGACTTCACTGAAACCGTCAAAGAAGCCGCCATCCGGGGCATTTTCGCCATTACATCCGCACCTGAAGACCTGATGTGCAAAGAACACGGCTAAGGCCGTCTGAAAACATTCACTTTACGAACATTACATTTAGGGGACATCCATGCTCAAACAAGAAATTGAAATCATCAACAAACTCGGCCTGCACGCGCGCGCTTCCAGCAAATTCACCCAAACCGCCTCCCAATTCCAAAGCGAAGTCTGGGTCACCAAAAACGGTAACCGCGTCAACGGCAAAAGTATCATGGGCCTGATGATGCTGGCCGCCGCCAAAGGCACCGTGATTGAGCTGGAAGCAGAAGGCGCAGACGAAGCCGCCGCCATGCAGGCGTTGACCGACCTCATCAACGACTACTTCGGCGAGGGCGAATAATGAGCATCGTCCTACACGGTGTAGCCGCGGGCAAAGGCATTGCCATCGGCCACGCCCACCTCATCACGCGCGGCACGGCGGAAGTCCCTCAATACGACATTGATCCCGACAAACTCGATGCCGAAGTTGCCCGTTTCGACAACGCCATCAAAGCCACGCGCAAAGAATTGGAACAGCTGCGCGGCGCAATTCCCGAAAACGCCCCGACCGAATTGGGCGCATTCATCTCCCTGCACCTGATGCTGCTGACCGACGTTACCCTCTCGCGCGAACCCATCGACATTTTGCGCGAGCAGAAAATCAACTCCGAATGGGCATTGAAACTGCAAAGCGACAAGCTTGCCGCCCAGTTCGACAGCATCGACGACGACTACCTGCGCGAACGCAAACAGGACATGCTTCAAGTCGTCCACCGCATCCACAACAACCTTGTCGGCCAAAGCAACGAAATCAACCTCGCCGGTAACCTGCTTGACGACACCGTCCTCATTGCGCACGACCTCTCGCCTGCCGATACCGTACTATTCAAAGAGCAGCACATTACCGCCTTCGTAACCGATGCCGGCGGTCCGACCAGCCACACCGCCATCTTGGGCCGCAGCCTCGACATCCCGTCCGTCATCGGCCTGCACAACGCCCGCAAACTCATTACCGAAAACGAAATCGTCATCGTCGACGGCATCAACGGCGTCCTCATCATCGATCCCGACGAAGTCGTCCTCAACGAATACCGCCGCCTCGCCCGCGAATACCGCAGCCACAAGCGCGAACTCAACAAAATCAAAAAAACCGCCGCCACCACGGCCGACGGCATCAACATTGAGTTGCTCGCCAACATCGAATCCGCAGAAGACATCAAAGCCCTGCACAACTTCGGCGCAGACGGCGTCGGCCTGTTCCGCAGCGAATTTCTTTATCTCAACCGCGACAGCATGCCGACCGAAGACGAACAATACGAAGTCTATGCCGGCATCGTCAAAAAACTCAAAGGCAAAAACATCACCATCCGCACCGTTGACTTGGGTGTAGATAAAAATCCGCGCTGGTTCGGCCAAAACAGCACGCCCAACGGCAGCCTCAACCCCGCGCTCGGCCTGACCGGCATCCGTTTGTGCCTCGCCGAGCCGGTCATGTTTCGCACCCAAATGCGCGCCATCCTCCGCGCCGCCGCCCACGGCCCCGTGCGCATGATGTGGCCGATGATTACGTCCATTTCCGAAGTGCGCCAATGCCTTATCCATCTGGACACGGCCCAACGCCAGCTGACCGAACGCGGTGAAACCTTCGGCCCGGTCAGCATCGGCTGCATGATCGAAATCCCGTCCGCCGCCATGACCGTCGGCAGCATCCTCAAGCTCGTCGACTTCGTTTCCATCGGCACCAACGACCTGATTCAATACCTCCTGTCGGTCGACCGCGGCGACGACAGCGTCAGCCACCTCTACCAACCCGGCCACCCTGCCGTCCTCAAAACGCTGCAACACATCATCCGCACCGCAAACCGCATGGAAAAAGGCGTGTCCATCTGCGGCGAAATGGCCGGCGATACCGTCTTCACCCGACTGTTGCTCGGCATGGGCCTGCGCCGCTTCTCCATGAACCCCAACAACCTGCTTTCGGTTAAAAACATCATCCTGCACAGCAACACCGGCCATCTCGAAAACGATGCCGCCAAAATCCTGCGCTGCGAAGACCCGGAAAAAGCCGAAAAACTGATTAAAATCCTTAACCAAAGCGAACAGGCGGAATCACAGGCCGTCTGAATCTCTAAAAAGGGCGTGTTTCGATACACGCCCTTTTATTCGTCCCCATTTTGGGTTTACGCCCAACTCTCCCTCAAGCCCTCTTCTTCCCTATTTCGCCATTTCAAAAACCAACCTTTTTCACTTTTCCCAAACACTGCTTACAGGCCGTCTGAAAAATATAGGGCGCAAGTGAAATAAAACTTTTATGCCGACACCAAAGGCCGTCTGAACCCTGATTGCAAGGTTTCAGACGGTCTTGTTTTCAACCGAATACCTTTTATTTTTTTGCAATAAAAAACCCTTTACCGATCCATTCCAGCTACTGCCCACTATGGCTTTAGGTACCCCATATCATTCCTTTTTACTAGGTCTTCAGTACACCAAAGCCCTATATAAACACTATCCCTTCGTTTTAATGATGAAACTTTTTATTTCGAAATATGTCTATCCCTACATTCACTTGAAAAAAGATTCAATACCTTATAAATTTATAAAAAGATAGTAATTATCATCATATTTTAAAGGAATGATTCATGAGATTTACGCAACTTTCTGCTTTGATTGCCGCCGCCGCTTTATCAGTCGGCTCCGTATCCGCTTTTGCCAAACCCGTTCAGCTGACCGATACCGTTGGCCGTAAGGTAACTGTCGACCTGCCTGCCAAACGTGTGGTGTTGGGCTTCTATTACCAAGACTACATGGCCATCGGCGGTAAAACCGCGCTGGACAACGTCGTTGGTTTTTCCAAAGCAGTTTGGGCCGACTGGGCGCCGCCGAGCTGGGCGGCATTCAGCAAAGCCGTGCCTAAACTGAATCAGCTGACCGACGTGGGCGAAGTGGAAGTCGGCACTTTCTCGATTGAGAAAGTATTGGCGCTGAAACCCGATTTGCTGGTTTTGGCCGAATGGCAATACAAGGCTTTGGGTTCCGATCTCGACCGCATCAACAAGGCCGGCATCCCCATCGTCGTGTTGGACTACAACGCGCAAACGGTGGCCAAACACGTCCAATCGACCAAGCTTATCGGCACGCTGACCGGCCAGCAGCAAAAAGCCGACAAACTGGCGGCAGACTACAAACGCGTTGCCGACACCATCCAAGCGCGCGTGCAAAAAGCCAACCTGCCCAAGCCTAAAGTCTATATCGAGTTCGGCAACAAAGGCCCTGCCGAACACAGCGTTACCTTCGGCAAAAGCATGTGGGGTTCGATGGCGACACTGGTCGGCGGCAACAATATCGCCGCTTCTTCGGTCGAATTCTACGGCCCGATCAATCCTGAAAAAGTCCTCGCCGCCAAACCCGACGTGATCGTGATTACCGGCCGCGAAACCGAATTGAAGAAAAACCCTGCCGCCATGGTGATGGGCTGGGGCATTCCAAAAGCCGAAGCGGAAAAACGCTTGGCAGGCTTTGCCAAACGCGCCGGCTGGGCCAACCTGCCTGCGATTAAAAACAACCGCCTCTACGCCGCCTACCACGCCAACTCGCGCACGCTGTCCGACAGCGCGTCGATTCAGTTTATGGCCAAAGCGATTTATCCGCAGTTGTTTAAGGATTTCAACCCTGAGAAGACCTATCTGGACTTCTACCGCCAAAACCTGCCCGTCGTACCGAACGGCACGTTCTACCTCTATCCGAAAGGACAATAAGGTAATTTAGATTTTCAGACGGCCTTTTAAATCGGAAGGCCGTCTGAAATTTTTGCGGAAGAAAAAGGCAAACCTGTTTCTCCCCTTTCACAACACTCTTTTTTAAAGGTTTGAAACATGAATGATTCGGTTGTCGCCGAGATTGTGAAAAACCAGCGCAAGTTGGAAGGCAAGCGTTGGTTGATTGTGTTGATGTTTTTAGTCATCGCGGCGGTCAGTTTCCTATTCGACATCGCCACCGGCCCTGCGATGACGGACACGCTGCCCGTCGGCGAAGTGGTCAATGTTTTGCTGGGCAAACCCGAAGTCGATGAAATGAACCGCCTGATTGTGATGGATTTGCGCCTGCCGATTGCGGTGATGGCCTTGGTGGTCGGCGCGGCTTTAGGTGTCGGCGGTGCGGAAATTCAAACGCTCCTGAACAACCCGATGGCCAGCCCTTATACGCTGGGCTTGGCGGCGGCGGCGGGTTTGGGCGCGTCGGCGGTGATTGCGTTCGGCGGTTTCGGGCTGCCTGAAACGGTCGCCGTTCCCATCGGTGCGTTTGTGATGACCATGCTGGCTTCGGGCATCTTGTTTCTGTTTGCCTCGGCACGCCGCTTCAACTCGGCGATGTTGGTGCTGGTGGGGATTGCGCTGTTGTTTCTGTTTCAGTCGATTTTGTCGCTGATTCAGTTTATCGCCGCGCCTGAGATTTCGCAGCAGATTCTGTTTTGGCTGTTCGGCAGTTTGAACAAGGCAACTTGGGAAACAGTCATCGTTACGGCGGCAGTTACGGCGGTATGCGTGTTTCTGCTTTCGCGCGATGTGTGGAAGCTGACTGCGCTGCGCTTGGGCGAAGAACGCGCCGTCGGGCTGGGCATCAATCTGCAATTTTTACGCCTGAAAACGCTGGTGTTGGTGGCGGTAATGACGGCGACGGCCATCAGTTTTGTCGGCGTGATCGGCTTTATCGGCTTGGTTGCGCCGCATGTGGCGCGGATTCTTTTGGGCGAAGACCAACGTTTCTTCCTGCCCGGCGCGATGCTGGCAGGGGCGGCGTTTTTGTCGGTCGCCAGCGTGTTGTCCAAGGTGATTATCCCGGGCGCGCTGTTTCCGGTGGGGATTGTTACGTCGTTTGTCGGCGTGCCGTTCTTCTTCTGGATTGTATTAACGAAACGATAGGCCGTCTGAAATGTTGAAACTTGAAAACGTACACATCCGGCGCGGCGATTATGTAGTCGCCGACAATATCGATTTGACGCTGGAACAAGGCAAAGTCTATTCCGTGCTCGGCCCCAACGGCACGGGAAAATCCTCGCTGATGAAAACGATTTTCGGCGAAGTAGCACACAAAGGCACCATCCGCTACGGCGACGAAGTGTTGAGCAAAATCCACCTGCAAAGCTGGCGCAAACGCATAGGTTATATGCCGCAGGACACCGCCGCCGAAGCCTCGCTGACCGCGCTGGAAGTCGTGTTGCTCGGCCGCATGGACGCGCTGCACATGCACGTCGGCGACGAGCTGCTGCACGAAGCCGCAAGTATCATGGCGGAGCTGGGTATCGGCCATCTGGCGCACCGCGACGTCATGCGCCTTTCCGGCGGACAGCGGCAGCTCGTCATGTTTGCCCAAGTCATGCTGCGCCGTCCCGAAATCCTGATGCTGGACGAACCGGTCAGCGCGCTGGATATGCACCATCAACTCAATCTTTTAGAACGCGTGGTGCAATACACGCACGAACACAATCTGGTTACGCTGATGGTCTTGCACGATTTGAGCCTCGCCGCGCAGTTTTCAGACGGCGTGATTCTGCTCGGCGAAGGCAAAGTACAGGCGCAGGGCGCGCCGCAGGACGTGTTGCAGGCGGACATGATAGGCAGGCTGTATAAAGTGGACATCGAGCTTTTGTACGACAGCAAAGGCCTGCCCGTTATCCGCCCGATGCGGAAGAGTGCGTAACTTAACCGCTCCTGCAAATGTCGGATTTGAGCATCCGGCCTGCAAACTCCCTGCAACTTATCCCCTCTCCTGCGGGAGAGGGTTAGGGAGAGGGCGGTAAGCCCAAGGCTTGCCTCTCCGACTCATCAGCCCGCCCCATATTTTTTTATCCTTAGAAAGGACTTTCTCCATGAAAAAATCCCTCTTCCTCCTGATGCTGACCGCGTCCCTTAGCGCATACGCCGCCAACCACGAAGTCAAAATGCTCGACAACGGCAAAGACGGCAGCATGGTGTTCGAGCCCGGCTACGTCAACGCCAAAGTCGGCGACACTGTTACCTTCAAAGCCGCCAACAGCGGCCACTGGGTGCAAAGCAAAGCCCTGCCCGACGGCGTTGCCGACTTCCTCTCCGAAGACGGTAAAGACTTCACGCTCAAGCTCGACAAAGAAGGCGTGTACGTCTACACCTGCCCGCCGCACCGCATGATGAACATGAGCGGCGTGATTCAGGTTGGCAAACCGATGAACAAAGCCAAAGCGCAAGCCGTTGTCGATGAAATGGAAAATCGCGCCATGCAAAGCAAAGGCCGTCTGAAAAAATACATGGCGCAAGTGAAATAAACGCGTTTATGCCCGCATTAAAGGCCGTCTGAAACCTTTCAGACGGCCTGTTTCCTTTGCGTAAAACACGCATCAAAGCTATATCTTCCTTTTCAGTTTCCGATAAAATAGGCCTATTCCGACACAAGACCCGTAAGCATGATACGCCGCCTTTACGCCACGCTGTGGCACCTCGCCCCCTTCCTGATCCGCCGCCACCTGCGCCGCCGCGCCCTCAAATCCCCAGCCTATCTCGAGCATTGGGGCGAGCGTTTCGGGCAGGCGTATCCCAATCCCGTACAACGCCCGATTTGGATACACGCCGTATCCGTCGGCGAAACGCGTGCAGCCGAACCTTTGGTGCAGGCATTACGCCGCCATTTTCCCGACTCGCCGTTTCTGATTACCCAAATGACGCCGACCGGCCGCACCACCGCGCAATCCCTGTTCCCCGATGCGCAATGCCGTTACCTGCCCTACGACAAAGCCGAATGGGTCGCCCGATTTTTAGCCGAACACCGCCCCATCTGCGGCATTTTGATGGAAACCGAAATCTGGCCCAACCTGATGCACGGCTGCCAAGAAGCAGGCATTCCCCTCTTTTTGGCCAATGCGCGCCTCTCCGAAAAATCCCAACGCGGCTACCTCAAAATCCGTAAGCTGGTCGAGCCTGCCATGCAGAGCCTCTCCGGCTGCTTTGCCCAAACCGCCGCCGATGCCGAACGCCTGCACCTTATCGGCGCGTCCAACGTCCACGTCTGCGGCAACACCAAATACGACATCGCGCCCCCCGACGACTCGCGCCCGCTTGCCGCTGCCTTTAAAGAACGCATCGGCGCACGAGCCGTCGTCGTCTGCGCCAGCACGCGCGTATACAAAGGCACAGACGAAGCCGAGCTGCTCCTCAAAGCATGGCAGGGCTACCGCGGCAATGCCTTACTGGTCATCGTCCCGCGCCACCCTGAAAATTTTCAGACGGCCTACGATACCGCCAAATCGCTTGGTTATGCCGTCCAAAAACGCAGTGACGGACAACCCGTCTCCCCCGATACACAGGTTTGGATAGGCGACAGCATGGGCGAGCTTGCTGCCTACTACCTCAGCGCAGACATTGCCTTCGTCGGCGGCAGCCTCGTCGATGCAGGCTGCCAAAACATCATCGAACCCATCGCCTGCCGCGTCCCCACCCTCTTCGGCTACTCCAACTACAACTTCGCCCAAGCCTGCAAAGGCGCAGTCGAAGCCAAAGCCGCCGTCCGCGTCGAAACCGCCGAAGCCTGGTACAGAACCACGCGCCAATATCTCGACGACGAAACGCTGCGCCAACAGCTGATCAGCCACACCGAGCAATTCATTTCGCAACACCAAGGCGCCAGTGCCAAAATTGCCAAAGCGATTGCAGATTGTTTGAATCAGCGTTAAACAATAAAAAACCGCCCGTTCATGACAAACAGGCGGAAACTGAAAAACAGTTTTTTGTTTTCAGCCGTTTAATTGACTAAGAGCAGGAACAGGGTTAAGATAATCCTAACGACTGTCCGCAGTCTCAGCCATGAACGACCCGTGCGAGTGGTATGTTTCATGATTGAAACCATCCTTTCTAGGGCGGTTTCAGCACAAAGCCCCACTGCAATGGGGCTTTTTTGCTACCAGCCCCGCGATAATTATACCCAAACTTCCTAAAATCATTCCAAACAAATTTCCACTAAAAAGGCCGTCTGAAACCCCAATTTTTTGGGTTTCAGACGGCCTTTTCTCAACCTACAAACTTAACGTCCTGCTTTCAACACGCGACGTGCAAACACGAACATACCGAAGACAAAAAACGCCAAGCCCAGCCATTTGGCGGCCGTATCCCAGTTTTCCAGGTTCAGGGCCAAAGGCGCATCCGAACCGCCGTTGGTTACGGAGAAGGCAATGATAAACGCCATAATCACACCGATCAGGCTCTCGCCGACAATCAAACCGGCAGAGAACAGCGTACCGATACGTTCCGCATTTTTCAGACGGCCTTCACGGTTTTCTTGACGACGGGCGATGACGGATTTCAACACAGCCGCCAATACCGCGCCGATCACAATCGGCATATTCACAGACGGCGGCAGGTAAATGCCCATGCCCACGGCCAATACCGGCAAGGCGCGCTTGCCGCCGGAGGATTTGCGCAATGTGAAATCGACCGCAATCAACGCCACGCCAATGGCCACGCCGGTGAAAATATAATCCCATTGCAGATTGTGCGAGAAAATACCTTGGGCGATGGTGGTCATCAAAGTTGCCTGAGGCGCGGCAAGGGCTTGTGCCGCATCCATGCCTTCACGCGGCATCGCGCCGGTAAAGCCGTAGGCTTCATACAAAAGCTCCAACACAGGTGAAATCACCAATGCACCGACAACGCAACCGACAATCAACGCAACCTGCTGTTTCCAAGGCGTTGCCTTTACCAGATAACCCGTTTTTAAATCCTGCAGGTTGTCATTGGAAATCGAAGCCACACAAATCACAGACGCGCCGCAAAACAGCGTCAACGCCAGCAGGAATTTGCGGTTTGCCTCGTCCGTCATCAAGCCGCCGGATTCGCCAACCAGCAGCAACACCAGCGAAATGATAACGATAGAGACGATGCCCACACCCGAAATCGGGCTGGAAGACGAACCGACCAAACCGGCCATATAACCGCAAGCCGCGGCCACCAAAAAGCCGATAATCGAAGCCAGCAGCGTACACACGACCACCAACAGCCAAGCCAAACCGCCGGAAATATGCGAGTCGCCGATAAAGTGGAAGAAAGACACGCCCAACACCAGCATCATCGCCAACACCCAGGCAATCATCGCCTTAGGCGACAAATCCTGTTCCGTACGCTCAGTCATCTGCACGCCGCCGAAATTGCGGAAAGACAGGCGCATACCCTCGACCATCGGTTTCATCAAAGTCAACAGCGTCCAAATAGCGGCAATACCGATCGTACCCGCGCCGATAAAACGGACTTTTTCCTTCCACAAAGACATTGCAAAAGGAATCATCTCCATATCGGCAGGTTGCGGAATATGCGCCGACAGATAAGGCACGGCCACACCCCAGGCAATCGAAATACCCAGCAAAATCGCGATACCGCCGGTCAGGCCGACCAAATAGCCCGCGCCCAGCAAAGCCAAAGAAAAGCCCATCGGCACTTGGAACACCGACGCGCCGCCTTTAAACCAAAAGCTCGCGCTGTCCGCCACCACGCGCAAACCGCTTGCGCAGAAGCTCATCAAACCGGCCAGAGCGCCGCCCGACACCAATTCCTTGATACCGCTGCCGCCTTCCTGTTGGTCCGCATCATGGTCGCCAACCTTCAAAATCTCAGCCGCCGCCACGCCTTCCGGATAAGGCAAATCGCTCTTCACCACCATCGCATAACGCAAAGGCACAGTGAAAATCACGCCCAAAATACCACCGGACATACACAGCAGCGTAGTCTGCCAAAACGGAAAGCCCGCCCAATAACCGGCCATCAGCAAACCCGGCAAGATAAAAATAATACTGGAGAGCGTACCCGCGGCTGAAGCCTGAGTCTGCACCATATTATTTTCCAGAATATTGCTGCCTTTAAAAAACTTCAAAACCGCCATCGAAATTACCGCAGCCGGAATCGAAGACGCAAAAGTCAAGCCCACCTTCAAGCCCAAATACACATTGGATGCCGTAAAAATCACCGTAATCAACGCGCCGAGTATCATCCCCCGCAGCGTCAGTTCACGGAAACTCGCATAAGGATCAACCGCCTGTTTCATAAAAATCTTCCTGTATCAGGTAAACAATCAAATCAAAACTTTTCAGACGGCCTTTTGATACATCCATCAGGCCGTCTGAAAAGCCTCTCTCTTACCATTTTAATGAACTATCCGACTACACGCAAAAGCCCTATTTATTTTCATTTGACGCCAAACAATAAAATCATATCGATACAGACGTTTGGGGCAGTTTGACGGTTTCAGGTAAAATAACGCCAAATTCATCAACCGTTCAGAAAGCCGCCGCCATGTATTCACTCGTCCGCCCCATACTGTTCCGTTTCGATGCAGAAAAGGCCCATCATTTCACGCTCAACAGTTTGCGTTCTATCGAAAAACTCGGCCTGCTGCCCAAGGTGGACAGCCACACCCGGCCAACCGAGCTGATGGGTTTGCAGCTGCCCAATCCGGTCGGCTTGGCGGCAGGTTTAGACAAAAACGGCGAGTGTATCGATGCGTTTGCCGCTTTAGGTTTCGGCTTTGTCGAAATCGGCACGGTAACGCCCAAGCCGCAGCCGGGCAATCCGCAGCCGCGCCTTTTCCGTGTTCCCGAACACCAAGGCATCATCAACCGCATGGGTTTCAACAACCACGGCATCGACGCGATGATCCGCAACATTGAAAACAGCCGCTTTAAAGGCATTTTGGGCATCAACATCGGTAAAAATGCCGTTACGCCGATTGAAAACGCGGCCGACGATTATCTGATTTGCTTGGAAAAAGCCTACGCCCATGCGAGCTACATCACGGTCAATATTTCCTCCCCCAATACAAAAAACCTGCGTGCCTTGCAGGGCGGCGACGAGTTGAGCGCATTGTTGGAAGCCTTGAAAAACAAACAGGCGCAACTGGCGGCTGCGCATGGCAAATATGTGCCACTGGCGGTTAAAATCGCGCCGGATTTGGACGAAGCACAAATCGACGACATCGCCCATGTGGTCAAATCCGTGGAAATGGACGGCATCATCGCCACCAACACGACCATCGACAAATCCAGCTTGGGCAGCCATCCGCTCGCAGGCGAACAAGGCGGCTTGAGCGGCTTGCCCGTACGCGAGAAAAGCAATCAAGTGTTGAAACTTTTGGCGGAACGCATTGACGGCAAGCTGCCGATTATCGGCGTCGGCGGCATCATGAACGGCACGGACGCGGCAGAAAAAATCCGCTTGGGCGCCAGTGCGGTTCAAGTGTACAGCGGTTTGATTTATCGCGGCCCTGAGTTGATTAAAGAGTGTTTGGCTGCGTTGAAATAATACTTTTCCAAAAATAAGGCCGTCTGAAATCTTTCAGACGGCCTT
>NZ_KV799674.1:131775-161507 GCF_001810035.1 Neisseria sp. HMSC058F07 | reverse complement strand
AGGCCGTCTGAAATCTTTCAGACGGCCTTTTGATATGCTTTCATTCTTCAAACAGATTGCCTTGTGCCAATAAGGTTTTGACCGGTGCGAAATTGCGGCGGTGTTCCGGCAAGACGCCGTATTGTTTCAACGCGGCCAAATGTTGCGCCGTACCGTAGCCTTTGTGGCGGTCAAACCCGTATTGCGGATAGCGTTTCGCCAATTCATACATTTCCGCATCACGCGCGGTTTTGGCCAAAACCGAAGCGGCGGAGATTTCAATAATTTTGCTGTCGCCTTTGACCACGGCTTCGGCAGGAACATTCAAATCTTTCGGCACGCGGTTGCCGTCTATCCACACTTTGTCGGGAGTGACCGACAGCCCCTCGACTGCGCGCTTCATCGCGGCCATGGTTGCGTGCAGGATGTTCAGTTGCAGGATTTCGTCAGGATCGGCAAAGGCAATGCTCCACGCAACCGCCTGTTCCTTAATCATCTGCGCCAACATATCGCGCTTTTTTTCGCTCAGTTTTTTTGAGTCGGTCAAACCCGGCAAGTCAAAATGTTCCGGCAAAATCACTGCCGCCGCAAATACGCTGCCGACCAAAGGGCCGCGTCCCGCTTCGTCCACGCCTGCGCTTAAAACCGTCGCCATTTCTTCACCACCTGTCTGATTCAAAGCCGCCATTATATCCGCTTGCGGCAGATAAAATCCGCAATAGGACAAGCCGTTGGGGAGCAGTTAAAATTTCATCTGCTTTACCAATCAGTTATAATTTACATCCCCACATACTGATACGTCTTACAACATGCCTGCCCAATCCGAACGCCTCCATTTTTCCGAACGCTGGCTCAACGCCTACGAACGCTACCGCTATCGCCGCCATATCCACGCCTTCCGCCTCGGCTTGGCAATCGTGTTCTCCACCCTGTTGGCGAAAGTCTTCCACCTGCAACACGGCGAGTGGATCGGCATGACCGTCTTTGTCGTCCTCGGCATGCTGCAATTCCAAGGCGCGATTTACTCCAAAGCGGTCGAACGCATGCTCGGCACGGCCATCGGTTTGGGTGTTGGGTTGACCGTTTTATGGTTGAACCAACATTATTTGCAAGACGACGTTTTCTTCTATCTGATTATCGGTGCCGCCAGCGCAGTGGCCGGTTGGTCTGCGGTCGGCAAAAACGGCTATGTCGCCATGCTTGCCGGTTTGACCATGTGCATGCTCATCGGCGACAGCAGCCACCACTGGCTCGACAGCGGCCTGATGCGCGCCATGAACGTTTTGATTGGTGCCGCCATCGCCATTGCCGCCGCCAAACTCCTGCCCCTGCGCTCCACCCTGATGTGGCGCTTCATGCTTGCCGACAACCTCACCGACTGCGCCAAAATGATTGCCGAAATCAGCAACGGCAAGCGCATGACGCGCGAGCGCTTGGAGCAAAACATGATTAAAATGCGCAAAATCAACGCCCGCATGGTCAAAAGCCGCAGCCATCTGGCCGCAACATCCGGCGAAAGCCACATCAGCAACAATATGATGGAAGCCATGCAACATGCCCACCGCAAAATCGTCACCACCACCGAGCTGCTCCTGACCACCGCCGCCAAACTGCGCGCGCCCACGCTCAACGAAAGCGAAATCCGCCTGCTCGACCGCCATTTCAACCAACTCCAACGCGAACTGCGCCTGACCGTACGTCTCATCAAAGGCCACTACGCCCGCCGCATCCGCATCGATACTTCGCTCAATACCGAACTAAGCAAACCGGCCGCCCGCCTGCATTACGACTGGCAAGGCTTCCTCTGGCTCAGTACCAATATGCGTAACGAAATCGCCGCATTGGTGATCCTGTTGCAACGTTCGCGCAATAAATGGTTGGACAAAAAAGAATTGCAACGCCTGAAAGAATACCTGCGTAACGATACCGATCCGGAGTAACAATAGGCCGTCTGAAAAACGCAAACCCAAAATAAAAGACAAAAACGAATTAGCCGCCGATAACATCGGCCAATAAAAAAGGCCGTCTGAAACCCAATGGTTCAGACGGCCTTTCAATCAATCCAAGCAACAATAAATACCGCATAAAGCAAAATCCCCTGCGATTGCAGGGGATTTTTATATTTGGTTGCGGGAGCAGGATTCACAAAACTATATAACCGAATGTATTTAAAGTATATTTTCAGTCAAGCTCTTAAAGATACCAACAAATGTACCAACAAAACTTGTAGAGCTACATCAAATCAATTCTGTTTACTATTTCCAACATTGGATTCAACTATACCAATAATATCATATGGCCTCAACCATTTAGTTAATAAACATGAGATTTTTCAAAGTTACCAACGTATACCATAAAAAGTCGAATTACTAGTTTCCCACATATAAATTTGCCCCTCCAAGCATCACGATGATCGGTCGGTAGGATCCTAATAATTGATATTACCTCCTGTTTGAGTAGATAGTGCCGACATATTAAATTCTTGGTTTATGCTTAACAAGAGATTGAATAAAAAATGAATGTAGTTGGACACTATTGGATAGTGCATAATTATGACGTTCAAACAGAATTGAGCATCGGTTTGAACATGATTGAAAAACTTCAGACATAAAGTATGGCTAAAACGGCGAATATCGCCGTTTTAGCCATTAGTATGTTAATTGTAAATTAACAAGAAGGATAATACCCAGGTGGGTAGACATGTCCATTTTCTACAAACCATTTGTGACCAAACCAATAAATGTGTGGTTTTTCATTTGGTCTATAATATAGATAGCCATGTCTCACAAGCTCATCAATTGCGATTTGTGCCAAAACAGCTTTACGAATTAACCGTGGACCATTTCTACAGATAGTCTGCTTCTCTATACCTGGGAAAGGATTTTGTGGATTATAGGTTCTGGCAAGATATTGAAATAAGGATTGAGCGTACTCAAAACGCACCTGCTCTTCTGACTTCTCGCCAAATAATCGGAGTGACTCTTCCAAATAGTATCCCATAAGCGTAATAGCCGATCCCAGTATCGATTCCGAAATTTTTCTCGTTGCTTCCTCGTTTTCATCACCATAAAGATAAAAATGAAACAGAGCCGCAATTCTAGAAGCGTTATTCATAAATTTGCTTACTACATCTTTGACGCTTTGGTACTTTCCTGTTTCCGAAATGTTTGCTTCAAGATCATTAGCTGCATCGAACCACAGCCTTTTGGCTGACTCATCAAATTCTAAACAGATGATTTTCTGCTCCTGTGTACAGGTGCTTGAAAATTGACACAGCTGTTTCATCCTTGTATTGAAGTCTTCTAAATCGAAATTGATAAATGACTCACTTATACTCCGAAAACCTTGTGTGCTTTGTGGATAGCACACCAACATACGGGCTAATAACCCACTACCTCGAATCATATTTTCCTTCTTAACTATTGCCTCCGTGAACAGGTCTGGTTGCACAGAAAAAGAGCAACTTAAAATATTATCGACGTCATAAGAGCCAGATTGACGGTCAACATGAATTTTCTCACCATCCCAAAGTGTATTAAGCAATGAAGTATGTTTGGTTGTCATGTTTTTTAGAACACTCCCAGCTTCAGTCGTTACATACAAGCCTCCTACTTTCGATTGGCCTAATTGAAAAGTCAGAGCCTCAATTGTGGCGTCATCAAACACAATTCTACTTATTTGTTCTTCAGTTGGTTTCTCCGATTCAAGTTCCCTAAGTTTGGCACTATAAACATCGATGTTACCCGCGTCATTTTGATTAATCGCTTTCTTCAGCTTTTTCATGAGCTCAGAATAGCGCAAATCCCAAACAGTCTGCTTACTCTTATTACTAAAAATAATCTGTTGATTCATAACACTTAATTCGTTATCAAACCGTCTGATACCCTTCATAAATAGATTTAAGGTACTGGTTTTACGCTCTCCTGAATCAGCAATAGTGCAAACATACAGGTTGCTTGGGATAGTCATTCCTATAGGCAACCTCACTTTGACAAAGGACTGCATAGCAGTTGACAACGCTGTCAGCATAGAAGAAACAACTATCGGCATAGGCGATTGAATTTGGTTTTGCACACTTCTAGCAAGATTGCTTAACTTGGGGTGTAAACAAAGATGTAATTTAGATTCGTGGAAGTTAGCATTCATTTTTCGCTCCCTTCGTACGTGAATCAAAGCGTTGTGCTTTTAATGCTTCAAGCCATTCTTCCACTTCCTCTCTTACCCAACGATTGGTTCTCTCACCAAGTTTAATGGGCCGCGGAAAAGTCGAATCATAATACCTACTTTTAGGATTAAGACGATCATAAATGCCGGTCCTTGAAAGTGGTACAAGTTTAAGTAAATCTGATAATTTAATCAGATTTGGATTTTGTTGTGCTTCTTTAAAACTATTAAGCATACTAAGCTCCCAAAGTAGATTTCAAATACTCCAGATGTTTTCTGGATAACCATGGAGCTATTGTGCAAATTTAAGAAAAAAAAAATAGGACAAAACTGTTCAGAATTATCCTAATACTAAGGTCGAAATTGCGAATTACCTACCTTTTTATAACCATTTCCTTAATGAATACAAAAGGTTATTCTTTATTGTTATTCACCTAAAACAGGAACCAAGAGTGATCTTTCAATTTATTTACCATATCCGACTCACGTTGATATATATGTTTATTGGCAGATTGCATTGCCTTTGTTAAATCAGAATAATTATCAATATTAAAATTGTCAGAACTAGCCTTAACATATGTTTCACAGAGCAACTTCAGAAAATCACTCATTCCAGCATTATTTGATTTTTTATTAAATTGTAAATTTTTTTTCTTCTTTACTAATGAAACTAAAAATGCCAACCGTTTATCTTTATTTATACTTAAAAAATCTGAGAATTTTTCCCTTATACATTTATTGACTGTCTCCTTGTCAACTGTTGGATTTTTCTCAAGTATCTTTATGATTTCAAATATATTTCTTAAATTTTCTGGGAACTTGTCAATTTCATCCGTACTGAAATTAAAATTCGACTCCAACCTTTCCTTAGAGATTTTTTCTTCAATGGATTTCAAATCTGATTTTAAAATGTACAAATCTTTAAAATCTATATCAAAACCCGCTTTGAAATTAACCTCTAATATATCGCTTTTAAAGTAATTAATAGCTTCCCTATCCGGAATACCATTCCAGTATTTAGTTTTAGGTATAAATTTATCTTTTTGATCACAAAAAAGATAATAATTATTTGTATAAAAACTCTCAAGATTAGCTTCAACTAAAATTTTATTTAGAATGTTAGATACTAAATCTATTTTTTTATCTATATTGTTAAAATACTTAGAAATAAGGCGGGGAAATAAACTTGTTTCCCTAATAAAATTTTCTATATCACTCAAGGAAGCAACATCATTAAAGCTATCTATAAATATGTTACGTATACTCTTTCTTAAAAGTGAATGATTATTTAATTTAAGTGATATATCTTCTATTGTACTGTTCTCTTTTTTTAAAAATTTTATAATTTCAAACTCATTGCTGTATAAAATAATATTTTCTTCATATTCTTGCCTTATCTCATCCGTAAATTGATAGCTATATAAATCTAGTGATTGACCACATACTGCAATCATCATTGGTGTATCTATATTTGGATAATCTAACCCGTCTAGAACATTAGCATGACTAAAAGAAAAGCATGCTCTAGAATCATGGAAAAGGGCTGTTTTGAAAAAACTCAATTTTTTTAGAAAATCATCCTGATATGTTCCTTGTGGCATTCTATTGTCAATATACTTTAGACATATATCAATAGGGGCTATTCTTTTGATATATATTCCTTTTCTCTCCCTAGAGGATTTGTTACCTACTTTAAAATATAAGGGTATATTGAGATATTCTATATTTTTAATGAACTCACTTCCTTTAATCTTATCGTCTACTATTTCTCCAACTTTAATAAACTCATTTACCTGACGCAAATTACTATCCATAATAATCTCCATATTCTATTTTTTTTCAAACATATATTACTAACTTGAAATATCCAAGTAGCTTGCATAGCTGCTTTTTCCATTTTTATATCAAGGAGTTTTATATGTCAATTCAATGTCCTAATTGTAGCTCGTACCATGTCATCGAGCGTAAGATTGGTAAAACCGTTGGCGCACGTATTGGTGCTGTCAGCGGAGGAATTTTGGGAGCTTCAGGAGCTTGGACTGGTGCAGAAACTGGTGCTGTGGTAGGCGCAGCATTCGGGCCAGTTGGCTTAATAACTGGCTCAATTGCTGGAGCTTTGTTTGGTGGTTTGGTAGGTTCAGTTTCAGGCAGTATTGCTGGTAGCAAGGTTGGGGAACAGTTAGATGGTTCTGTTTTGGACCTTTATCGCTGTTTAGACTGTGACACAGAATTCAATTAAGGGGGCATCATGGCTCATGATATTCAGACAATGGCCTATACAGGCAAAGCACCGTGGCACAACTTAGGCAATCATTTGCCTGAGAAACAACCTATCGAAGTATGGGCAAAGGCTGCAGGGATGGATTGGAGAATCCAGGAATCAACTGTGCGCTATGATGTTGATATGCCTGAGTTGAGTCAACAATCCCTAATTATGCCTTTTGAGGACCACAAGGTTCTGTTTCGTTCTGATAACAAGCAACCCTTGTCTGTGGTAAGCAAACGTTATCAGGTAGTGCAACCACAGGAGGTTTTAGAGTTCTATCGTGATTTAACCGAGCAGGCAGGCTATGAGTTGGAAACAGCAGGTGTCTTAAAATCAGGACGCAAGTTTTGGGCTCTAGCACGAACAGGTAAGGAAGCTGTTTTAAAAGGCAATGATGTGGTTAAAGGCTATCTTCTCTTGGCTACGTCATGTGATGGTACTCTGGCTACAACCGCCACACCGACAACTATCCGTGTAGTTTGTGCCAATACGCTTGCGGTTGCTTTAAATGGTACTTCTACCTCGATTAAAGTACCACATAGTACAAACTTTGATGCTGAAGATGTTAAACGCAGATTAGGCATGGCAATAACTGGCTGGGATTCGTTTATGTACCGCATGAAAATGCTGTCAGAACGTAAAATCAAAAACCATGAAGCCATGCATTTCTTTATGCGGGTACTCTGTAACTCTGACAATCTCAAAACAGGTGCAGGCTTAACTAATGAACGCGCTCTAGCTAAGGTTCAAGACCTGTACAACGGTCATGGTCGTGGGATGCAGGTCAGCGCTACCAAAGATACCGCGTGGGGTTTGTTATGTGCCATGACTGAGTATGTAGACCATGAACGACGTGCTCGCTCTAACGAATATCGTTTAGATAGTGCATGGTTTGGTCAAGGGGCGGCTCTTAAACAACGCGCTTTAGACCATGCTCTTGAACTGGTCGCATAAGTCGTCTGTTGTTCAGTTGGCCTCTCTTTTACCTTAAATCAAACTAATAAAGCCCTTGTATCCCAAAGGATACAGGGGCTTTATTTTTGTATAGAAAGGAATTTTTAAATGAATACTTTAGTAGCTCAAACCAAAGCTTCTCATCATGCTAAACCCCTCCGTTTGGTAGAAACCAAACAGATGGAACGTGATAAATGGCTTGCTGTTCGTCAATCGGGTATTGGCGGTTCTGATGCAGCAGCTGCAATTGGGTTGAATCCCTACAAATCCCCTTTGGCACTGTGGATGGAAAAAACAGGCCGAGGGGAAATGTTGCCACAGATTGATATTGAGGATGATACCCAGCCTGTTTATTGGGGGACTATCCTAGAACCGATTGTTGCTAAACATTACAGTAAACGTACTGGCAATAAGGTACGTCGGGTTAATGCCGTACTTCAGCATCCGACCATTCCCTTTATGCTGGCTAATCTTGACCGTGAAATTGTCGGAAACACTGACGTACAAATCTTGGAGTGTAAAACTGCAGGAATGAATGGAGCAAAACTATGGAAGGACGGTATACCTGACTATGTCCAAGTTCAGGTTATGCATCAATTGGCGGTAACTGGCAAACAGACTGCTGATGTGGCTGTTCTGATTTGTGGCCAAGATTTGCAGATTCATCGTATTGAACGTGATGAAACTATGATTGAAAACCTGATTAAGCTGGAGCGTCAATTTTGGTATTACGTTGAAAACGATATCGCTCCACCAGCTGATGGCTCTATGTCAGCAGAGCAGGCTCTCCGTTGTCTATTTCCAAATGATGACGGTGAGGTTGTTGATTTAACTGCTGATGCAGATTTGAATCATGTGTTTGATGACTTGCAAGAAACCCGGCAACTACTGAAGTCTATCCATGCAGACGAAGCCAAAATGCAGCAACGGTTGATTCAGGCAATGGGTACAGCTGCTCACGCAAAGTTTCGAAATGGCTCGATCAGCTATAAACGTAGCAAGGACAGCATGGTTTTAGATAGTAAACGTATGGCTGCTGAAAACCCTGATTTGGCTCTTCAATACCAAATCCTGAAAGCTGGCAATCGTCGCTTCTTACTCAGTAATAAAACCGCATAAACCAACAGACGGCCTGACGGTCGTCTGTTTTTATTCAAAAAGGAATCACTATGTTAAAAGGACTCGCATTAACACCGCCTGTCATTGGTCGTATCAGCATTGGTAAAGTCGAAGAGAAGAACGGTAAAAATGTACCCGTTAAAGATGATGAGTTTACCATTACTACCCAAGTACAAAAGCATGGCAAATGGATACCACATCCGATTAATGAACAACTGCGTAAAGCCAATGAAAAGCTCCGTTCCATCCCGGTAATGCTGCTTTTTGATGACCCCGATTTAAATTTACGTGCCCAATACAGTTTGTTTGACCGACAAACAGGTCGCCCGATCTGTGTTGGTAATGGCGAATCCTGTAAGCGTACCACTCCTGAAGGGGTTAAATCAGAATACTGCCCTAGTCCCAATTCCTGCCCGATAGGTGCAAATGGTCAATGCAAACCTTATGGTCGTCTGAATGTACGAATCGGTGAGGATGATGAAGTGGGTAGTTTTATCTTCAGAACCACAGGGTTTAACAGCATTCGTACATTGGCATCTCGACTGCATTATTTCTCTGCTTTATCAGGCAAGAAACTGTCCACTCTGCCTCTAGAGCTCAAGCTACGTAGCAAATCAACCACGATGTCTTTTCGTACACCAATTTACTATGTGGATTTGGTCATCCGGGAGGGAATGACTCTGAATCAAGCCATCAATGAAGCTCATAAAACCTACGAAGAGCGTATTCAAGCTGGTTTTAAGCAGGAAGCTTTAGATGAAGCCGCTCGAAACGGTTTTGCTGCGGGAGCATTTGAAGAAAATGAGGAAGACGGCGTAGCGATTGTTGAAGAGTTCTACCCTGAAAAAACCGCCATTTCGGTACGGGAAGGTTCTCAATCTGCCATTACTTTGGCTGAAAAGATTGCGGAGAAAGCAGCTAATACCTAATTTAAGAAAGCACTATGCACAATTGCATGGTGCTTTTTTAAAACAAATAGATTCAATTTTTTTTGTTTAGGTAAAGGATATGAATAGAAATAACTGTGTACCTCCACGATATTTCCGATTCAGCAACTATATCGACCTTTTCCGTTTTTTAAACCACGAAAAATCAATGAGTTTCCATCATCTGATTTTAGGTTTTTAAATGTTATTGAATTATTAATATTAATAACAGTAAAGCGATAGCTCAGGTTGATACCTACTTAACCTAAATCACGAAGGACAAACCAATATGCATAATACAAGACCCATTCTTCCTAAAATTCAGTCGGAACACCTCAAATTGAATCAACCACATCCTGATTTCTTCAGTAAGGATTATGTATTTAACAAAGACCATGAAATTGCAATCAACTCATTGATTAGTAATTTATTCTCTTCATACTCCAAGATTCTACCTATCAGAGTAGATTTCTATGTCAAAAAAGAGTTTACCGATAAGCATGGTTATTTTGACCTAAGATTTTGGCTAACTAAGTTTCGTAACAATATCCGTAAGAACAAGCTGTTTGAACATTACATTACCTATATCAGCAAAATAGAGTATGCACCTTTGACAGGTTGGCATTGTCATATGGTCTTATTCTTTAATGGACAGAGGGTACAAAATGACATCATTTATGCAAATAGTATCTGTCGTTATTGGGAAAATGTGATTACAAAAGGTATAGGACGAGCATACAGTTCTAATTTGGCTCGTATGAATGAAAACACATGGCAATCTGAAGATATAGAGAATGAACGGTATATCTTGGGTCTGGTCATTGGATATTCGGATCATGATAATATCAATAAACTCAGACAGATTTGCTATTACCTTGCTAAGGAAACACAGTCGGATTTGCAACAACAGAAATATTTACCTAAACACATGCGGGCCTTTAATACAGGTCATGTTCCTTTAGGTAATGCAGACCGAACTATCCCAAGAGGACGAAAGAGAACGCATCTTTATCCCCAGAATCCAGAAAGAAGCCGTGCTTTGGAAGAAATGAGAAGAAAAGGGACTATCAGCTATAAAAATCGATATTAAATTCTAAATAAAACTCGGTTAGATGATAATAATATCAGTTGGTGTAGTTCAGAATTTAGTATCATCCTATCTTATAGTGATGAATGGACAAATAGAATGGAACAAATAAAGGGAAGAAGGTTATTTTTCACCCCTTTAATGAACCTACAGGAAAGCACCTTGGATACATTTCACTAATCGGATAAGCTCAATAAAATCTTACTTTACACCATGATCAAAACAAGCTATCTTGAAATCTGTAACTTTAATCAAGATAGCTTTTTTATGAGTAAAAATCTAGGAACACATGGTGGAGCCAGGAAAGGTGCAGGACGTAAGAAGACTGGAATAGAAACAATAGTCAAAAGAATCCCTGTCATTATTGAGGCACGCGTAAATGAGATGATTGAAGCATTGTCTGATGAGATACCTCGTAGCACATGCTTACCACTAGATGCAATGCCAATAGACGCTTCTCATTCTGATATTTCAATCCCGCTAGGTGTAGAAAGAATTCCAGCCGGCTTCCCTTCCCCTGCTCAAAGTTATATTGAGGATACACTCAATTTTAATGAATACCTGATTAGTAATCCCTCTGCAACGTTTGCAGTACGAAGCGGTGGACTATCCATGCTTGATGCCGGGATAAATAAAGATGATATTCTAGTTATAGACCGTTCTGTTCCATTCAAACATGGTGATATTGTCATGGCTGATTTGGGTAATGAATTCACGATTAAAAGGTTGGTTAAAACTAAAGCAGGTTTTGAGCTTCATTCTGAAAATGCTTCAGGAGAATATCCTAATTTCATTCCCAAAGAGGGAGACAACTGGAGCATTGTAGGTGTCGTAACGTTTGTTTTAAAAGATGTTAGGACAGGCAAGTAATGTATGCCCTTATTGATGGAAACAGCTTTTATTGTTCATGTGAAAGGGTTTTCCGGCCTGATTTAAAAAATGTGCCAATTGTGGTGTTATCCAATAATGATGGCTGTGTGGTGGCACGCTCACGTGAGGCAAAAGCACTAGGCATCAAAATGGGAGTACCTTATTTTCAGATAAAGCATTTGGTCCGACAAGGATATTTGAAAGCATATTCGTCAAATTACGAGCTATATGCTGATTTATCGCGAAGAATGATGAATACAATTGCCTCACTTGTACCAGAAATCGAAGTTTATTCGATAGATGAATGCTTTGCTGATATGCGAGGATTGAATCGGCTTGCACAGAGTGGATTAGAAATTAAAGAGCGTGTCTTGCAATGGGTCGGCATACCTACATGTGTTGGTATTGCCCCCACAAAGACATTAGCCAAATTTTCAAATCATCTCGCAAAACGCTATCCTAGACATTTCAATGGTGTAGTAGTCTGGGATGATTGGTCCGCAGAAATTCAAACCCGTGCCTTACGCAGCGAACCGGTATCTGAAATCTGGGGAATTGGGAGAAAATTATCAGCTCATTTAGCCCAACAGAATATTCAGACGGCCTATGATTTCGTTAAGGCTGATACACAGACACTGAGAGCAAGATACGGCGTTACTGTTGAACGAATACAGAGGGAAATGCAAGGTATTCCATGTGTGGAATTTGAACCCATCCCCCCTGTTAAAAAACAACTCATTCGTAGCCGTAGCTTTGGAAAGCCCGTTCAAGATATAGATACTCTCAGCTCAGCACTTACACATCATGTTTCATCAGCAGCAGAGGCATTACGCAAGGAACATACCGTAGCAAATACAATTGCCGTGTTCATCCACACAAACCGATTTAAAGAAGAGCCACAATATTCCAATTACCGTATCATGGCTCTCGTAAAAGGCAGCTCTGATACGATGGAATTAAACAGACTTGCTCAACATCTTTTAAAACACATATACCGTGCAGGCTATAACTACAAAAAGTGTGGTGTAGAATTGTCTGGTATAGAGAATGAGACCGTTGAGCAACTGGACTTTTGGCATTCAGAAAACACCACAAGAAGCAAAGCCATGATGATGTGTTGGGATGATTTAACCCAACGCTTTGGCAGAGGAAGCCTTAAGTTAGGTAGTGAGCTATATAGTGAAGACTGGAAAATGACACGAGATAATCTTAGCCCATGTTTTACGACTAGAATAGAGGATTTGATAGTCGTATAGAAAAAGCATTTTATTATCAACTATAATATTTGAAATTTTACCGTACGGGAAACCAATTATGTCAGCATTAAGCACCTTACTAGAGCAGTTTGAAAAAGCCACGCTGAGCCAACGTGATAAAGGCACTTCTTTTGAGAATCTCATTATTAAATTCTTTCAGTTTGAACCTTATTACAAAAGCCAATATTCAAACGTACAGACTTACGCTCAATGGATTGAGGAGCATGGTGCTTCACTTGGTTTAGAAAACAAAACAGATGCAGGTATTGATTTAGTCTTAACGAGCAATACAGGCGAATTTCACGCTGTACAATGCAAAAATTATTCTGCTGACTACAGCATTCAAAAGAATGATATCGACAGCTTCTTTACTGCTTCAGGTAAGCAATGGTTTACCCATCGCTATATTGTAACTACTACAAATAAATGGTCAAAAAATGCAAGAGAGGCTTTAACCAATCAACAAATCCCTGTTTCAGTTATCAATTTGGAAGATCTAGAAAACAGCCAAATTGATTGGTCGCAATTTCAAATCAAAGATAAACCTGTATTAAAAGCAAAAAAAGGCTTACGCCCACATCAACAAAGTGCCTTAAAAAGTGTTGAAACCCGATTTAATGGAGGAGAAACACGCGGTAAGCTGATTATGGCTTGTGGTACGGGTAAAACGTTTACTGCGCTGAAAATCGCTGAAAAAATGGCTGGTAAAGGCAAGCGGGTACTCTTCCTAGTACCAAGCTTATCATTATTGAGCCAAACCTTACGCGAATGGAATCAAGACACAGAAACACCATTGATTAACTTTGCTGTTTGTTCAGATAGCGATGTAGGCAAAAAACACAATGAAGATAGCGTCCTAGCCAATCTTAGCGATTTACAATTTCCAGCAACAACTAATGCCAAAAGCCTTGCAAACGCCGTACACGTAGTAGAGCAAAAAAATAAACAGCAAACCATGACTGTTGTTTATTCCACTTATCATTCCATTGATGTGATTCACCAAGCTCAATCACTGCATAATCTGCCTGAGTTTGATTTAATCATTTGCGATGAAGCACACCGCACTACCGGCGCAACATTTGATGGAGAAGACGAATCCGCTTTTGTCCGCATACACGATGCCGACTACATCAAAGGCGCAAAACGGTTGTATATGACTGCTACTCCGCGTATCTATGGAGAAGCCGCTAAAACAACCGAAGGCGTGGTTTTGTATTCTATGGATGACGAAACCCATTACGGCAAAGAGTTTTTCGTTCTAACATTCTCCCAAGCCGTTTCAGACGGCCTATTGGTCGATTATAAAGTTATTGTCTTAGCCATTGAAGAAAGTCATATCCAACGCCGCATCCAAAACCTACTCACTGACGGCAACAACGAACTCAAAGTCGATGATGCTGCCAAAATTGTGGGCTGCTGGAAAGCACTTTCCAAATACGGACTAAGCGGCGAAGAAGGTGCACTGTACAATCCAATGCGACGTGCCGTTGCCTTCTGCCAAGTCATTGAAAAAGAATACAAAGGCAGCAAACACAAAGTCAGTTCAAAACTAATTGCAGAAATGTTCCAAACCGTGATTGAGGAATACCAGCAGGCAGAACGTACTGCCTTGCTCAAACAAAATCCCGATTTGAAACTGCCACCGCAACTGGCCATGACCTGTCAAGCCGAACATGTGGACGGCGGTATGAACGCAGGTGAAAAAGAAAGCAAGCTGCAATGGCTAAAAGCACCCGAAGGGCTACCCGAAAATACCTGCCGCATCCTCTCCAATGTCCGCTGCCTGTCTGAAGGCGTGGACGTACCTGCACTAGATGCCGTGTTATTCCTTACTCCTCGCAACTCCCAAGTTGATGTCGTGCAGTCGGTCGGCCGCGTCATGCGCCGTGCCGAAGGCAAACAACAGGGCTACGTTATCCTTCCTGTCGTTATCCCTGCAGGTGTAGAAGCCGAAGACGCATTAGACAAAAATGAAAACTACCGAGTTGTCTGGCAGGTACTCAACGCTCTACGTGCACACGATGACCGCTTCGATGCCATGATTAACAAATTGGAGTTCAACGGTAAAGATACCCAGAAAATGGAAGTTATCGCCATTGCCGACAAAGTTTCTCCCAAAATCAAACGAAGCAGCAAAAAAGACCAAACCTTACGCGAAACCAAGGCTAGCTACGGCATAGGCAGCCCCACCACACCCGCGCCAGTACAAGAAAGCTTCCAATTCGAAATCGGCGAAATCGAACGCGCCCTCTACGCCAAAATTGTCAAAAAATGTGGCAACCGCCACCATTGGGAAGACTGGGCAGACGACATTGCCAAAATTGCTCGTACCCATATCGACAGCATCAACGCCATTCTGGAAAACCCTGCCAACGAAACAGAGCGCACAGCCTTCGAGGCCTTTGCTGCCGAACTGCGCGACGACCTCAACAACGCCGTCAGCGACGAAGAAATCGTCGAAATGCTGGCTCAACACATGATTACCAAACCTGTGTTCGACGCACTGTTTTCCGATTACAGCTTTGCCGAACACAATCCCATGAGCCGTGCCATGCAGAAAGTGCTGGATTTATTGCAGCAGAAAAACCTGCACAAAGAGCGCAATACCCTGCAATCCTTCTACGACTCCGTCCACCTGCGTGCCAGCGGCATCGAAACCGCCGAAGGCAAACAAAAAATCGTCGTGGAACTCTACGACAAATTCTTCCGTAACGCCTTCCCGCGTATGACCGAACGGCTCGGCATCGTTTACACGCCCGTCGAAGTCGTCGATTTCATCATCAAAAGCGTGGAAGACGTCTTACAGCACGAATTCAAAAGCAGCCTGCAAGACAAAGACGTGCATATCCTTGATCCCTTTACCGGCACAGGTACCTTCATCACCCGCCTGCTGCAAAGCGGCATCATCCCTCGCGACAGACTTCCTGAAAAATACAAAAGCGAAATCCACGCCAACGAAATCGTCCTGCTCGCCTACTACATCGCCGCCATCAACATCGAATCTGCCTACCACGGCATACTGGCAGGCAACATTGACGGCAATGTTTCAGACGACGTCCCCTACGTTCCCTTTGAAGGCATCTGCCTGACCGATACCTTCCAAATGTACGAGAAAGGCGACATGCTGGACGAAATGCTGGTGGATAACAGCGCACGCCGCAAACGGCAGAAAGCCTTGGACATCCGTGTCATTATCGGCAATCCGCCCTATTCCGCAGGGAGAAAAAAAGGCAACGATGATACAGCTCGCATCCCATATCCCCTTTTAGATGAGAGAATTCGAGAAACCTATGCGGCTAACACAGATGCTACCAACAAAAATGCTCTATATAACAGCTACATCCGCGCCTTACGCTGGGCTTCTGACCGTTTATCGGGTCAAGGTGTAATTGCTTTTATTTCTGGTAACGGGTTTATCGACAAACCTGTAATGAGCGGATTGCGAAAATGTTGGCAAGAAGAATTTAGTAATATTTACATTTTTAACCTGCGTGGAGATGTGAAGAAAAATATATTAAGCAAGGGAAGAACCAAAGAAGGAGAAAATATTTTTGATGACGCCAGTACATCAGGTATCGCCATCTCAATTCTTGTTAAAAAATCTAATCAAAAAGAAAAAGGTAAGATTTACTATTATGATATTGGAGATAATTTATCGGTAAAAGATAAAAAAGCCAAGCTGATTAAAATAGATAGCATGAAAAATGTTCCTTGGGAACAAATTGAACCAAATGAATTTTCTGACTGGGTAAATCAAAGAGATTCTAACTTTAATGACTATATTTTAATTGGAGATAAAAAAGATAAAACAGAAAATTTAATTTTTTCTACATACTCTATGGGCATTAAAACAAATCGCGACACTTGGGTTTATGGGTTTTCAAAAAATAAGATTGAACAAAATTTGACTGGATTGCTTAATTTTTATAATAGTGAAGTAAAAAGGTATGAAGATGCTAAAAATTTGCTGCCCGCCAAACAGGACTTGATTGTAGAAGATTTTATTAGCCTGGATGCAACAAAAATTAGCTGGTCTCGTGCTTTAAGAAGTGATATTAAGAAAGGAAAAATACATACATTGAAATCTTCTTCAATCATGGTTGGGTTGTATCGACCATTTACCAAACAATATTTATATTTTGATCGTAGTTTGGTAAATGATATGGCGTTAATGCCAAAATTATTCCCTAGTCAGTCAAGTAACAATAAAGTAATTATTACTAACGGCAAAGGTTCAAGAAATGGGTTATCAACATTAATAGCGGAAGCACCTCCTGATTTAAATATTCTTGAAGCGGGAGCACAATGTTTTCCATTGGATTATTTTGAAGAAACGGATAGCCCGAACGAACGAACGAACGAACGAACGAACGAACGAAATTATACTCGAACAAACAGCCAATCTAGTTATTTGTATAACAGGGATTGGGGCTCGGAGCGGATTTTCAGTGTTAATGACAGACAAGGTGCCAGACCTACATACATTGGACACGAGTCAATGCTTCCCCATGTTCCTCTACAAAACGGAGGAAGTGTAATGGAAAATCAAGACCTGTTCGCCGCAGAAACGTCGTCTGAAAAGCAGCCTGCGCAGAAAAAGCTCGTCCGTCGCTCTGCCATCACCGACGATGCGCTGGCACATTTCCGTGAGCCATATTCCGCCGCCGATGCAGCCCAAATCAGCAAAGAAGATATCTTCTATTACATTTACGGCCTGCTGCACAGCGAAGAATACCGCGAGCGCTACGCCGACAATTTAAGTAAACAGCTCCCGCGCATCCCGCGCATGAAAACTTACGCTGATTTTGCTGCATTCAGTCAGGCAGGGCGCGATTTGGCAGCTTTGCACCTGAACTACGAAACCGTACCGATGTATCAAGACGTAAAATTTTCAGGTAGCCTGAAAGGCCTGAAACTTACCCCGCAGCAAGTCATCGGCGGCACAGATGAAGATTTCCGCGTGATCAAAATGAAATTTCCTAAAATTAAAAAATTAACGGATAAAAGCAAAGTTATTTACAATGACAAAATCATAATTGAGAAAATTCCTGAAGCTGCCTACGACTATATCGTAAACGGCAAATCAGCATTAGAATGGGTTATAGAAACCCAAGCAGTGAAGACCGACAAAAAGTCAGGTATTACTAACGATGCTAATGATTGGGCATCTGATACCATGAATAACCCGCGCTACCCTCTCGAACTACTCCTGCGTGTCATTACAGTAAGCTTGGAGACACAGAAAATCGTTAACAACCTACCAGCTCTAGATATTGTTGGTACTTGATTGCTGATACAGGCATAACAAACCCTGCTATCCCATTGTGGGTAGCAGGGTTTTATGTTGTCCATACAGTCATTTGATTGGGCAAAAATAAGCCATCATACGTGAAAATTATTACAACTTTAAAGGATACGATCGTTGTTTAGGAGAGAAATCATGGGGTAAATTTCGTATTCTTCTAATGAATTGAATTTTTTGAATAGCCCATGAGCTAGTTATTAATGGATTTTTTATAATATATTAATCTTATTTATCTTTCTGCCATTTTTCACAAAACTCGAGATTCATTTGAACAAATTTTTCCCAAGAAATATCATGAATTAGATATTTTTTATAATAGTCTTCTACACGACATACTTCAGGTCGATTTTCGTATATCGTACACAAGTTGGTTTTCTCATCCAAATATTGGCAAATGCCATCACCTCGATCAAGGAATATGGTTTGTTCACTTAGCTTTACGCGACGACAACATTGGCCACAAGCAGAACAGGGAAAAGGTGAAAGTTGATGCGGCATAGTTAAAAACTCATACAAACTAGGCTGCCTCAATTGAAAGCAGCCTAGTTTTTGCTATTTATGCTTCTACTTGTTTTGGAAAAGCACTTTGAATCTGATTATGCAGCTCCAGTAAGTTACTATCTGCATCACCTAACAAATTACCTTGCTCGTCCAAGATCGGAGTATCCAAAACTACTTTTATTAACTGAATTAATTTTACATTCTTCATTACAATCAGTTTTGCATCATCTGAATATTGGGAGTAATCAACACCTTGCTCATCAATGATACTTTGCAAGCGTTTTAAGTTACGACGAGAATGAGTACGTAATGTAGATAAAATAGAAATAGCGCGTTTTGCAACTTCGTTAATACCATCAGTCAAAGCAATTGCCGCATCTGTATCCGCAAGGAATTTTCTTGCCTCTTCAAGATTGCTATAAGCATCATTTAAATTACTTTCCGCTTTTGAACCCATGTACCATCCTGCAATGAGTAGTGCTGGTCCGGTTGTTAATGCCCCCAATGCCATCATACCTCCAGCAATGCCCATACCACCTGAAGCAAGTGTTCCTCCGCCTAACCACGCCAAAGTTGCATTAGTGGCAGCAGCTCCACTCAGTGTACTAATCGTTGCTCCTGTTCCTGCGGTAGCAAATGCCATCGTACCACTGTACGCGCCAAATGCAGCTAATGCTCCGCCAGCTAAGCCTGTACCTGCTCCCACTCCAGCACTTGCAACGAAAGAGACCTGTTTTTGCATGTTTTTCAATACAACAGTACTGAAGTCATTTAAGTTTAAATTTCCTAAATTACCATCATGTTGAAAATCGACATTTTTGATTTGGCTAAATATAGCAAGAAAATTTTGAACACTTGTAGTCAAGGTATCAATTTTTTTCTGGCCCAATTCTTGTAAGGATTTTTCACAATTAATGCGTGAATTTTCCAAGGCTTTTTGTGCTTTATTAACAACCTCCTTAGCATTGTCATTTACACTATTAGCTTCATTGTTATCTACAATAGCTTTACCACCTTTATATAAACCTGTAGCAGCCAGACCGACACCAATAATTAAAGGAATTGCCATTATTTTCTCCTTATTCATTAATTAATTCAGCTAATTCTTTATTAACTTTGAAAAGAGTTGACATTACCGTGTCAAATTCTTCTATATATTCACTATCAAAAGAACAAACCTGGCAAATCGTATTAATCAGTTGTTTCTCTTCTGTCTCAAATGCACCGCTGCTATATGCGGCTCCAATTAATTCACATAGGATAATTTTCTTTTCTCGTTCGGATAAGGTCAATCCAATTGCTACTTTACGCGCAAACACTGTTTGAACTGCTTTTTGTAGGATCTCCTGTTTAATTTGCGGCAATGATGCCATGCTTGCTCTAATCTTTGTCGGTGTTAGAGTCAGAATATCTTCTCCTTTTGAAATAAGATATTGCATGACTTCTTGTTTAATATCAGCATCATTGGCATATTTGCCTAAAATATCATCAATTGCATTATCTAGAACCCACCAAAATGTGGGAAATTTTTTTTCAGAATCACGGGATATATTTAAATGATCCAACAATTGGCTAACGCTAGCATCTTTTCCCTCAGAATCATCACCAAATAAGGAAAAAACGGATGCGCGGGAGAAGGAAAAAGTGGGTTTGACTTTGACGGTCATTAAGCCAATAGCTTCATTTCTCTCAGAATCATCACCTGCATACGATTCATCAGGTTCCGGATTATAGAAAGATGATGTATTTAAACTGGAATCAAAAGCTCTATATTGCTGATTTAAAGAAAGTTCTATAAAGTCGCTATTAAAATCGATATCATTCTTATCTGATTTAAAGAGCTCATTTTGATACTCTTGCAACATTTCTGCTTCTTTTGAACTGATACTAGCTAGAAATTTTTTTAAAACTTCATCTGATGTAAATTCAGATATTTGTTCTGAGGCATCATTATCGTGTGAAGCCATCATCACAAGCATTGCCAATTCTAAAAACAATGCTTTATGTAACCGGGTCGGAAGTTGATTTAAAAACATATCTATCTCCTAAATGACTAAGACGTTTTGAGAAAGCATGACGGAATCCAGTTCTGTCATCGAGTTGATGCTAATTTTTTTCCCAAGTAAATCAGCAAATTTATTCATACCTTTACATAATTCATCGGCTGAAACATCATCTTTTTCTAATAGTTGAAATAGGTCATTACTCTCTTGATCTAATTGTGCAACCTTTGATGCAAATAATTCTTTTAAACCGATTTCATACTGTCGTGCTATTGCAGAAGCGGCAGCGCATTGAATTTCGATTAACCTTCGTCGTTCTGCTGATTCTTCTGCCTCTTTTAAGGCATTAAAAAATCCATAATACAAGGAATTAGTAATTGCATAACCTACCATGCTACCAATCAAGCCACCTAATACAGGAATAGGAATTGCTATTTGTCCAAGCATAGTGCATGCGCTCGTCGAGAGCATACCTGCGGCAGTTGCCCCCATTTCCTTTGCTAGTTCAGTACCAGTTATTTCATTTTTTGCAAAACGAGTCGCGGATTTACCGACTGCTAAACAGACGGAGACAATAGTTCCAGGTAATCCAGTTGCAGAAAGTTGGCGTAATACAGTACGTTCTGATTGCTGCATATAGCTTTTAATCGCAGATCCTGCAAATGCTGAACCATAACCAACTCCTGCTGAAATTAAAGTACTCTTTGCCGTATCAACTACTGCAGCACCTAATTTTTTATCTCCGGTCCATACGGCAATTACGTTACTTACAGCCGAAATAGAGCCTCCAAGCGCAGCACCCAATTTTGCCCCTTCTAGACCTGCTTGATGACTTACCTTAGCTATGTCTTTTATTGTCTCAAAGTTTGGATTAAGGCGATATCTTACAGCTTCTTCGGTTGTTAAACCTGAGTCTGCAATTTTATGTTCTAGCTGTCTGTAATTTTCAGCCTGTTTTTCAAATTTATCTGCTAATGGTAAGTTACCTTTCTCACGTAATGCTTGAGCTTGCTCTTTTAGATTATTCGCTTGTTCGCGGCAGGTAGCTTTCATCATTTCTACTTGCTCAGTAGGAACTTCTACCCGGTCTACAGCCAAATATCGTGAATAATCGTTTTTCCCTCCACCTTCTCCTCGAGCAATTTTTTTCAATAATTCATCAGGATGACTAACAAACTTCATTTGAGCAGTTGATAGTTCTTTGCCATCAAGTAGCTCTACAATATCCACAGTTGTATTGTTTTTGCCGTATTTTGCTAAATCTTCACTACGTACAAAGCGGTTTGCTTTGCCATCAATGATTGCTTGTGCATTTCTTTTTGAGACACTACTAATTTCTGCCGAAAAACCAGCTTGTTGTTTAATATTCCTTTCAACATCATTTGGATTTATTTTGTAATTGTTAATATCCAATAAACTTCGGTCAAATTTTTGACCAGTTTGCGCATCAATACCGCGTAAACCTTTTAGGAATTCTGCTCCTGCATCTCCATAACGACTTACAGTTTCAAATATGCCACCAGAAATGGCTGTATTGGTAATATCTAACGTACTTTTGGTCATTAATTTTCCCTCGACCAGGAATTGAATCAGCCTAAAAAAGCTGGGAATATTTTAAATTTTTCATTCTTTGTTTTTAAATTTGAGAAGCATGTTCTCTACATGACTAGTAAATGTAACATACAATTACATGGATTGGGGATAGCTTCTTGTTTATTCTGAAAGGAATAATTAGGCAGAGCTAACTCGTTGTAAAATAAAGGCAGAGCATCTCTATTTTATCGTTAGTATAATTTCTGCATTAAGTCATTAATTGCTTTACCGCTTAAGATATGTACTGACGCAAACATAAAAAAACCTGCTACCCATATGAGTAGCAGGGCCTTATATATCATTATTCAAAAAGAATAAAAACTAACCGAGCTCACTAATCAAATTAGGATGCTTATCTAAAAGTTTCAGTAAAGCTCCTGCTGCCCCACTTGGTTTACGCGTACCTTGTTCCCAAGATTTAAGGGTACTAGAAGAAATGCCCAACGCTGCAGCAAATTTTTCTTGAGATAAACCAGTTTTTTGACGTGTCTGAACTGTAGAAAGAGCTTCTACTGATGTACACCGGGCAAACTTACCTTGCCTTAATTCATTTAAAGATTGCTTCAAGCTATCTTGAATTTGAACTGCATCTGGATCATCATCAATAACGGCCTGTACGATTTCAGAAATATTCCAATTTTCAGGAGTCATGTCTCTGTCCTTTCAAACTTTTCAATTCAGACGGCTTTAAATTCTCTTTGTCATTCTTTGCATAAATATCCAAACAGACAATCAACCCATCTACCAAGATGTTGAAGTAAATGACCCGATAGCCACCACTTTTCCCACTACCTTGTCGAGCTACACGAATTTTCCGTAAACCACCGCCATTAGGAATAACATCTCCTGCATACGGATTTTGAGAAAGCTGGGCAAAGAAAAATAGACGTTCGTCTTCTTTTAAAAGTTTAGCAGCTTTGTTTTTAAATGTTTCAGTTTCAGCGATGGTATACATCATTTTTCTCTATACTAGAAATGTAACACATAGTATTACCTTAAAACAACTGATTAGCTAGTTATTAAATATAAAAATACTTAATCCAACAATAATTTATCGTATTTCCTGCACTAATCACTAACCCTTTCTATCAAATTGTCTTATCCAGTTACTGTACCATTCCATCATTTCATGGCGTTGATCCAAGTATTCTGTACGATGATATGCCCGACGTATCTTATTGGCTTCAACGTGAGCCAATTGTCGTTCAACTATATCAGCATCAAATCCATTTTCATTTAATACATCTGTTGCAAGAGATCGAAATCCATGGGGAACTGCTTTTCCCTTATAGCCCATCCGAGCCATAATATAGCTGATAGTATTTTCGCTAATTGGCTTCATACTGTCCCATGCTCCGAAAAATAAATAAGGACTTCTTCCGGTAATCTCCTTCAATTCTAAAAGTAATTCGATTGCCCAATTAGACAGAGGCACAATATGAGGTCTACGCATTTTCATCTTTTCGGCTGGAATGTGCCATTCTCGCCTATCAAAATTGATTTCTTCCCATTTTGCAAAACGTAATTCATTAGGGCGCACAAACCAGATAATCTGTAATTTCATTGCAATACGTAGATATTCAGCTATCTGCATTTCTCCTAGCTTCTGAAAGAATCCAGGTAACTCACTTTGAGGTAACGCTAACCTGTGAACCTCTTTTTTTCTACGAATTACGCCTGTAAGAGGTAGAGCAGGATTAATCTTGATCAAACCTGTTTGTATAGCATAGTTGAAAACACATTTAATTCTCTGTAATACACGAATGGCCGTATCATTGACATCTCGTGCTTCAACGGCTTTAATAACTAACAACAATCTAGGCGTTTCAATCAAAGTAATGTCTTCATTGCCAATTTCAGGCAGTACATCAACCTCTAAAGAGTGCCAAACTGTTCTAGCATGTTTAGGTGTCCATCTCGTTGCTTCAGCTTCCCACCACTCCTTAGCCGCTTGAAAAAAGGTGGTGCGTTTTTCCATATCCTCCTCAGCTTGATTTTTAAGAGCAGGGTCTTGTCCCTCTCTCAAACTCTTGCGCAGTAATTCACGTTCTGCACGAGCTTCTTTCAGAGAAATATCAGGATATTTCCCAATAGCCAAAGTTTTCTGCTTTTTATTGAAGCGATAGTTAAATCGCCAGTATTTGCTGCCGTTTGGATGCAGCAAAAGTACTAGGCCTTGACCATCTGATAGTTTTTTAATGGTGGTTGGAGTTTCAGCGTGTCGAATTCTCGCTTCTGAAAGTGCGTTCATTTCTATACCTTTCTGATTTCGTGTTGGTACAAAAATGGTAGCAAAGGAAATGTACCAACAAATGTACCAACAGCAGTTTTGGACTCTAGCAGACACTGCTAGACAAAATTGAATGGTGGAAATAATCGCAAAAATACAACAGATTGAAATTAATGGGCTTTTTGGACTTTATTGGACAATATAGACATGAAAAAAGACCGCTATACAAGCGGTCTTTTTAGTATGTGGTTGCGGGAGCAGGATTCGAACCTACGACCTTCGGGTTATGAGCCCGACGAGCTACCATGCTGCTCCATCCCGCGTCAGAAGTTGTAACTATACGGAAAGACGGAATCGCTGTCAAGCGTTTTTGACAGAAAATGCGAAAAACGCCGCTTTACAAAAAACCGTCCGCATGGTTTAATTTTTCGTTAATAAAGAAACAGGGGTGCTGCTTTCAAACCGAGCGGCTGAGAAATACCCTTTACACCCGAACAGGATAATACCTGCGTGGGGAGTTTCGGCAAATGTGTTTTTAGACGGTTGATTGAAGATATCCACAAGGCCGTCTGAAAAAAAGCAATGCTCCTGTTTCCATTTCATAACCGAAAAACAGGAGCAATTTTTTATGACTACCGCTAAAAAAACCGGCGATGAGGCGCGCCGTCTTTCCGACTTGAGCGAAGACATCGGCATCCGCTTCCAATATCCCAATTCCAACCGCGTCTATATCCCGGGCAGCCGCGCCGACATCCGCGTGCCTTTACGCGAAATCCGTCAAGACGACACCTACACAGCACAAGGTACGGAAACCAATCCACCGATTCCGGTGTACGACACCAGCGGCGCATACGGCGATCCGGCGGCACACATCGACTTGAAACAAGGTTTGCCGCACGTCCGCACTGCATGGCTGGACGAACGCGGCGATACCGAAATCCTGCCCAAGCTTTCCAGCGAATACGGCACTGAACGCGCGCACGATCCGAAAACCGCCCATCTGCGTTTCAACCAAATTACCCACCCGCGCCGCGCCAAAGCAGGCCGCAACGTAACCCAGCTTCACTACGCCCGCCAAGGCATCATTACGCCGGAAATGGAGTTTGTCGCCATACGCGAACGCATGAAGCTGGACGAGCTTTTCAGACGGCCTGAATACGCCAAGCTCTTGAAACAACACGCAGGGCAAAGTTTCGGCGCGAATATCCCGACCCATCCCGACCAAATCACGCCCGAATTCGTGTGTCAAGAAATCGCCGCCGGACGCGCGATCATCCCTGCCAACATCAACCATCCCGAACTCGAACCGATGATTATCGGCCGCAACTTCCGCGTCAAAATCAACGGCAACTTGGGCAACTCCGCCGTAACCTCCAGCCTGACCGAAGAAGTCGAAAAAATGGTGTGGTCGCTGCGTTGGGGCGCGGACACGATTATGGATTTGTCTACCGGCGCACATATCCACGAAACACGCGAATGGATTATCCGCAACGCGCCCGTCCCCATCGGTACTGTGCCTATTTACCAAGCTTTGGAAAAAACCGGCGGCATCGCCGAAGACCTGACTTGGGATTTGGTGCGCGACACCTTAATCGAGCAGGCAGAACAAGGCGTGGACTATTTCACCCTGCACGCAGGCGTATTGCTACGCTATGTGCCAATGACGGCCGATCGCCTCACAGGCATCGTATCGCGCGGCGGCTCTATCATGGCGAAATGGTGCCTCGCCCATCATCAGGAAAACTTCCTCTACACACATTTCGACGAAATCTGCGAAATCATGAAAGCCTACGACGTATCATTCAGCCTCGGCGACGGTCTGCGCCCCGGCTGCATTGCCGATGCCAACGACGAATCCCAATTCGCCGAGCTGCACACTTTGGGCGAATTGACTGCCAAAGCGTGGAAACACGACGTACAAGTCATGATCGAAGGCCCGGGCCATGTACCGTTGCAACGCGTGAAAGAAAACATGACCGAAGAGTTGCAACACTGCTTTGAAGCGCCTTTCTACACACTCGGCCCGCTCGTTACCGACATCGCCCCCGGCTACGACCACATCACCTCGGGCATAGGCGCGACCAATATCGGCTGGTACGGCACAGCCATGCTCTGCTACGTTACCCCGAAAGAGCATCTCGGCCTGCCCGACAAAGAAGACGTGCGCACCGGCATCATCACCTACAAGCTCGCCGCCCATGCCGCCGACCTCGCCAAAGGCTGGCCGGGCGCACAGTTGCGCGACAACGCCTTAAGCAAAGCGCGTTTCGAGTTCCGCTGGCGCGACCAATTCCGCCTCAGCCTCGACCCCGAACGCGCCGAGAGCTTCCACGACGAAACCCTGCCTGCCGAAGGCGCGAAAATCGCCCACTTCTGCTCAATGTGCGGTCCCAAATTCTGCTCGATGAAAATCACGCAGGAAGTGCGCGACTACGCCGACAAGCAAAAAGCCCAACGGCAGGGCATGGAAGAAAAAGCGATTGAGTTCGTCAAAAAAGGAGCGAAGCTTTACAGTTAAAACGTAAAGGAAGAAAAGGCCGTCTGAAAATGTTTCAGACGGCCTTTTTAGTGAATAGCCTTTAAGCCAAAGCAATACGCACTACGGCCGCTTATTTTTCCACCCTGCGGAAATGGTGCGGACGGAAGCCGAGCGCGACGAGGGAAACGAAGTAGAGGCCGCCGCCCAAGGCAATCAGGACGCAGAGTTGGCCTGCTTTTTTAAAGCCGCCGACGTGTACCCATTCAAACGGCAGATAATATTGCGCCAGCCACAAACCGCCGCCCATGACGACCAAAGAGATGACCATTTTAACCAAAAACGCTGCCCAACATTTACCGGGGCGGTAGATGCCGTGTTTGCGCAAAAGGAAAAACAGCAAACCTGCATTCAGACACGCGCCCAAACCGATAGCAAGGGACAGACCGACGTGTTTGAGCGGCGAAATGAAAGCGAGGTTCATCAACTGTGTGCAAATCAGCGTGAAAATAGCGACCTTAACGGGGGTTTTGATGTTTTGGCGCGCGTAGAAGCCGGGTGCCAATACTTTAATCATAATCAGCCCGATCAAGCCAAAGGAATAAGCAATGAGCGCGTGTTGGGTCATTTGCGCGTCGTGCAGCGTAAATTCACGGTACATGAACAAGGTCGTAACCAACGGGAAAGACAACACGGCAAGGCCGACGGCGGCAGGTAGGGTCAGCAGCATGCACAGGCGCAAACCCCAGTCGAGCAGACCGGAAAATTGCTCGGTATCCTGACTGGCAGCGTGTTTGGACAAGGTAGGCAATAAGATTGTACCGAGTGCCACGCCCAAAACACCGGTTGGCAATTCCATCAGTCGGTCGGCGTAATACATCCATGACACGCTGCCGGACTGCAAAAACGAGGCAAAAATGGTGTTGATAACCAAGGAAATCTGCGCCACGCTCACGCCCAAAATAGCCGGCGCCATCTGTTTCATTACGCGGTTGACCGCTGCGTCTTTAAAGCTGAGTTTGGGCATTTTCAAGAAACCCAGTTTCGCCAACCAAGGCAGTTGGAACACCAGCTGCAACACGCCGCCGACAAATACCGCCCACGCCAAAGCCATAACAGGCGGATCAAAATACGGCACGAAGAACAGGGAAAAGACGATAAAGGAGATGTTCAAAAAAGTCGGCGTAAAGGCGGGAATGCCGAATTTATGATAGGAATTGAGTATTGAGCCGACAAAAGACGACAAAGAAATCAAAAAAATATAAGGAAACGTCACCCGCAGCAAGTCGATGGAGAGCTGAAACTTATCGGCTTCTTTGGCAAAACCGGGCGCAGAAACATAAATCACCCACGGCGCGGCAAGTATGCCCAGCGCAGTAACGATGACCAGCACAAACGACAGCATGCCGGCCACATGACGCACAAACGCCTGCGTGGCTTCGGGCGAGCGGGTTTCTTTGTATTCCGCCAAAATCGGTACGAAGGCTTGGGCAAATGCGCCCTCTGCAAACACTCGCCGCAGCAGGTTGGGCAGTTTAAACGCGACAAAAAACGCATCCGTCGCCATGCCTGCACCAAACGCACGGGCGATAATCGTATCGCGCACAAAGCCTAAAATGCGCGACACCATCGTCAGGCTGCCAACCTTGGCCAATGCTCCCAATAAATTCATGTATTTTCCTTACTTGTCTTTCAGGCCGTCTGAAAATCCGGCTTCTTCCAATACTGCCGCCGCAGCCAATGCCGCCGTATCTTTTTTCAACAGCAGATGCAAGGCGTGAAAATCCTGTTCCAACGCGGCCACGGCTTCAGGGCGGTCATACCAGTCTGCCACGGCCTGTGCCAGTTTTTCAGGGACGGCATCGTGTTGCAGCAGCTCGGGAACGGCGGCTTTACCCAACAGAATATTGGGCAAACCGACATGCGGCACTTTGATTTTGTTTTTCACATACGCATAAGTTAGCGGCGAAATTTTGTAGCTGATAACCATAGGCCGCTTGCACAAGGCCACTTCCAAAGTCGCCGTACCACTGGTGACCAATACCACGTCGGCAGCGGCGCAAACCGTATCCGACTGCTTGTCGGTCAGCGTGATGGGAAGGGCTGCGAACTCAGGCTGCGCCAAAATTTCACTAATGCGTTTGCGCGTTGCGGCCGTCGCCACAGGCAGCAAAAACTGTGCCTTCGGATAACGTTTCAGCAGCAATAAGGCCGTCTGAAAAAACACCGCCGCCATGTAATCGATTTCGCTCACGCGGCTGCCGGGCAAGATGGCAAACACGGGCACGTCCGCAGGTACGCCCAGCTTCTGCCGTGCCGCCGCCCTATCCGCTTCCACCGGCATGGTTTGCGCCATCGGATGGCCGACAAACTCAGCCTTGCCGCCGGCATCGATATATAGCTGCGGTTCCATCGGAAATAGGCACAACACGCGGTTGACCTGATGTACGATTTTATTGACCCGTTCGCGCCGCCACGCCCAAACCGACGGGCTGACATAATGAATGGTATGAATGCCTGCCTGCTTGAGTTTTTCGGCCACGCCGAGATTAAAGTCCGGCGCATCGATGCCGATAAACACATCCGGCTTGAGGCGGAGCAAATCGTTCACCAGCCCTTTGCGGATTTTCAAAATCTGCGGCAGGCGTTTGATGACCTCAACAAAACCGCGCACCGCCAGCTTTTCCTGATCGTACAAACTCTCAAAACCCTCCGCCTTCATGCGCTCGCCGCCGATGCCGGTAAACCGCGCATTCGGGCAACGCGCCTTAATGGCACGGATTAAATGTGCGCCGAGCAAGTCGCCGGAAGCTTCGCCGACGCTGATGGCGATAAGGGGGGAAGGATTGGAGTTCATATTGTTGAGGTTCGGAAGCTAAAAGATTTTGGGGCGGTCATTTGCCCAACCGTTTTCAGACGGCATCGACAGCAAACGGGCAGAAACCTGCCCTACTACGCGGATTTTTGCAATCCAAAGGCCGTCTGAAAAAGTTTCAGACGGCC
>NZ_KV799674.1:62626-131675 GCF_001810035.1 Neisseria sp. HMSC058F07 | reverse complement strand
AGGCCGTCTGAAAAAGTTTCAGACGGCCTTCAATCCATCAATCAACGGATAATGCCGCGTGTGGATTGTGCAAAAAAGTCTTTAAATACCGCCAATTCGCTTTGGGTTTCGGCGCGTTTCAGAATCTCTGTCTTAGCTTCTTCAAACGGAATGCCGCGATGGTAAATGGTTTTATACGCATCTTTGACGGAGGCAATCTGTTCGGCAGTGAAACCGTTGCGGCGCATACCTTCGCTGTTGAGGCCGGCCGGTTCGGCGCGGTAGCCTGCAGCCATAAAGTACGGCGGTACGTCTTTGTGTACGCCGGCGGCAAACGCGGTCATGGCGTAGTCACCGATTTGGCAGAATTGGAACACCAGCGTGTAGCCGCCCAAGACGACGTAGTCGCCGATGGTAACGTGACCTGCAAGTGAGGCGTTGTTGGCGAAGATGGTATGGTTGCCGACCACGCAGTCATGGGCGAGGTGGCAGTAGGCCATAATCCAGTTGTCGTCGCCGATACGGGTTTCGCCGATGCCGGTAACCGTACCGAGGTTGAACGTCGTAAATTCGCGGATGGTGTTGCCGTTGCCGATAATCAGCTTGGTCGGCTCGTCGCGGTATTTTTTGTCCTGCGGAATTTCGCCGAGGCTGGCAAATTGGAAAATGCGGTTGTTTTCACCGATGGTCGTATGACCGTTGATGACGACGTGCGGGCCGATTTCGGTATTCGCGCCGATTTGCACATTGGGGCCGATGATGCTGTATGGGCCGACTTTGACGCTGGAGTCAAGTTCGGCTTTAGGGTCGATGACGGCGATCGGATGGATAAGGGTCATGCTGTCTCCTTGCTGTCTGATACAGGTATTGCCTGCAAGATGCCGTCTGAACTTTCAGACGGCCTGTCCCATTCTTACACCACGCGTTTGGCGCACATAATCACGGCTTCAACGGCAACTTGGCCGTCGACTTTGGCAACGGCGTTAAATTTGCCGATACCGCGTTTGTTGGTCAGCAGCTCGACTTCAAAAACCAGTTGGTCGCCGGGGATGACTTGGCGTTTGAAACGGGCGTCGTCAATACCGGCGAAGAAGAAGAATTCGTTTTCTTTGCGGCCGCCTTCGCTGAGGATGGCGAGTGTGCCGCACGCTTGCGCCATGGCTTCGATAATCAGCACGCCGGGCATCACGGGCAGGTCGGGAAAGTGGCCTTGGAACTGCGGCTCGTTCATGGTGACGTTTTTAATCGCAGTCAGGGTTTTCATCGGTTCGAACGCAGTAATGCGGTCGAGTTGCAAAAACGGATAACGGTGTGGGATAAGTTTTTGAATGTCTTTGGCTTCAATCGGGAGTTGTACGTCCATGATGTTCGTCTTTCCTTGTTTGTATTGGGTTTAAACGTATTCGGATGCGGGGGCGCGGACTGTTTGCGCCGCCTTTAGGCTTCGTCGCTGTCGGCAAGCTGTTTCTCCAGCGTTTTGAGGCGTTTGTTCATTTCGCTCAAACGGTGGATATAAACGGCATTGCGCGCCCAGTCTTTGTAGCCCGACATCGGGAAAATACCGGCCAGATGCTGGCCGCTTTCGGTAATGCTGTGGGTAACGGATGTACCGCCGCCGATGGTGGTTTTATCGGCGATTTCGATGTGTCCGACCGTGCCGACGCCGCCGCCGATAATACAATAATTGCCGATGGTGACGCTGCCGGAAATACCGGTCTTGGCGGCGATAACGGTGTGCGAACCGATTTTGCAGTTGTGGCCGATTTGGACTTGGTTGTCGATTTTGGTGCCGTTGCCGACGGTCGTATCGCTCATTGCGCCGCGGTCGATATTGGTGTTCGAACCGATTTCCACATCATCGCCCAGCGTGACTGCGCCGGTTTGCGGAATTTTAAACCATGAATCGCCGGCAAAGGCCAAGCCGAAACCGTCCGCGCCGATGACGGCGCCGCTGTGGATTTCGACACGGTTGCCCAAAGTGCAGCCGTAATAGATGACGGAGTTGGGATGCAACACGACTTCATCGCCCAACGTGCAATCGTGTTGGACAACGGCATTGGCCAAAATACGGCAGCCTTCGCCCAATACGGCATTCGCGCCGATATAGGCATTCGCGCCGATTTCGCAGCTTGCCGGCACTTTGGCGCTGGCCTCGACAACGGCAGTCGGATGTACGCTGCCCTGTGCTTTGACAATCGGCGAGAACAATCGTGCCACTTTGGCAAAATAAAGATAAGGGTCGGCAGCCACAATCAGGTTGCGGCCTGCAAATTCGTCTGCGGCTTTCGGCGACACAATCACTGCGCCTGCCTGGCTGTCGTGTACTTCGGCTTTGTATTTCGGATTGGCCAAAAAGCTGATGTGTTCCGCCTGCGCCTGATCCAACGGACGGACGGCGGTAATGGCGATGTCTTCGCCTTTCCATTCGCCGCCGAGTTGGGAAACGATTTGGGACAGGGTGTATGCTTGTGAAGTCATGATAATCTGCCGTCAAGATGTCAGGCCGTCTGAAAGATGCCGGTTTGGGTTTCAGACGGCCTTAGGTTTGTCTATATATCACATTCGCTGCCGAGCAGAGTCAGTGAGCATTTAGGGCTTTGATAACGCTGTCGGTAATGTCGTAACGGCCGTTGACGTAAATCACGTCCTGCAAGATGAAGTCGTAACCTTCGCGCTTGGCTAAATCGACGATGACGCGGTTGGCATTTTGCTGGAGCGCGGCGAATTCTTCATTGCGGCGCAGATTGTAGTCTTCTGCCAACTCGGCCTGCTCCTTGCGGAATTTCTGTACCAGATTGCGCCACTTTTGGGTTTCCGCTTCCCTTTGGCTGTCGCTGAGCTTGTCGCCGCTCAGTTTTCGCTCCAAAGCCTCGCCTTCCTGTTGCAACTTTTGCAAGGCGGTTTGACGGCTTTTGAACTCTTTTTCCAAAGTCATCTGAATGCTTTGCGCCTGCTTGGATTCCTGATAAACGCGCTCGGTATTGATAAAACCGATTTTCTGCACTCCATCCGCCGCCGCTTGCGGCAACAGCACGAAACCCGGCAGGGCTACGGTGAGGACACGGAGGGTGTCGGCTATTTTACTCATGATAAAAATCCTTGCTTGAAAACAAACGGGCGGTTTGCAATAAGCTTGCCGCCAATCTGCCATGAGGCCGTCTGAAACGGACAAACCCGGTTTCAGACGGCCTAAACATCATCAGAATGTCGTACCGAGTTGGAATTGGAAGCGTTGGATTTCGTCGCCTTCTTTTTTCTTAATCGGATAAGCATAACTGAACTTCATCGGACCCAGCGGAGAGAGCCAAGTCACGGCAGCACCGGCAGAGTAACGCAATTCGTTTTTGAATGTCGATTTGTGCGTTGTGCCTACGCCATACACGTTTTGGAGCGCGCCGTTGGTGTAATAAGAATTGCTGCTGCTGTCGTTGTAAGTTTTGTCATCCCACACGCTGCCCGCATCGGCAAACAGGCTCAGACGGACGGTACGCGAATCTTTAATGCCCGGCATCGGGAAGAGCAACTCTGCGGAAACGTTGGCTTTTTTGTTACCGCCGTAGCTGATTTTCTCGCCGTATTCGTCATAGACTTTCGGGCCCAGCGTACCGCTTTCAAAACCGCGGACGGAGCCTAAGCCGCCGCCGTAGAAGTTTTCAAAGAACGGCATGGTTTTGGTTTTGCCGTAGCCGTTGCCATAACCGACTTCGCCACCCAGCATCAGCGTGAAATCTTTGCTCAATGGGAAGAACCAAGTTTGGTTGTGGGTCAAGGTGTAGTATTGCAGGTCGCTGCCCGGCAAGGCGATTTCGCCGTTTACGCCGGTCAGGTAACCGCGGGTCGGCCACAAGGCATTGTCGGTTTTGTTGCGGCCCCAGCCGATGGTACCTTTGTACAACCAGCCTTTGAAGTTACCCACGCCGCTGCCGTCGCCTTTACCGTATTGGTTGATAAAGTCAGCATAGCGTTTAGGCGCGCCTTTGTAGGTATTCACGGTCAGACGCTCTGCGGCCAAACCGAAGTTTACACGGTCATATTCGGTAACCGGAATACCGATACGCAAACCGCCGCCGAAAGTTGTAGTTTTATATTGTTTCGCGCTGGAAGAAGCTTTACGCGGGTCGTAAGACTTGCCGTAAAGGTCGTAGCCCAAGCTTACGCCGTCAGGTGTGAAGTATGGGTCGGTAAACGACAACGAGCCGTTTACTGTGGTTTTACTGCGGGAAGCGCGCAGGGCAACGGATTTACCCGTACCGAACAGGTTGTCTTGAGCCACGCCGGCAGACATCACCAAACCGGTATCCTGAACCCAACCTGCGCTCAAGTCGAGCGAGCCGGTAGAACGTTCGGTCAGGCTCATGTTCAGGTCAACTTGGTCAGGGGTATTGGCCACAGGAACCGCATCAAATTGAACGTTGTCGAAGTAGCCCAACAACTCAACGCGCTCTTTAGAACGTTGCAGTTTGGCAGAGTCGTAAGGCGCCGATTCCATTTGGCGCAACTCGCGGCGAATGACTTCGTCACGGGTTTTGTTGTTGCCGGTAATGTTGATTTCGTTCACATAGATTTTGCGGCCCGGCTGAACGGTCAGCACAAAATCAACGGTATGCGTTTCGGCATTGGGAATCGGTTGGACATTGATTTCGCTGAATGCGTAACCTGCCTGACCCATGCGGTTTTGGATGGCTTCGAGCGAATTGGACATTTGCGCGCGCTCGTACCATTTGCCCGGCTTCATGGTCAGCAGTTTTTCCAAATCTTCTTTCGGCACTTCCAGCGTATCGCCTTCGATGCGTACATTGCCCCAACGGAAGCGGTCGCCTTCGCTGACGGTTACTTTAATGGTTTGCTTAGTTTTGTCTTCGTTGGTTTGGATGTCGGTATCCAAAATGCGGAAGTTGAAGTAGCCGTTGTTTTGGTAGTAATTGGTGATTTTTTCCATGTCCTGAGCAAATTTTTGCTCATTGAACTGATTGCTCTTAGTGATCCAAGTCCACATACCACCTTCGCTCAGGGACATTTGTTTCAGCAGGCGGCGGTCGGAATAAACTTCGTTGCCTTCAAAGGAAATATCGGTAATCTTGGTAGATTTGCCCTCTTCGATGGCAATATCGATAGATACGCGGTTACGGGCGAGTTTGGTTACAGTCGGAGTGATTTGGACAGACTGTTTGCCACGGCTCAAATACTCTTCTTTCAAACCGGCAACGGCTTGGTTCAGCGTTGCTTGGTTGAAGTATTGGGATTGCGCCAAACCGAAGGCTTCAAGGTTTTTCTTGATGGCATCGTTTTGCAGCATTTTCGCGCCGGTAATATTGAGCGAGCTGATGGTTGGACGCTCAATCACGGTCAGCAGGACTTGATTGTCCATGGTTTCGACGCGTACGTCGTCAAAGAAACCGGTTGCGTAGAGTTTTTTGATGATTTCTTCACTGCGCGCATCATTGAAATTATCACCGACTTTAACGGGCAGGTAGTTGAAGACGGTACTCGGCTCGGTGCGCTGCAGGCCTTCGACGCGGATGTCCTGAATGGTAAAGTCAGCCAATGCCAGTGGAGACAGGCTCAATACCATTAAAGCGGAAGCAATCTGGTTCAGTTTCATAAATTATCCAAACAAACGGTTGATGTCATTAAAGAAAGCCACAGCCATCATCAAAAGCATGGCTGCCAGTCCGAAGCGCAGGCCGACTGCCTGTATGCGCTCGCTCAAAGGCTTTCCGCGTATCCATTCGGCGGTATAAAAAACCAAATGTCCGCCGTCTAAAACGGGGATGGGCAAAAGGTTCAACACGCCTAAGCTGATGCTGACCAAGGCCAGAAATTCGAGGTAGCTCTGCAATCCGAGTTTGGCGGATTGTCCGGCGACATCGGCAATGGTCAGGGGGCCGGAAATATGGTTCAAAGAGGCATTGCCCGTAACCAGTTTTCCGAAAAATTTGAGGGTCGTCCACGAATAGTTGACGGTTTTGTTCCAACCCAATTCAAAGGCTTGGGCAACGGAAGGTGTATAACGGTAGCGGATGGTCTTATCCCACTCTTTATCCGCCTGGGCAGCAAGCCCGGCTCTACCCACCAGCACGCCTGCTGACTGCTCGACGCTGTCCGGCCGGATAGCGGTCGCCAGTATTTTACCGTCACGCTCGTAAGTCAGCTCGATTCGTTTGCCGGGGCTGGCGCGGAAGAGTTCCGTCCATGCTTGCCAGCTTTCGATGGGCTTCCCATCAGCAGTCAGCAGTTTGTCGTTTTCCTTCAAACCTGCTTTTTCGGCGGGACTTTTGGCCAAGACTTTACCGATGCGGTTAGTAATTCTAAAAGGCAAAAGGCCGATGTTGCCTTGGTTTTTCGCAACTTTACCTGCTTCAGGCGTGCCGGCGGCATCAATTATGCGGATGGCTTGGGTATTTGAGGCCGTCTGAACAGCAACTTTTACAGGACCGGCTTCAAGGTTCAACACCATCTCGGTTTGTGCATCGCTCCAGTCTTTAACGGCGATTCCGTTGACCGATACAATCTTATCACCCGCCTGAAAACCTGCTTTGGCGGCAATACTGGCAGGTTCGACCATGCCGACATAGGGGCGCAACTCGGTCACGCCGAAGGAAAAGCTCAAACCGTAAAGCAAAACGGCCAAAATCAAATTAGTCAAAGGACCGGCAGCGACAATGGCGATGCGCCTGGCCGGATGCTGCTTGTCAAAGGCGTAGGGCAAATCTGCTTCTGCCACCTCGCCTTCGCGCGTATCGACCATTTTAACGTAACCGCCCAGCGGAATCGGGGCAAGACACCACTCGGTATCGCCGCGTTTTCGGGTGAAAAAGGGCTTACCGAAGCCGACGGAAAAGCGCACGACTTTAACGCCGCACCAGCGGGCAACAATATAGTGTCCGAACTCATGCAGGCTGACCAAAATCAGAATGGCGACGATAAAGGCTAAAAAGGTTTGCAAAAAAATCCCCTGTATGGAATGTGATGATCAACGGATAAGGCCGTCTGAAAACCGATTATAAAGGCAGTTGTTCCATTTTGTCTGCCTAAATGCCAAGCGGTTGACGTTTCAGACGGCCTGTCATTGAAACTTTATTGTTTGCCGATAAAGGCTTCTGCCTGTCTGCGTGTTTGCGCGTCTTGCGCCAGCAGGCCTTCGATATCGTAACGGCCGTCTGAAAAATCTTGTGCAAGGCAGTGGGCAACGACTTTGGCAATATCGGTAAACTTGATGCGTTTATCTAAAAAAGCGGCCACGGCAACTTCGTTGGCGGCGTTCAACACACAAGGCGCGGCGCCGCCTGCATTCATTGCCTGATAGGCAAGTTTCAGACATGGGAAACGGTCAAAGTCAGGCTTTTGGAAGGTCAATGCGGACAATGCGCCGAAATCCAGCTCGCCCACGCCGGAGTCGATACGTTCGGGCAGGCCCAAACAATAAGCAATCGGCGTACGCATATCGGGATTACCCAACTGCGCCAATACCGAACCATCGCGATAACGCACCATGCTGTGTATCACGGATTGCGGATGAATGACGACTTCCAGTTTTTCCGGCGGACAGTTAAACAGCCAATGCGCCTCAATCAACTCCAAGCCCTTATTCATCATTGACGCGGAATCGACGGAAATTTTGCGACCCATGCTCCAATTCGGATGTTTGACCGCCTGCTCGGGCGTAATGCTGTCAAATGTACTTAAATCGGTGTTAAGGAAGGGGCCGCCTGATGCGGTCAGAATAATCGAATTGATACCGTGCTCATTCAGACGGCCTGTGTAATCCCTTGGCAATACTTGGAAGATGGCGTTGTGTTCGCTGTCAATCGGCAAGACGGTGGCGCCGTTTTGACGGGCGGTTTCCATAAACAATGCGCCGGAAACCACCAGTGTTTCTTTGTTTGCCAGATAAATGGTTTTGCCTTTTTGAGCGGCAGCCAAAGCCGACGGCAAGCCAGCCGCGCCGACAATGGCACACATCACGCCGCTGACTTCATCGGCAGAGGCGACATCAATCAAGGCTTGAGAACCATATAAAACCTGCGTATTGATGCCTTCTTGTTTGAGTTTCTTTTCCAACTCGGCCGCATGGTCAGCATCGCCGACAACGGCATATTCCGGGCGGAACTGTTTGCATTGTGCCACCAGCTTGTCCACCTGCCTATGCCCTGCCAGCGCGAACACGCGGAATTTTTCGGGATGGCGGGAAACAACGTCTAAAGTGCTTTCGCCTATGCTGCCGGTGCTGCCTAATATGGTCAGAACTTGTTGTGTCATGGTGTGTTCTTTGTGTGCTGTGCAAACGGTATTCATTGTGTTTGAAATAAATTTCTTTGCCGTTTCCAATTTTCAGACGGCCTTTTGCCTCCCAGCTGAAAAGGCCGTCTGAAAGAATTACTCAATGCCGTATTCGATGGTAACAACCAGTCGGACTTGTTTGCCGACGGTGCTTTTATCGTAAGAACCGCCGTACTCGTCGTCCTCGCTGCTGCCGGTGTCGGCATAGATGTTGAACGAGCCTTGCGAAGCAGAACGCATGGCACCCACTTTGCCGCCGCCGGTTTTGGCAAATTCGGCCGCGCGTTTCTGCGCATCCTCAGTCGCCTGCGTAATCAAATCGCGTTTGATGGTTTCCAAATTGCCCAACAAATATTGCGGATTGTCGAAGCGGATAAATTCGTTTTGCGCACGGAAATTCAAAATGGCACGCTGGGCGGCTTGGATTTTGTCCAATTTTTTGGTGTTGACCACAATATTGAGGTCGCCATCGTAGCCGTTGGGCGTGCGGGTTACGTTGCCTAATTCGTCGCGGGTTTCATTGAAGACGCGCGACACTTCAGGCAGACCCACTTTCATTTCAGCCGCCGTAAAGCCTTGCTCACCCAAAAACTTAGACAGCTTCTTGCGTCTTGCCGTCAGTAAATCCAAAACTTCCTGATAGCTCTCGCCGTGCGCGTTCACGCCCGTATTCCACGTTGCGCTGTCGGATTGGAAGTTTTTCTCCGCCAAACCTTTTACGGTAATCGTCCCCGGCTGACGCAGATTCTTAAACTGCACGCCCAAAATAAACGCTGCAGCCATCAATCCGAGTGCCAACAATACGCCCAAGATCGATAAAGATGAAATCTGTTTTTGTTCGGACATAATCAGCTCCCCCAACCATATGAGACAGGCGGTTTAAAACAAATATACAAAGGTGGCATAAATGCTGATAACGGCAATCAGGCTGTCCACACGGTCGAACACGCCGCCGTGTCCCGGCAGCAGATTACTGCTGTCTTTGATACCGGTCGCACGTTTGAGCCAGCTTTCCAGCAAATCGCCGCACACGCTGACAACGGTCAGAATCAAGCCGATCAAAATCGTTTTGAACCAACCGGCTTCAAAAGCCAGCCAACCGGCTTTCCATACGATGGTCATGTACACGGCAACGCATAATGCGCCGCCGATCGCACCCTCCCAGCTTTTACCCGGACTGATGGTCGGCGCAATTTTGCGCTTGCCAAACGATTTGCCGCAGAAATATGCACCAATATCGGCCACCCACACCAAACCCATAATCGCCAATAAAGACAGCGCGTCTTCAGGCTGAGGGCGCAGGTAAACCAGTGCGAACCAAAACGGCATCACCAACAACCAACCGACTGTGTAAGCCTGCCAGCCGCCGTTTAACTTCCATTTTGCTTTCAGCCACCAAGGCATGACAATCAGCCAAAACGCCAATACGACATACCAAACCAAATCAGGCAACTGCCAACCGCCGGCATAGGCAATCACGCCGAACACCAGCGTTGAAGCCAAATAATGGTTGATTTTCAGCTTGTCCAAGCCACTCATGCGGGCATATTCCCACAAAGTCAGCATGGCAATCAGGCCGCAAAACGCAGCCCACAGCCACATAGGTGCATAAAACAGCATACCCAGCATCAGCGGCAAAAGCCACAGCGCCGTTAAAATTCGTTGTTTCAACATAGTTCTCAACCCCGTTGCTGCTCAACCGGCAGCTGTTCGGAAGTCCGCCCGAAGCGGCGCTCCCGTTTTTGGAACGAAACAATCGCCTCGTTCAACGATTTCTCATTAAAATCAGGCCACAGCGTATCCGTAAAATACAATTCCGCATACGCCATCTGCCACAGCAGGAAATTACTGATGCGCGTCTCGCCACCGGTTCGGATAAACAAATCCGGCTCGGGTGCATCGCCCAACATCAAATAACGCGACAACGCCTCTTCCGTAATCTCAGTTGCACCCTCGGCAATCAACTGATTTGCCGCATGCAAAATATCCCAGCGGCCGCCATAATCGGCGGCAATGCTCAAAGTCAAACCGGTATTGTTTGCCGTCAACGCTTCTGCCGCCTCAATCCCCTTCAGGATTTCAGCATTAAACCGCTCACGGCTGCCGATGACTCTCAAGCGCATATTGTTATCGTGCAAACGGCGCACCTGCTTTTGCAAAGCCTGCAAAAACAGCCCCATCAGAAAAGAAACCTCTTCCTCGGGGCGTCGCCAGTTTTCAGTCGAAAAAGCAAACACGGTCAAATACCGCACACCCAATTCAGCACAATGCTTCACCATGTTCTCCAGCGCATCCAAGCCGCGCTTATGCCCCATCACACGGGGAAGAAAACGCTTCTTTGCCCAACGTCCGTTGCCGTCCATAATCACAGCAATATGTCGGGGGATGGCAGAGTGTTCCAAAATCGTCTGCGTACTGCTTTTCATGTCTGCCTTTCAGGGAGCAAACCGTCCAAAGGCCGTCTGAACGGTTTGCACACAGGATTAAATCGCCATCAAATCTTCTTCTTTGGCAGCCAAGAGCTTGTCTGCCTCAGCAATGTATTTGTCGGTCAACTTCTGAACCGCTTCCTCGCCACGGCGTGCTTCATCTTCAGAAATCTCTTTGTCTTTCAACAGTTTTTTGATGTGGTCGTTTGCATCACGGCGCACATTGCGGATAGACACACGACCCTCTTCTGCCTCGCTGCGTACCACTTTGATCAGATCCTTACGGCGTTCCTCAGTCAACATAGGCATTGGAACACGGATCAAATCACCGACAGAAGCAGGGTTCAGGCCCAAGTTGGAATCACGGATCGCTTTCTCAACTTTTGAAGCCATATTGCTCTCGAAAGGTTTCACACCGATCGTACGCGCATCCAAAAGCGTCACGTTCGCCACTTGGCTCACAGGTACCATGCTGCCCCAGTATTCCACTTCCACTTGGTCGAGCAGGCCGGTATGCGCACGGCCGGTACGTACTTTAGCCAAATTGTCTTTCAATACTTCCAGAGAACGCTGCATTTTGCCTTCAGCTGTCTTTTGAATATCATTAATCATCTTAATACTTTCAATTTCATAGGAATAAAACAGAATTAACCGAGAATAGTACCGTTAAACCGCCCCCACGACAAGGCTTTACGCCCCAACAGCCTTGTTTTCTAACCGATATTTAACATCAAACAAAATAAAGGCCGTCTGAAAATCTTTCAGACGACCTTTATTGTTTCAAGCAACTACATCAACTCGGCCTTTTGGCTTAATTTATTTACCAACTGACCCAAACTGAAATCTCCCTATCATTTTCAATCGAAATCTAATCTTAATAACTCAAAAGCTCACAGTTGTACTCTTGGTAATTAAAGTTAACTTGCCCTCGACATCTACCATCACTATCGGAAACCTTCTCTCTAAAGTAATGAAGTTCGCAAGGTAGATCCAATATAACAACCTGCCTTCCCATGCAAATTTTCACATTTAGTTTGCAAAATTTGTATAAAAACTGTATTACGTTATAATTGGTTTTATTCGAATACGTTATTTAATTCACCTGAAAACAAACAGATAAATGCAAATTAACTGGAGAATATCTATGAACAAATTACTCATCCTATGCTCAGCATTAGCGCTTTCTGCCTGTGTTGTACCACATCCCTATACTTCAACCGAATATCAAAAATATAAACAAAGTGATTTGAAAGTACCAAATCAACCTTATCCTATACGTTTAGAGGGAGAGTTCGAGCGTAATGGTAAATCTTTCCCTAAAGTAAATCCGGCTCTAACAAAAGCTGCCAAAATTGCACTAAACGGAACAAAGATTGTAACAGTAGACCCGCAAGCCCAAAACAGCCTGAAAATCCATGCCAACAATATCGCCAATATTGGTGGTGCAGTAGGTAACGGTATAAAAACAGGTCTGACTTTCGGATTAGCAGGCAGTACAGTTCAGGATTACTATCAATTCTACTGTAGCTACTCAGATGGCAAAAAAGAATTAAACCGTTCCGAATTTAATCACGCTATTGTGACTACTATTGGTTTAACCTCCACACCCAAAGAGCTGACTCCCCATAGTAATCTGGATCAGGCATTTATCTCTGTAACTAAAGATATTGTTGTTAATTGCTTAGGTGACTTGCAAAACAAAGGTTTCTTGTTACCAGAAACAGCCAATACCCATACCGGCAGTAACTGAAATTTCTGAAGATGTTGCCAAAGCTGCCATTATGAAACTGAATATGGCAACTCCAGGTCAATGTTCCAAAGCTCATCCCTAAAACAATCCTTACTTGATATAAAAAGGCCGTCTGAAAATCTTTCAGACGGCCTTTTCCTAATTCAAATCCTACTCTCTATTTCTCTCATTCCAAAAGTAACGCCATACAAAGCATGGGAAAGCAAAAATCAGGTAGAGGCAGACAACGGTCGCGTAAAACTCCCAATCTTGGGCATGTACGGCACCAGCTCGCGATTCGAGGATATAGGCGAGGATCGCGGTAAGAAGGAAACCTGCCAGCAATTCGATCAAGTGATGGCCGATATGTTTGCGTTTCAGGGCGACGATGCCGAAGAATTTGGTGGTAATAAATGGTGCGTTGGCAAAGATAAGTGCCAACAACAAAAGAATGTACATGGATGCGGTCATGATGGTCTTTCTGTTTTCAGACGGCCTGTGTGTGATTTTAACATGTTAAATGGGCATTCTTGCCCATTATTATCCGTGGAATATTCAATATCTTGATGATGCCCGCTTGATGATTGCTCAAAGGCTTGAGGCCGTCTGAACTTTGGGTATATTTCATCCGAATGCGAATCCTAACAAAAACGGCGGCTTTGGAACAGCCGCCGTTGGTTTTGTTTGAAGCTTACAGGGTATTTATCAATGCTTTGGCACACCAGTCGATAACGGTTTGCGGCATGATACCCCACAGGAGCAGTAGGAAGGCATTGACCGTCAGGACAAATTTGGCGGCATAGTTGCTGCCGACCGGCTGGTCATGATCAGGTGCATCGAAGTAGATGACTTTGACCACGCGCAGGTAGTAGAACGCACCAATCAGCGACATGATGACGGCAAATACGGACAACCAAACATGGCCTTGTTTCAAGAGAGCCATAATCACGCCGAATTTGGCGTAGAAGCCCATCAGCGGCGGAATACCCGCCATGGAGAACATAGACAGCAACATCAGGAAGGCAAACCATGCATGGCGTTGGTTAAGGCCTGCGAGGTCTTTGATGTTTTCACATTCAATGTCTTTGGTGGACAATACCATCAAAACACCGAAGCTGACTGCCGCCATCAAAGCATAGGTAATGGCGTAATACAAACCTGCAGTAAAGCCGACTGCGCCTGCCATAAACGCCAACAGGATAAAGCCCATGTGCGATACGGTAGAATAGGCAAGCATACGTTTGATATTGGTTTGCATGATGGCGGCAAGGTTACCGACCACCAAAGAAGCAACGGCAAGAATGGCCAACATCGGCGCCCAGTCTGAATGTATGGTACCCATACCGGTAACAAGGATACGGAACGCAAAGACAACGGCGGCGATTTTCGGAGCCGTACCCACAAAGGCGGTAACAGAGGTCGGCGCACCATCGTACACATCGGGTACCCACATATGGAATGGAACCGCACCCAATTTAAATGCAATGGCGACTACGATAAATACCATACCCAATTTCAACAACCATTCATTGGCCTGCTCATTGAAAGCAGAAGCCAAGACGGAAGCAAAATCAAGGGAACCGGTGGCGCCGTAAACCATAGAAATACCATAGAGCAGCAAACCGGAGGCCAACGCGCCCAATACGAAGTATTTCAGCGCGGCCTCGGCAGAGCGGCCGGAGTCGCGGCGCAGGGCAATCATGGCGTACAGCGACAAAGACAACAATTCCAAACCGATATACGCAGTCAAGAAATGTGCCGAGCTGACCATGACGCTCATACCCAACAGGGCAAACAATGACAGGGTGTAAAACTCGCCTTTAAAGATTTGGCGGTCTTGGTTGTACGGTTTACTGTAAATAAACAGACCAAACGTCAGCGCATACAGCACCAGTTTTGCCAAACGGGACATGCCATCTGCAATATACATACCGTGAAAGGCATCGACACTACCCTGCTCCCATACCGCCAATTGGGTGACGGCCACGATGATGACCGTTCCCAAACTCATCAGATGGGTCAGATAGCGGCTTTTATCGCAAATCCACAAGTCTGCCAGCAATACGACACCCAATAGCGCAAGCAGCACGATTTCGGGCATGGCGGGCATTAAATTCAAATCAGACCAGTTCATTTACACACCTCAAATCTTGCTTTGTGCCACATGGGCAATCAAATCGTTTGCCGCTTGATGCACCACTTCGATAAACGCTTGCGGATACAGACCCATGCCCAAAACAGCAACCGCCAAAATCGCCAAAATCGCAAATTCACGGCAATTGATGTCTTTCATTTCGGCAACGTGCGGATTGTGGATTGCACCAAAAATAACGCGTTTGTACATCCACAGGGTATAAGACGCACCGTAAATCAGGGTCATGGCAGCCAACGCACCTACCCAGAAATTCACTTTAACCGCGCCCATAATCACCATAAACTCGCCCACGAAGCCGGAAGTCGCAGGCAGACCGGCATTGGCCATACCGAACAACATCATAAACGCCGCAAACTTAGGCATCACATTGACCACGCCGCCATAATCGGCAATATTGCGGGTATGCAGGCGGTCGTACATCACGCCGATACACATAAACATCGCGGCGGACACAAAACCGTGGGAAATCATTTGAATGATTGCGCCTTTCAATGCCCAGTCATTCAATTGGCCGTTCACAAACAGGAACATGCCCAAAGTGACAAAACCCATATGGCTGATGGAAGAGTATGCCACCAGTTTTTTCATATCGGTTTGCACCAAAGCCACCATACCGATGTAAATCACGGCAATCAGGCTCAATACGATGATTACAGGGGCAAAATAGCGTGCCGCATCCGGCATAATCGGCAGGATAAAGCGCAAGAAACCATACGCACCCAGTTTCAGCGTAATTGCCGCCAACACCATCGAACCGCCGGTCGGCGCTTCAACGTGGGCATCCGGCAACCAAGTGTGCACAGGGAACATCGGCACTTTTACAGCAAATGACAGGAAGAACGCCACAAACAAAAGCTGTTGTACGCCCAACGGAATCTGTTTGATGTTTTGGAAATCGACAATAGAGAAGCTGCCTGTTTGATAGTGCAGGTAAACCATGGCAACCAGCATCAAAAGCGAACCCATCAGCGTATAGAGGAACAGCTTGACCGACGCATAGACGCGGCGCGGACCGCCCCATACACCGATAATCAGGTACAGCGGAATCAGCATACCCTCGAAGAACACATAAAACAGAATCGCATCCTGCGCGGCAAACGCGCCGTTAATCAAACCCGACATCATCAGGAATGCCGCCATATACTGCGCCGGACGTTTCTGAATGACTTCCCAACCGGCCAATACCACCAACAGCGTAATAAACGCATTCAAGATGATAAAGAGCACTGAAATACCATCCACGCCCAATGCGTAGTTGATTTTCAGAAGCGGAATCCACTCGTGGAACTCGGTAAACTGATAGCCGCCGCTCAAACGGTCGAAACCGGTAAACAGGGGCAGCGTTACCAAGAAACCGGCAAGCGCACCCATGAAGGCAAGCACACGCGCCAGCGGCGCACGGCTGTCTTTACCGGTCGCCAAAACCAGCACACCTGCGGCGATGGGTATCCATATTGCCAAGCTGAGTAGGTAGTTGGAAAACATAGTGGTTAACCTGTGGTTAAAATAAAAAATATAGTTGTATGGGTTGGTTTTCAGACACCATTTCAGGAGGCCGTCTGAAAAAGATTGTGTATTTTGTATATGGCAAAATCAAGAAAACGTATATCTACCGTCATTCTTTTATTCCATAACCGCCTAAAACCTTCTTTTCAGACGGCCTCTTCCATATTTTTCTTGCCAAAACCATTATCCGAAGATTTTGACTACGCTCCATCGGTACGGTTGGTGTCCATCTCAAGTTTAATGAACGCATCAATCATGCTGCGCCAAACTGCTTCTGCTACTTCGGGCGACAAACCGGCCTTTTCGGCATAAGCGCGGCACGAGGTAATCACTTGAGCCACCCGTTCAGGCGCGGAAACCGCCCGCACATCGTTTTTAGGTTTCAGACGACCAGCCTGCCGTACCAATTTCTGCCGGCGGGCGAGTAATTCGATTAATCCCTTGTCCAAACCATCAATGGCTTCGCGGACTTCGTCCAGGGTTTGCGGTAATTTGTCTTCAATCATTATTGTTGCTCAAATTTTCTTTTTTAGACGGCCCCTATACACACAAACTATAGACAGGCCGTCTGAAATCCCGCTTTTATCGGAACAATCCCCAGAAGGTCATGCCGAGCAGTACCAATACGCCGAATACCATAGCAGCGGCATAGGTATAGATGAAGCCGGTTTGGACTTTGCGTACCTGCGCGGCAATCGCGCCGACCAGTTTGGCAGAGCCGTTGACGATACCGTTGTCGATAATGGCGGTATCGCCGACTTTCCAGAAGAAAGTACCCAATGCGCGCGTGCCTTTGGCGAAAACATTGAAATACAGGGCGTCGAGGTAGTATTTGTTTTCAAACAAAACGTAAATCGGACGGAACACCTGTGCAATTTTCGCAGGCAGGTGCGGCAGTTTGACGTACAGGAGCCATGCGCTCAAGACACCTGCGATAGCGAGGTAGAGTACAGGCGAATGCAGGCTGTGCGACACCATTGCCAATGCGCCGTGGAACTCTTCCTTCATGATATGCATGGTCGGATGCGCGTCGGCATTAACAAAAATCACGTCTTTGAAGAAATCGCCGTAAAGCATAGGCTCGATGGCAACGTAGCCGATGATGACGGACGGAATGGCAAGCAAAATCAAAGGCAGGGTAACAACCAGCGGGCTTTCGTGCGGATTGTCGTTTTTGCCTAAGCCGTGATGTTCTTCTCCATGATGATCGTCATGATGTTCAGGCAGTCTGCGCCATTTCTCTTCGCCGTGGAACACCATAAAGTATTGGCGGAATGCGTAGAACGCAGTAACAAACACGCTGGCGAGGACGGCAAAATAGGCAAAGCCGCTGCCCGGCAGGGTGCTGTATTTCGCCGCTTCGATAATCGAATCTTTGGAATAGAAGCCGGAGAAGAACGGCGTACCAATCAGCGACAAGTTACCGATCAGCATGGTCAGCCAAGTAATCGGCATGTATTTTTTCAGGTTACCCATGTGGCGCATGTCTTGGTCATGGTGCATACCGATAATCGCGCTACCTGCGGCCAAGAACAATAAGGCTTTAAAGAAAGCGTGAGTCATCACATGGAACATCGCTACGGAATAGGCAGACGCGCCCAGAGCCACGGTCATGTAGCCCAGTTGCGACAGGGTGGAATACGCAACCACACGTTTGATGTCGTTTTGAATCACGCCCAAGAAACCCATAAACAGAGCAGTAATCGCACCGATTACCATGATGACAGACAGCGCAGTGCTGCTCATCTCATAAATAGGCGACATACGCGATACCATGAACAGACCGGCGGTAACCATGGTTGCGGCGTGAATCAATGCAGAAATCGGAGTCGGGCCTTCCATCGAATCAGGCAGCCAGACGTGCAGCGGGAATTGTGCCGATTTACCCATCGCACCGACAAACAACAGTAAACAGGTTACGGTAATCAAAGACCATTCCACACCGGGGAACAGTTGGATAGTGGCCGTCTGAACATTAGGCAGATAAGCGAATACATCTTGATAGCGCAGGCTGCCGCCGAAATAGGCAAGCACCAAGCCGATACCGAGCAAAAAGCCGAAGTCGCCGACACGGTTGATCAAAAAGGCTTTCAGGTTGGCAAATGTTGCGCTTGGACGTTTGAAATAGAAACCGATCAAGAGATACGACACCAAGCCCACAGACTCCCAGCCGAAGAAGAGCTGGATGAAGTTGTTGCTCATAATCAGCATCAACATGCTGAAAGTAAACAAAGAAATATAGCTGAAGAAGCGTTGGTAGCCGACTTTTTCGTCGTGCATATAACCGATGGTGTAGATATGCACCATCAACGACACGCCGGTTACTACGACCATCATCATCGCCGTCATCGTATCGACCAAGAAGCCGACGGAGAAATCCAAACCGCCCATTGTCAGCCAGGTATAGACGTTCTCGTCAAACTTGGCACGGCTACCATTGAGGAATCCCCACAGCACATAAGCCGACAGCACGGCAGACACCGCCACGCCGAGTATCGTAACCGTATGCGCGCCGGCACGTCCGATTTTGTTGCCGAACAAACCCGCAATCAGCGAGCCTGCCAACGGAACAAGGGCAATTATCAAATATAAAGTCATATCGTTCATGATTACCCTTTCAACTCATCCAAATCGGCAACGTTGATTGTTTGTCGGTTGCGGTACACCAATACCATAATCGCCAAACCGATGGCAGATTCGGCAGCGGCAACGGTCAGTACGAAGAATACGAAAATCTGTCCGGCAGTATCGCCCAAATATTGCGAGAAGGCGATAAAGTTGAAGTTCACCGCCAAAAGCATCAGCTCGATGGACATCAGCAATACCAGCACGTTTTTGCGGTTCATGAAGATACCCATTGCGCTGATACCGAACAGGAGCGCACCCAATACCAGATAATGCGTCAAGGTAATCATGCTTTGCCCTCCCCTTCCGGCTTAAGGCCGTCTGAAACTTCGCTTTCTTCGGCAGATTCGACTTGCGGTTTGACCGCTTCCATTTTCACCAGACGCATACGGCCTTGGTCGGCGCGTACTTTAACTTGGTCGGCAGGATCCATACGTTTCGGATTGGTGGTTTTACGGTGAACCAGCGCAATCGCGGCCACCATACCCAACAGCAGCAATACCGCCGCCAATTCAAACGGCAACAGGTAGTCAGTATAAATACGGCTGCCCAAATCACGGATATTGTTGTAATCGGCCGGAATGTCTTTCATTAGACCAAATGCGTCAAGGTCGGTTTTCGGGTTGACCAGAATCAGAATCAGCGCAACCGCCAACAATGTGCCGACCACACCGGCAACAGGCGCATGACGCCAGAAACCGGCGCGCATTTCTTCAATGTCGATGTTCAACATCATCACGACGAACAGGAACAACACCATCACGGCGCCGACGTAAACCACCACCAGCGTAACGCCCAAAAACTCAGCCTGCATCAGCATCCAAATCATCGCGCTCACGCAGAAGGTCAGCACCAGATGCAAAGCGGCGTGAACAGGGTTTTTAGCGGTAACGGTACGAACCGCACCGTACAAAACGATGGCGGCAAGAATATAGAACAGAATCGCGGAAAAAGTCATTCGTCTGCTCCTTAACGATACGGCGCGTCAGCGGCTTTGCGTTTGGCGATTTCAGCTTCGTATTTGTCGCCAATGGCCAAAAGAATCGGCTTGGTCATGTGCAAGTCGCCTTTTTTCTCGCCGTGGTATTCAAAAATATGGGTTTCCACAATCGCATCGGTCGGGCAAGCCTCTTCGCAGAAACCGCAGAAGATGCACTTGGTCAGGTCGATGTCGTAACGCTTGGTGCGGCGGGTGCCGTCTTCGCGTTCTTCCGATTCGATGTTAATCGCCATTGCCGGACAAACTGCCTCGCACAATTTACACGCAATACAGCGCTCTTCGCCGTTCGGATAACGGCGTTGCGCGTGCAGGCCGCGGAAACGCACGGATTGCGGCGTTTTCTCTTCTGGGAAATAAATTGTGTCTTTGCGGGCAAAAAAGTTTTTGAGCGTTACGCCCAAGCCTTTTACCAATTCGCCAAGCAGAAAGGTTTTTACTAAGTTAGCCATATTATGTTCCCTCAAAACAGGGATTTCGTTAGGTATTCAAAATCGCTTTGTTCAGACGGCCTCAAGATGCCGTCTGAAACTTATTTCCACAAATTCAGCGGTGAAATCATCCACACGCCCAAAATCACGATGTAGGCGAAGCCGATCGGAATCAGCACTTTCCAGCCCAAACGCATGATTTGGTCGTAACGGTAGCGTGGGAAAGTTGCACGGATCCACAGATACCAGTACAACACTGCCGCCATTTTCACGAACATCCAGAATGCGGAAGGCGTACCGATAAAGCCCCAGCTTTGTGGGAACGGAGACAACCAGCCGCCGAGGAACATCAGCGATGTCAACGCAGCAATCAGAATCATGAAAATGTATTCGGCAAGGAAGAACAGCGCGAATGCGAAGCCGGAATATTCGACGTGGTGACCGGCAACGATTTCAGACTCACCCTCTGCCACATCAAACGGCGCGCGGTTGGTTTCGGCAACGGCGGAAATCAGATAGACGATGAAGATGGGGAAGAGCGGCAGCCAGTTCCAAGAGAATACCGAACCGCCGGCAATACCTTTGGCTTGTGCGGCAACGATGTCGGAGAAGTTCATGCTGCCCGATACCATCACGACGCACACCAGCGCGGCACTCATGGCAATCTCGTAGGAAATGCTTTGCGCGGAAGCACGCATTGCGCCCAAGAACGAATATTTGGAGTTGGAAGCCCAGCCCGCGATGATCACGCCGTAAACCGACAGTGAGGTAATCATCAGGATGTACAAAAGGCCGATATTGATATTGGTCAGCACCCATTCTTCGTTGAACGGAATCACCGCCCATGCCGCGAAAGACGGGGCGAGCGACATAATCGGGCCGATATAGAACAGGGCCTTGTTTGACAGCTTCGGACGGGTAACTTCTTTAAACAAGAGTTTGAACACGTCGGCAAACGGCTGAATCAGACCCCACGGGCCGGTTACGTTCGGGCCGACGCGAAGCTGCATAAAGCCGATGACTTTACGTTCGAAATACGTCAGGTAGGCAACGGTCAGAATCAGCGGAATCAGGATAATCACAATTTTGACGATGACGGATACCACCAAGCCTACGGTAATACCCAAATCGCCCAGACCGAGCGTTGCGGCAAAGAGGTTTTGGAACCATTCTTGCATGATCAAGCTCCCGCCAGTTCAATAGTGTCCATCAACGCACCCAGCGCGGCATTTTCGGTATGCAGCGGCAGATGCACCACGTTTTCAGGCAAACCGGCATCGGCTTTGACGGCAACCGATACGCTTGCGCCGTTTTGTTTGGCGACAGCGGTTTGTCCGTCTTGCAGGCCCAAGCGCGCCAATGTGTTCGGATTCACACGCGCGGCAGGCACGGCGGCATGGCTGGTTTCTTGCAACGGTGCGGAACGGCGCACGATAGGATCAGTGTGATAAATACCGACGCCGCCGACACGGACGAGGCGGTCTGAGGCCGTCTGAACGCCCTCCCCTGCCCATGTGCTGCGGTTGTCCAGTTTGGACGGCAGGCTTTCTGCATCCAGCGCATCTTTCAGAATCGAAGCGGTATCGTGGTATTCAAAACCTTTCAGGTCAAACAGGTTGCCCAATACGCGCAACACTTTCCACAGAGGACGCGAATCACCGAAGCCTTGTACCACGCCGTGGAAAGATTGCAGACGGCCTTCCATATTGATGAAGCTGCCTGAGGTTTCGGTAAACGGTGCAATCGGCAACAACACGTCGCACACGTCCAGCAGCGTTTCGCTGACAAACGGTGTAAACGCCATCACGCTTTTCGCCTGTTTCAACGCGGCTACGGCTTTTGCGCCGTCAACCGTATCGATTTCAGGCTCAACGTTGAGCAGCAAGACTGCCTGTTTCGGCGCATTTGCCATTTCGGCAACGCTCTCGCCGGAGTTTACATTCAAGACATCCGCACCGACGCTGTTGGCGGCTTGCGGCAAAATACCCAGCACTGCGCCAGTCGCATCTGCCAGCTCTTGCGCGGCGGCATAAATAGCGGCGTAATCAGGATGGTTTTGCACTTCCGCGCCCAAAATCACCGCTGCTTTTTCAGCGTTTTTCAGGCTGGCGGTAACGGCGTGTTCCGCATTGGCAGACAGGTTTTTCAGACGGCCTGCCCACTCGTTGGGATGTGCAGCTTCTTGAGACAGAAGCGGCATAAACAATTCTTCTTTACTGCTGGCCAATACGCTCAAGGCCATACGGTCTTTGGCGGCGCGGCGCAGGCGGGCGGTCAGGAGCGGCTGTTCTTTGCGCAAGTTCGCACCGACTACCAATACAGCATCGTTGTCAGCCAAAGATTCGATGCTTTGTCCCAACCATTGCGCACCTTTAAGGCCGTCTGAAAGACGTTTGTCTTGTTGGCGCAAACGGGTGGCAAAGTTTTTAACGCCCAAGCCGTCGGCAAGTTTTTTGGCCAAATACAGCTCTTCAACCGTATTCATCGGATTGGCCCAAATGCCGACTTGGTTTTGGTTGCCGTCTTTGGCGATACATTCAATCGCGCTGCGGACATACTCCAACGCGGTTTTCCAATCCACGTCCATCCACTCGCCGCCCTGTTTGATTTTCGGTTTTTTCAGACGGCTTTCGTGATACAGGCCTTCATAGGCAAAACGGTCGCGGTCGGACAGCCAACATTCGTTAATCGCTTCATTTTCCAACGGCAACACGCGGCGGACGGTATGGTCTTTGGTTTGCACAATCAGGTTGCTGCCCAAAGCGTCATGGGCGGAAACGGATTTGCGGCGGTTCAATTCCCAAGTACGCGCGTTGAAGCGGAACGGTTTACTGGTCAATGCGCCGACAGGACACAAATCGATGACGTTGCCTGACAATTCGGTTTCCACTGCTTTGCCGATAAAAGGCATGATCTCGGAATGTTCGCCGCGATTGGCCATAGCGATTTCTTGCACGCCGGCAATTTCTTCAGTGAAACGCACGCAACGGGTACAGTGGATACAACGGCTCATTTCCTCGGCGGAAATCAAAGGACCCATGTCTTTGCCGACGACGGAACGTTTTTCTTCGGTATAACGGCTGGTATTTTTGCCGTAGCCCATCGCCAAATCCTGCAACTGGCATTCACCGCCTTGGTCGCAGGTCGGACAATCAAGCGGATGGTTGATGAGCAGAAACTCCATCACACCTTCTTGCGCCTCTCGGGCTTTTGCCGAATGTGTGCGCACAATCATGCCGTCTGTAACCGGCGTGGCACAGGCGGGCAGAGGTTTGGGGGCTTTTTCCACGTCCACCAGACACATACGGCAGTTGGCGGCGATAGAAAGTTTTTTGTGGTAACAGAAATGCGGGATATAAGTACCGAGCTTGTGCGCGGCTTCAATCACCGTCGCGCCCTGCTCCACAGATACCTGTTTGCCGTCGATTTCGATTTGTAACATGGTTCGTTCCTAGTTACGGGTATTTAATAAATAATTCTTTTAGAGGCCGTCTGAAAACTTAGCACCACTTATTCGGTTTCATCGGTCCGCCGTGTTCGATGTAATGCACAAACTCATCACGGAAATGCTTGGTAAAGCTGCGGACAGGGAAGACGGCGGCATCGGCGAGGGCGCAGATGGTGCGGCCTGCCATTTGGTTGCCGACAGAATCTAACAGATCCAAGTCTTCCATGCGGCCTTTGCCTTCTACGATGCGGTGGACGATGCGGTAGAGCCAGCCTGTACCTTCTCGGCAAGGCGTACACTGGCCGCAAGACTCGTCGTAGTAGAAGTAGCTCAGGCGCTCGAGGGCTTTGACCATGCACACGTCTTCGTCCATCACGATAATCGCGCCGGAACCCAGCATTGAGCCTGCTTTGGAAATCGAGTCATAGTCCATATTGGTCTGCATCATGATGTCGGCAGGCAACACGGGCGCGGACGAACCGCCGGGAATAACGGCTTTGAGTTTTTTACCGCCGCGCATACCGCCTGCCATTTTCAGGATTTCGGCAAACGGCGTACCCAATGGCACTTCATAGTTGCCCGGACGCTCGACGTGGCCGGAAATACAGAACAATTTGGTACCGCCTGCATTCGGAATACCTTTGTCGGCAAATGCCTGTCCGCCGTCACGAATAATGAAAGGGACGGAGGAGAACGTTTCGGTATTGTTGATGGTGGTCGGTTTGCCGTACAGGCCGAACGAAGCAGGGAACGGCGGTTTAAAGCGTGGCTGGCCTTTTTTGCCTTCCAACGATTCGAGCAATGCGGTTTCTTCACCGCAAATATATGCGCCGTAGCCGTGGTGGGCGAAGAGTTCAAATTCAAAATCCGAACCCAAAATATTTTTACCCAAAAAGCCTGCGGCACGCGCTTGGGCGAGTGCGTCCTCAAAGCGTTGATAACCTTCGAAGATCTCGCCGTGAATGTAGTTGTAGCCCGCTTTTGCGCCCATCGCGTAACCGGCAATAATCATGCCTTCAATCAGGGCATGAGGATTGAACATGATGATGTCGCGGTCTTTAAATGTACCCGGCTCGCCTTCGTCAGTGTTGCAGACGACGTATTTTTCGCCCGGGAAGGAACGGGGCATAAAGCTCCATTTCAAACCGGTCGGGAAGCCCGCACCGCCACGACCGCGCAAGCCGGAGGCTTTGACCTCGTCAATCACATCGCTTTGCGAGATGTTTTCGGACAGGATTTTACGCAGGGCGGTATAACCGCCACGTTTGACGTATTCGTCCAATGTCCAGCAATCGGGATTGGCGGTATCCACTTGGTCAAAAATCACGCCTGATTGGTAAATAGCCATTTTTGGTGTGCCTGTTCGTTTTCGTATCGGTTGCAGCCGTTGTTTTCAGACGGCCTTTTATTTCAGTTCGGCAAGTTTCTTGTCAATCGCTTCTGCGGTCATAAAGCTGCACATGCTGTGGTTGTTGACCAGCATGACCGGAGCGTCGCCACATGCGCCCATGCATTCGCCTTCGACAAGGGTAAATTTGCCGTCGGGCGTGGTTTCGCCGTAGCCGATACCGAGTTTTTGTTTGAGGTATTCGCCGGTTGCCATACCGCCGCGCAGGGCGCAGGGCAGGTTGGTACAAACGGTCAGTTTGTATTTGCCGACAGGCTCAAGGTCGTACATATTGTAGAAAGTAGCGACTTCGTAGGCTTGTGCAGGCGAGATGCCGATATAGTCTGCGACAAAAGCGATGGTCTCAGGAGCAAGCCAGCCTTTTTCGGTTTGGGCAATACGCAATGCGCCCATGATGGCGGAGCGACGTTGGTCGGCAGGATATTTTGCCAACTCGATGTCAATTTGTTTTAAAGATTCTGCGGATAACATTATCGGTCAACCTCCCCGAATACGATGTCCTGCGTACCGATGATGGCAACAACGTCGGCCAGCATGTGGCCTTTTGCCATTTCGTCCATGCCTTGCAGGTGGGCGAAGCCGGGTGCGCGGATTTTCAGGCGGTAGGGTTTGTTTGCGCCGTCTGAAATGATGTAAACGCCGAACTCGCCTTTCGGATGTTCGACAGCGGTGTAGGTCTCGCCCTCGGGAACGTGCATACCCTCGGTAAAGAGTTTGAAATGGTGAATCAGGTCTTCTATACCTGTTTTCATTTCGGTACGTTTGGGCGGAGCGAATTTGTGGTTTGTGGTAATGACCGGACCCGGATTGACACGCAACCACTCGGAACATTGTTTGATGATGCGTACGGATTGACGCATTTCTTCCATACGGCAGAGGTAACGGTCGTAGCAGTCGCCGTTGACGCCGACGGGGATGTCGAAATCCATTTTGTCGTACACTTCGTAAGGTTGTGTCTTACGCACGTCCCATTCCACGCCGGAACCGCGCAACATAACGCCGGTAAAGCCTTTTTGCATGGCGCGCTCAGGAGTGACAACACCGATGCCGACGGTACGCTGTTTCCAAATACGGTTGTCGGTCAGGAGGGTTTCGAGTGTGTCGATGTTTTTCGGGAAACGCTCGCAGAAGGCGTCGATAAAGTCGAGCATGGTACCTTCGCGGGATTCGTTGAGCTGCTTCAATACTTTGGCGTTGCGGAATTTGCTGCTCTCGTATTTAGGCATGAAGTCGGGCAGGTCGCGGTAAACGCCGCCGGGACGGAAGTAGGCCGCGTGCATACGCGCGCCGGAAACGGCTTCGTACAAGTCCATCAGCTCTTCGCGGTCGCGGAAGGCGTAAAGAATGGCGGTCATCGCGCCGATGTCGAAAGCGTGCGAACCGATGCCCATTAAGTGATTGAGGATGCGCGTTACTTCGGCAAACATCACGCGAATATACTGGGCGCGGATAGGTACATCGATACCGGCAAGTTTTTCTACCGCCAAGCAATACGCCTGCTCGTTGACCATCATGGAAACGTAGTCCAAACGGTCCATATAGGGCAGGGCTTGCAGATAGGTTTTGGTTTCAGCCAGTTTTTCAGTACCGCGGTGCAGGAGGCCGATGTGCGGATCGGCACGGACGATGGTTTCGCCCTCCAACTCCAAAATCATACGCAATACGCCGTGCGCCGCAGGGTGTTGCGGGCCGAAGTTGATGGTGTAGTTTCTTAATTTATTGGCCACCGTAGTTCTCCTCACGGACGATACGCGGCGTGATCTCGCGCGGCTCAATGGTAACAGGTTGGTAAATCACGCGTTTTTGCTCTTCATCGTAACGCATTTCCACATAGCCGGAAATCGGGAAGTCTTTGCGGAACGGATGTCCGACAAAACCGTAATCGGTCAGGATGCGGCGCAAGTCCGGGTGGTTGTTGAACATGATGCCGTACATATCGAAGGCTTCGCGTTCGTACCAATCCGCGCTGTTGTAAATATCGACGACGGATTCGACTACTGGGAAGTCGTCGTCTGAAACCCAGACGCGTACGCGGATGCGTTGATTGTTTTTAACGGAAAGCAGCTGACTGACGACGGCAAAGCGTTTGCCCTGCCATACTTCGTTTTTGTAAGTGCTGTAATCGACACCGCACAAGTCAACCAGAAGCTCGAAATGCAGCTCTTCATGGTCGCGCAATGCGGTCATGACTGAAATATAGTGTTCGGGCAGACACTCGACGGTAATCTCGCCCAAAGCTGAAATGACTTTGCTTGCCTGATCGCCAAGCACGCCGACGACGGTCTCGTATAAGTTTTGAATGCTTGCCATATCGTCCTCTCCTTACTCGTCACGCGCAATGGTGGAAGTGCGCTTGATTTTTTGTTGGAGCTGAATCAGGCCGTAAATCAGGGCTTCCGCAGTCGGCGGACAACCCGGCACATAAACGTCTACCGGCACGACGCGGTCGGCACCGCGCACAACGGAATAAGAATAGTGGTAATAGCCGCCGCCGTTGGCACACGAGCCCATAGACAATACCCAGCGCGGCTCGGCGAGCTGGTCATACACGCGGCGCAGTGCAGGTGCCATTTTGTTGGTCAACGTACCTGCCACAATCATCAGGTCGGCCTGACGTGGGGACGGACGGAAAATGATGCCGAAACGGTCAAGGTCATAACGCGCCATACCCGCATGCATCATTTCCACGGCGCAGCAGGCCAAGCCGAAAGTAACCGGCCACAATGAACCGGTACGCATATAGTTCAACACCGTATCCGCGCTGGTGGTGATGAAACCTTTTTTCAAAACGCCTTCTATTCCCATTCCAGCGCACCTTTTTTCCATTCGTAAATAAAGCCTACCGTCAGAACGACGATAAACACTAGCATAGACCAAAAGCCGTACGCGCCCAAATCTTTGAACACAACTGCCCATGGCAACATGAACGCGACCTCCAAATCAAACAGGATGAAGAGGATGGCGACGAGGTAATAGCGCACGTCGAACTTCATCCTTGCGTTCTCAAAGGCTTCAAAACCGCATTCGTAAGCCGCGTCTTTTTCGGCATAGTGACGTTTCGGGCCTAAAATTGTGCCGAGCAAAATAAACAGCACGCCGGCCGCAAGGCCGACGAGGATGAATACGAGGACGGGAAAGTAACTGGCCAACATGGTCGTACCTAACTGGTTGACAGACAAATCTTAAAAATAGATTACCATTTTATCGAATTTCAAAAGCCATTTAAAGGTAAATATCAGCAAATCAGCAAAAAAACCTCAATAAATTCAATAAAGTTATGAGAACAATTCTTATTTGTATTTAATATTTCCAAATTTTAATTTCGGTTTAATTATGTATCATTTAATTTAAATTTTCCGCCTATTCAATTTATGCCCCGAATCCTCCCTCTTTCCGATTCCCAATAAAACATGAGGCCGTCTGAAATAGATTATTTTCAGACGGCCTGCGTACATCACATCCATTTAAATGGAAAAATCAATCGACACCTTTGAGCATGCGGTTCAATACCGGGGCGAGTACCAACAGGATACCGCAGGTTACCGCGCCGATGGTGGCCAGCATCCAGTAGAAATCCAATGGCGACTGAGCATTGTAGTAGTCTTTAAACAACACTCCGCCCAAGGTAAAGCCGATGGACAATGCCAAGAAATTCAAAGCAACCATTTGTGTTTTGAACATGCTCGGTGCGATTTTGGTAGAAAACGACAGCGAAATCGGCGACAGCATCAGCTCGCCTATCGTAATCGCCAGCAACACCAGCATAAACACGATAATCGGCATCGGGGTTCCAGATGAAATATACGGAATAAAACTCAAATAAGAGACGCCGGTTACCAACATGGCCAGTGCAAACTTCAACGGCGTTTTAGGTTGGCGTTTGCCCATTTTCGTCCACACCGCCGCCATCACGCCGGAAAAGAGGACCACCCACATGGCCTGTATCGAATCTTTCCATGAAACAGGCACGGTAAAGCCGAAGAAAGTACGGTCCACCGTTTCGTCAAAATAGACCGTCGCAACGGTGTACACCTGAAACCAAACCGCCCAGAACATACAAATGGTCAAAAACAGCGGAATATAGGCCACAATATAGCGTTTATTGGCCGCTTCAACGTGACTGCTGCCCAACAGGCGCGCGAAATAAGCGACGACGGTAACGATAACCACGCCCAAGAGCCAGCGGGAGAAGTTTTCAAGGGTGAGCGCGCCGGAAGCAATCACGCTGCCCAACACCAAAACCAGCAACACGCCGACAGCCATGGCGGTCTGCACCTTTTCAGGGCGCAACGGATTGGGAACCGGCGTATGCGGCAGGTTTTTACGGCCACGCGAATACCACAGCAGGCCGAATGCCATGCCGACGGCCGCCGCGCCGAAACCGTAATGGAAACCCATCCTGTCTTGCAAAATACCGGTCAACAACGGGCCTAAGAAGCCGCCGATATTGATAGAAATATAGAAAATAGAGAAACCGGCATCACGCAATTCGCGCAGGTCGTCCCGTTCATACAAAGAGCCGACCATCGAACCGGCAGACGATTTCACGCCGCCGCTACCCAGCGCGATAAACACCAAACCCAGCAGCAATCCCATCAAACCCGGCACAATTGCCAATAAAATATGGCCGGTCATCACGACGATGCCGGCGATAAACAGGGTACGCTCCGCACCCCAAATGCGGTCGGCCAACCACGCACCGAGAATGGTGGACAGGTAAACGCTGCCGCTGTACGCGCCGACAATGCCGCCGGCCAAGGCTTTATCCATACCCAAACCGCCTTGACTCGCGGTGTAATACAGATAAATCAGCAGGATGCCCTGCATACCGTAGAAGGAAAAACGCTCCCACAGCTCAATATGGAATAGGGTGGATAATTGCAAAGGATGGCCGAAGAAAGTTTTCTCGGCAGAAGACAGCTTTTGACCGGACATTTAATAAGTTCTCCTAATATATCGGACAGGATCAGGCTTCAGACGGCCTATTGCACCTACCAATCATTTTTATAGAAACTATATATTACCGCCAATCTTTGCATTTGCAAAACATGTTTTAATATTTGCAAAATAATGTTTCTTTCAAACTGAAAAATGCCGTCTGAAATCTTTCAGACGGCATTTTATGTTTTACGGTTTATACGCCTTGTTTCAGACTGGCTTCGATGAAGCCGTCCAAGTCGCCATCCAATACGGCTTTGGTATTGCCGACTTCGTAGCCTGTGCGCAAATCTTTGATGCGTGAGGAGTCCAAAACGTACGAACGGATTTGGCTGCCCCAACCCACATCGGACTTGCCGTCTTCCAATGCCTGTTTCTCTTCGTTGCGTTTGCGCATTTCCAATTCGTACAGTTTGGATTTCAACATTTCCATCGCGGCGGCTTTGTTGGCGTGTTGCGAGCGGTCGTTTTGACACTGCACCACAATTCCCGTCGGCTCGTGGGTAATACGCACGGCGGAGTCGGTTTTGTTGATGTGCTGACCGCCGGCACCGGATGCGCGGTAAGTGTCGATGCGCAAGTCGGCCGGGTTGATTTCGATTTCGATGGAATCGTCGATTTCAGGGTAAACAAACACGGACGAGAACGACGTATGGCGTTTGTTGTTGGAGTCAAACGGCGAATAGCGCACCAAGCGGTGAACGCCGGTTTCGGTACGCAGCAGGCCATAGGCGTATTCGCCTTCCACGCGGATGGTGGCGCGGTTGATGCCCGCGATTTCGCCGTCGTCTTCTTCGAGGATTTCGATTTTGAAGCCTTTGCGCTCGGCGTAGCGGCTGTACATGCGGAACAGCATGCCCGCCCAGTCTTCGGCTTCGGTACCGCCCGCGCCTGCGGTGATGTCGATAAAGCAGTTGTTCGGGTCGGCAGGCTGGTTGAACATTCGTTTGAATTCGAGGTCGGCCATTTGTTTTTCCAAACCGGCCACATCTTCCTGCACGGCGGCGAAACCTTCTTCGTCGTTTTCTTCGACGGCCATTTCAATCAGCATGCGGTTGTCTTCGATGCCTGATGCGATGTTGTCGAGGGTTACCACAATGCCTTCGAGGATTTTGCGCTCTTTGCCGATTTCTTGGGCGCGTTTGGGGTCGTTCCAGAGTTCCGGGTCTTCGGAGAGGCCGATGACTTCTTCCAATCGGTCTTTCTTGCCCTGATAGTCCATATAGACGCGGATGTCTTCGCTGCGCTTCTCCAAGTCGTTTAGGGTGTTGTTAAGCTGGTTGATTACTTCGGCTTCCATGATTCTTGTGTTCTTTCAAAATTTTAGGGGCGTATTGTAAGGGATTTGGCTGTTTTTTTCCATGACCGGGCCGTCTGAAAATGTGCAGTTTGGATTTTCAGACGGCCTCGGTTTTGAATTTTTCCAACCAAATCCGCCAGTCGTTGTCTATCGGTGCTTGTACGGTCATCCGGCTGCCGTCTTCTATGCTTTGAAAACTGAGGCTCTGCGCGTGCAACATTAAGCGTTGCGTGCCGATATGTTCGGCAACGGCATGGTTTTGGCGCAAATCGCCGTAGTTGGTGTCGCCGACGATGGGGTGGAAAATGTGTTTCATATGGCGGCGGAGTTGGTGTTTGCGGCCGGTGTGCGGCGTGAGTTCGGCCCACGAATAACGCGAAGTCGGATAACGCAGGGCGGATTGGAACGGCAACTCGGTTTGTGCCAGACAACGGTAGGTGGTTTGCGCTTCCTGCAATGTGGCTTCGGTCTGCGCTTCGGCGATTTTGTCGGGCATATATTTGAGGGCGTAATCAATCAGGCCGTCTGAAGGTAGATGACCGCGAACAATCGCCCAATAGGTTTTTTCGATGGTTTTGTTTTCAAACTGCTGCGTCAGTAACCGTGCGGCTTCCGTATCGAGGGCAAACAGCAAGACGCCGGAAGTCGGGCGGTCGAGGCGGTGGACGGGATAGACGTGCTGCCCGATTTGGTCGCGCAGGGTTTGCACGGCAAAACGGGTTTCGTGTTTGTCTAACCAGCTTCGGTGCACCAGCATTCCGGCAGGTTTGTTGACGGCAACGGTGCGGCTGTCGCGGTGGATAATATCGAGCATGGCGGAGCAGTTGAATAAAAGCAGATATTGTAACGGGCTTTTGAAGATGTGGCAGGCACACTTGCCGCCGAAACCCAACTTTCAGACGGCCCGCCTCTTTCGGGTTACAATACTGCACATAAAAACACGAAGGAAAAGCTGTGAGCCTGCTCAAAAAACTGCCCAAACCCATGCTGCCCGACGAAACACGCCGCGATATTCAGGCGCGCGAGTCGTATCATGTATTGAAGATTATTTCCGAATTTGTCGAAGCCGGCGAAGAATTGCGCGCCATTCAGCCAGCCGTCAGCATTTACGGCAGCGCGCGCACGCCCGAAAACCATCCCGACTACGCGTTCACATTGCGCTTGGCGCGCAAACTGTCGGATGCCGGATTCTCCGTCATTTCCGGCGGCGGTCCGGGCATTATGGAAGCGGCCAACAAAGGCGCGTTTGCAGGCGCAAGTCCGGCGGTGGGGCTGAATATCGTGTTGCCGCACGAACAAAAAGCCAATCCGTATCAGGATTTGTCTATTAAATTCCAACACTTCTTCCCGCGCAAAGTCATGTTCGTCAAACACGCCGTGGCGTATGTCGTCATGCCCGGCGGTTTCGGCACATTGGACGAATTGTTTGAAAGCCTGACTTTGGTGCAAACCGGCAAAACGCCCGACCGCCCGATTATCTTAGTGGGCAAAGCATTTTGGGCAGGGCTGTTGGACTGGATACGCGAGCAGTTGCTGGGCAGAAACCTGATTTTGGAAGAGGATTTGAACTTGATCCGCACCATCGACGACGAAGACGAAATCATCGAAGAAATCTTCGCCCATTACGAAAACCGCTTGGAAGACTTGTTCGAACACCAAAATGCTTGGTCGCTGGGACTGTAAACAACTAAGGTTTCAACTGAAAAAAGGCGGTTATCCCACCTGCCCTTTGCTTCATTAATAAAGGCCGTCTGAAAATGTTTTCAGACGCCCTTTTATCTTCTTTCAAAGCGTTTAATTGTTTTCCCACTCGACATGCTCACTCAAGAAGCCGCCGCTTTGGTGCGCCCAAAGTTTGGCATACAGGCCTTGTTTCTCGAGCAACTCGGTGTGGCTGCCTTCTTCGATGATGCGGCCTTTGTCCAAGACGATGAGGCGGTCCATCGCGGCGATGGTGGAGAGGCGGTGGGCGATGGCAATCACGGTTTTGCCTTCCATCATTTTGTCGAGGCTTTCTTGGATGGCGGCTTCGACTTCGGAGTCAAGCGCGCTGGTGGCTTCGTCAAGCAATAGAATCGGCGCGTCTTTAAGCATAACGCGGGCGATGGCGATGCGTTGGCGTTGGCCGCCGGAAAGTTTCACGCCGCGTTCGCCAACGTGCGCATCATAGCCGCGTCGGCCTTTGGCATCGCTTAAGTTAGGAATAAAACCGGTGGCCTCGGCGCGTTCGGCGGCAGAAATCATTTCGGCTTCGGTCGCATCGGGACGACCGTAGATAATGTTGTCGCGCACGGAGCGGTGCAGCAGGGAGGTATCTTGCGTCACCAAACCGATTTGGGCGCGCAGACTTTCTTGGGTAACGCTGTCCACGTTTTGGCCGTCGATCGAAATCGTGCCGCTTTGCGGTTCGTAAAAGCGCAGGAGCAGGTTGACGATGGTGGATTTGCCCGCGCCGCTGCGGCCGATCAAGCCGACTTTTTCGCCGGGTTTGATGTTCAGATTAAAGCCGTTGAGGAGCGGTTTGCCTGCTTCGTAGGAGAAATCGACGTGATCAAACTTGATTTCGCCTCGGGTGACTTTAAGCGGCAGGGCTTGCGGTTTGTCGAGGATGGTGTGGGGTTTGGACAGGGTAGCCATGCCGTCGTTGACGGTACCGATGTTTTCAAACAATCGGGCGGATTCCCACATGATGTATTGCGACAAACCGTTCACACGCAATGCCATGGCCGTGGCGGTGGCTACCGCGCCTACGCCGACTTGGCCGTGATACCAAAGCCAAATACCCAAGGCGGTCGTACCGACGGTCAGCGAGCTGTTGACGATAAAACTGCAGGTATGCAGCAGCGTTGCCAAACGCATTTGGGCATGGACGGTTACCATAAACTCTTCCATCGACTGCTTGGCATAAGCGGCCTCGCGTGCGCCGTGGGAGAAGAGTTTGACAGTAGCGATATTGGAATAGGCGTCGGTAATGCGGCCGGTCATCAACGAGCGCGCATCAGCTTGGCGTGCAGCGGTTTTGCCGAGTTTGGGAATCAGGAAGCGCATAATCATCGCGAATCCAATCATCCAGCAGATAAACGGCACGATAAGCCAGGCATCGAATGAGGACAGAATCACGCCGGAAGTGATGAAGTACACCAGCACATACACAACCATATCGGCGACGGTCATCACGACATCGCGCAGCGCCAGCGCGGTTTGCATCACTTTGGCGGACACGCGTCCTGCAAATTCGTCCTGATAAAAGCCCAGGCTTTGACCCAGCATCAGGCGGTGGAAATTCCAGCGCAGGCGCATGGGGAACACGCCTTGCAGGGTTTGCAGGCGCACACTGGACGCGAAAAAGGTCCAAACGGCAAAAAATGCCACCATGGCCATCATGCCGATTAAAGCATGGCCTTTTTCAACAAAAAGCGTTTGCGGCGTATAAGTGCCGAGCCAGTCGACCACCTTGCCCATAAATTGGAACATCAAGGCTTCCATGATGCCGACACCGACCGTAAATACGGCCAACACGGCAATCCATTTGCGCACGCCTTCAATGTTGCTCCAAATAAACCGCCACAACCCTTTTTCTGGCGTTTTCGGCGCGGCTTCTGGATAAGGGTCGATGCGGGACTCGAACCATGAGAATATTTTTTTAATCATTGTTTTTACAAATGTGATAAGACGGTCAGGCCGTCTGAAAAGAGGTGTTCAAATACATTCAAGACTGTATTTTACGGGAAAAATCCGACTGATGACAGCGGATACCGTCAGTCCGATCAAACCAATCTATCGGCTTGACCATCTAAAAATCCATTTTCTTTGCATAAAACAAAGGCCGTCTGAAAGTTTTCAGACGGCCTTTGCTGAATTTAGGTTGCCCTTAAAAATCACTCTTTACGTTGACGGCCCAAATCGGCAGCGGCAGTAAACAAAACGTCGGTGGAAGAGTTCAACGCAGTTTCTGCAGAGTCTTGAATCACGCCGATGATGAAGCCGACGGCAACCACCTGCATGGCCACATCGTTATCGATACCGAACAGGCTGCACGCCAAAGGAATCAGCAGCAACGAGCCACCGGCCACACCGGATGCACCGCACGCGCTGACAGTTGCCACCAGGCTCAGCAGCAGGGCAGTGGCGAAGTCAACCGTAATGCCTTGCGTGTACGCCGCAGCCATCGCCAAAACGGTAATGGTGATTGCCGCACCGGCCATATTGATGGTCGCACCCAATGGAATGGAGATGGAGTAAGTGTCTTCGTGCAAACCCAGTTTTTTCGCCAATGCCATATTCACAGGGATATTGGCGGCGGAAGAACGGGTAAAGAAGGCATACACGCCACTTTCACGCAGGCAGGTAAACACCAGCGGGAAAGGGTTGCGGCGGATTTGCGTCCACACAATAATCGGGTTGACCACCAAAGCGATAAACAGCATACAGCCGAGCAATACGGCCAACAGCTGCATATAACCGGCAAGCGCTTCAAAACCGGTTTCCGCAATGGTAGAAGACACCAAGCCGAAAATACCCAGCGGCGCAAAACGGATAATCCATTTCACAACGGTCGAAACGGTATCGGCCAAATCGGCCGCCACTTGGCGGGTCGTATCCGAACCGTGATGGCGCAAAGCCGCGCCCAATACCAAAGCCCAAGCCAAAATGCCGATATAGTTGGCATTGGCCAGCGCGTTAATCGGGTTGGCCACCAAATTCATCAGCAGCGTTTTCAACACTTCGATAATGCCGGAAGGCGGCGCAACGGACACATCGCCGGCCGTACGCAGAATCAGCGTGGTCGGGAATGCCATGCTGGCGACAACCGCCACCACAGCGGCTGCAAACGTACCAAAAATATACAAAATCAAAATCGGTTTGATGTGGGCCTGATTGCCTTTTTGGTGTTGCGCAATGGCGGCAGTCACCAAAACGAATACCAAAATCGGCGCGATAGCCTTAAGCGCACCGACAAACAGGCTGCCCAGCAGTCCTGCGCTGATACCGACTTGCGGCGCAACTGCGCCCACAAGAATACCTAAAACCAAGCCGATGGCGATTTGTACCACCAGGCTGACGCTGTTGATCGCGTTTAAAAGCGGATTGCCACTTGCCATATCCGTTCCTTCAATTTAAAGATATGTTAAAAAAGTCTTACATTCTAAAATAAAAAATCATTTGTCGGCGAGGTTTTCATGCACACCTCACAAAAACAGCATTAAAGTTTAGCATTTATGACACAGTTGGCACTTTATGCCAAAAATATGGTCAAACCCGCTCAAACCCTACTTTCAAAGTATGCCCATACCGTTGCCTTATCCCTCTGTATCTTGATTTCAGACGGCCTGAAATCTGCGCCATAAGGCCGAATATAAAGGCAACTTCATCAGTCAAAACACAAAAACATAAATATTACAATCAGATAGAAACAAACCAAAATCCGCCCTTAAGCCGCATTTTGCAACGTTATCGCGCTAAATTTCCGTTTATATCCATAGCCTGAAAGCTTGCAGAAATAATGTTAAAATCCCCAAACTGAAGAATTGTCGCTGTCGAACACACATCATGACCAAACTGACCTACCCTGTTTTATTTGCATCATTGGCGCTCGCCTACGGACACGCGTTGGCAGTAGATACTTCCGTTCCCAAAGCGGAAGACTACGAGGCCGTTCCCGAATCCGAAATGCCCAAGCAGCCCAAAGACGACCAAACAGGCAAACTCAAGCCCAAATTCCCCGTCAAAATCGACACCCAAGACAGCGAAGTCAAAGAAATGCTTGAAGAATACCTGCCGCTGATTACCCAGCAGCAGGAAGAAGAGCTGGACAAAGAGCAGGTCGGCTTCCTCGCCGAAGAGGCACCCGACAACGTCAAAACCATGCTCCGAACCAAAGGCTACTTCAACAGCAATGTCAATATTCAAGACCACGGCGAGAGCTACACCGTCAACGTCACCCCCGGCCCGCGCACCAAAGTCGACAACGTCAGCGTGGCCATCCTCGGCGACGTATTGAATGACGACAACTTGGCCGAGTACTACCAAAATGCGATGGAAAACTGGCAGCAGCCCGTTGGTGAAAACTTCGACCAAGACGGCTGGAGTGCAAGTAAAACCTCCGTCCTCAGCGCTGTAACACGCAAGAAATACCCTTTGGCGAAACTCACCACCACCCAAGCCACCATCAATCCCAATACCCAAAAAGCCGACTTGAACGTCATCCTGGAGAGCAACCGCCCCATTTACTTTGGCGAGTTCCAAATCACCGGCACGCGCCGCTACCCTGAGAGCGTGGTTTCCGGCATGGCGCGCTTCCAACCCGGTTCGCCTTACGACTTGGACAAAATCCTCGACCTGCAACAGGCGCTCGAGCAAAACGGCCACTACTCCGGTGCGTCCGTACAGGCCGACTTCGACCAACTGCAAGGCGACCGCGTTCCCGTCAAAATCAACGTGACCGAAGTCAAACGCCACAAACTGGAAACCGGTATCCGCTACGACTCCGAATACGGAATCGGCGGCCGCATCGCCTACGACTATTACAACCTCTTTAACAAGGGCTACATCGGTTCCATCGTTTGGGACATGGACAAATACGAAACCACGCTGGCCGCCGGTATCAGCCAACCGCGCAACAACCGCGGCAACTACTGGACCAGCAACGTTTCCTACAACCGCTCGACCACGCAAAACCTTGAAAAACGCGCCCTGTCCAGCGGCATTTGGTATGTCCGCGACCGCAACAATATCGATGCCCGCTTCGGCCTCGAATTCATTACCGAAGACCGCAAAGTCCCCGACACCAGCTACGATTTGGGCCGAAGCCATGCCACCATGCTGACCGCCTCATGGAAACGGCAAAGCATCGAAACCGAGCTGCATCCTCAAAACGGCTATTACCTCGACGGCAAAATCGGCTTGACCTTGGGCAAATTCCTCTCCTCCACCCAAATGGCACGCGCTACGGCACGCGCAGGCTATTTCTTCACGCCTGAAAACAAAAAAATCGGTACATTCATCGTACGCGGACAGGCCGGCTACGTTTACGCCCGCGAAGGCGAAGAAGTGCCTTCCAGCCTGATGTTCCGCACCGGCGGCGCGACTTCCGTACGCGGTTACGAACTCGACAGCATCGGCTTGGCAGGCCCCAACGGCTCTGTCCTGCCGCAACGCGCCTTGGTGGTCGGCAGCCTCGAATATCAATTCCCGGTTACCAAAAGCTTCTCCGGCGCCATCTTCCACGATGTCGGCGACGCGGCAAGCAACTTCAAACACATGACCTTAAAACACGGTACCGGCTTGGGTGTGCGCTGGTTCAGCCCGGTTGCGCCGTTCTCCTTCGACATTGCCTACGGCCACCACGACAAAAAAATCCGCTGGCACATCAGCTTGGGCACAAGGTTTTAACAAACATACACCATCCATTCTTTCAGACGGCCTCAGCCATTCCAGGCCGTCTGAACAACAGACAAACAGAAAAATATCATGACCGATACTGCAAACACTTCCACGCCGTCTGAACAACAGCCCGCCCCGCCAAAGCGCAAAAAACGCCTGTTGCGCGGCTTTGTCCTGTCCGCCTTGGGCGTATTGACCGTTTCCGCCGGCACGATCGGCTGGCTGGTCGGTACGGAATCGGGTTTGCGTTTCGGTTTGTACAAAATCCCGTCATGGTTCGGCGTCAAAATCTCTTCGGATACACTGAAAGGCACGCTGATTGAAGGTTTTGAAGGCGATAAATGGTTGATTGAAACAGAAGGTGCGGACATCAAAATCAGCAACTTCCGCTTTGATTGGAAACCGTCCGAGCTGTTCCGTCCGTCTTTACATATTACCGAAGTCGTGGCCGGCGACATCGCCATCGTGACCAAGCGCACGCCGCCCAAAGAAGAAGAGCCTTCAAAAGGCCTGCCCGACAGTATAGACCTACCCGTTACCGCCTATCTCGACCGTTTGGAAACCGGCAAAATCAGCGTGGGCAAGCGTTTTGACAAGCAGACCGTCTATCTCGACCATCTGCACGCGGCCTATCATTACGACAAAAAAGAACACCGCCTCCACATCAAAACCGCCGACACGCCCTGGAGCAGCTCGACAGGCGCGGTGGTGCTCGGTTTGAACAAACCCTACGTCCTCAATACCGCCATCTACACCAAAGGCCAGCTTGAGGGCGAAACCATACACGGCACGGTGCGCCTGTGGGGCAGCCTGCAAGACGTGTACACCGACCTGCTGCTCGACAGCGACAACGTTCATTTGTCTGCCAAATCCACCATCCACCCATTCGCCGACAGCCTCAATGAAACCGTCGGCGAAATCCTGATTAAAGGTTCCAACATCAATCCGCAGGCCTTCCTGCCCAGCCTGCCCAAAGCGCGCCTGAATTTCGACGCCACCACCATTCCGTCCTTTACAGACGGCGTTGCGCTGGAAGGCTCGATAGACTTGGAAAACGACCAAGCCGGTTTTGCCGATGAAAACCATATCCCCGTCAAACGCATCCTCGGCGAATTCATCGTCGACGACAAAGGTACGGTCAAAATCGAAGACATCGGCGTCGGCCTGCTCAAAAACGGCAGCATCGACGTATCCGGCTCTATCGATACCGCCCAAGACCAGCTCAAACTCGCACTGGGCATCAACAATACCGGCGCAGACGACTTTGTGCGTCAAAACATTGCAGGCCGTCTGAACGGCAGTATCGACGTCAAAGGTGAAACCTCCTCCCCTGTCATCAACTGGAATCTCGACAGCGGATTTGCGCGTACAGACGGCATGCTGTTTTTCCAAACCGACAAACAGCTCGGCCAGCGCACGCTCAAGCTCGACAAAGTCCGCCTGGTTCCGCAAAACGGCGGCGAACTCAACGCCAAAGGCTCACTCGAACTCTTCAAAGACCGCAAACTGCAGCTGGACATCGTCAGCAAAGCCTTCAACCCTGCACGCATCGATCCGCAGCTTCCGCAAGGCAGCGTCAACGGCAACATCAACTTGACCGGCATACTGGCGCAAGAGAAATTCGCCGGCAAAATGCAGTTCGCACCGAGTACGCTCAACGGCGTTCCACTCAGCGGCAAAGCCGACGTCGCCTATGAAAACAAACACCTCTCGCGCGCCCTGACCGACCTGACCCTCGGCAGCAACATCGTCAAAACCAACGGCAGCTTCGGCAAAAAAGGCGACCGCCTTAACCTCAACATTACCGCCCCCGATTTGTCGCGTTTCGGCTTCGGCTTGGGTGGCCTGCTCAACGCGCGCGGCTACATCTCCGGCAGCTTTTCAGACGGCCTCAAAACCCTTGAAGCCGATTTGAACGGCGAAGCGCGCAACTTCAAAGTCGCCGATACCGTCAATATCCGCACCCTCGACTTCAAACTTAAAGGTTCGCCAGATACCAACCGTCCGTTGAGTGCCGATATTAAAGGCGAACACATCGCCGTCTCCGGCGGCGCGGCCATGATTGACAACGTCAACCTGCTCATCAGCGGCACAGGTTCGCACCACCACATCCGCGGCAACAGCAGCATGGCGGTGGACAACAAACGCTACAAGCTCGACCTCGACGCCACCGGCGGCCTCAACAAAGACCAAACCCAATGGAAAGGCACGGTTGACACGCTCGACATTAGCGGCGCGTTCAACCTTAAACTGCAAAACCGCCTCAACCTCGAGGCCGGCAGCGAACGCGTTTCCCTCAGCAGCGCGCGCTGGGCGGCCATGGGCGGCAGCCTCAACCTGCAAAATTTCGTTTGGGACAAAAAAGCCGGCATTACCAGTAAAGGCAGCGCGCAAAATCTGCACATTACCGAGTTGCACAACTTCTACACCCCGCCCATCGAACACAACCTCGTCTTGGGCGGCGACTGGGATTTGGCTTACAGTCAAAACGCGCGCGGCTTCCTCAACATCAGCCGTCAAAGCGGCGACATCATCCTGCCGGGCAAAGATCCGAAAAACAAACAGCCTTTGGGACTTTCCGCGCTCGCCCTGCGCACCCGTTTCCAAAACGGCCGCATCGACAGCACGCTGGAAGGCAACACCCGCTTCGGCAAAGTTGACGGCACGCTCGGCATCGCCCAACAGTTCGGCAACAACATCAACAACGCCCCCGTCAGCGGCAAAGTCAATATCAGCGTTCCCGATTTAGGCTCGCTCAAATCCTTTATGCCGGCGACAGCCCAAGGCATTGCAGGCCGTCTGAACGCGACCGCCACCATCGGCGGCCGACTCGGTTCGCCCACCGTCAACAGCAACCTCGACCTCCAAACCAATTACGGCCGTGCCGACGGTACCGTCAACATCGGCCAAGGCACCAGCTTCGACACTGCCCCTCTGAGCGGCAAACTCAACCTGAACGTCGCCAACCTCGAAGTCTTCCGCAACTTCCTACCCGTCGGCCAAACTCTCAAAGGCCGTCTGAACGCCGCCGTCAACTTGGCAGGCCGTCTGAACGATCCGCAACTAAGCGGCCTGATTAACGGCGACAACCTCTATTACCGCCATCAAACCCAAGGCCTGATTCTCGACAACGGCGTATTGCGTTCGCGCCTGCAGGGTCAAAAATGGGTGATCGACAGCCTCAAATTCCACCGTGGCGGCACGATTGAGCTCAAAGGTGCGGTCAACCTTGCCAACGCCAACCCCGATGTCGACGTGGACATCGTCTTCGACAAATACCGCACCCTCTCGCGTCCAAACCGCCAACTGCAGCTCTCCGGCGCGGCCAAAGTCCTCTACAATCCGGAAAAAGGCGTATCGCTCAACGGCACGCTCAACACCGACTACGGCAGGTTTGGTTCGCAAAAATCCTCCATGCCGACCCTCGACGACGACGTGGTCGTACTGGGCGAAACCAAAAAAGAAGCAACGGCCACCACGCCGATTAATATGAACCTTGTCTTGAACATCAACGACAATGTCCGTTTTGTCGGCTACGGCGCAGACGTTACCATCGGCGGCAAACTGTCCATCACATCACGTCCGGGCGAAGCCGTCCAAGGCGTCGGCACCGTGCGCGTTGTCAAAGGCCGCTACAAAGCCTACGGCCAAGACCTCGACATCACCAAAGGATCGGTTTCCTTTGTCGGCCCGCTGACCAATCCAAATCTTAACATCCGTGCCGAACGCCGCCTCTCCCCGGTCGGCGCTGGCGTCGAAGTCCTCGGCAGCCTCAACAATCCGCGCGTGACCTTGGTTGCCAAGGAAGCCATGAGCGAAAAAGACAAACTCTCCTGGCTCATCCTCAACCGTGCCAGCAGCGGCAGCGACGGCGATAACGCCACGCTCTCCGCGGCCGCCAGCGCACTGCTTGCCGGCCAAGTCAACGACCGCATCGGCCTTGTGGATGATTTGGGCTTTACCAGCAAACGCAGCCGCAACGCCCAAACAGGCGAGCTCAACCCTGCCGAACAAGTCCTGACCGTCGGCAAACAGCTCACCAACAACCTCTACGCAGGTTACGAATATGGCATTTCCAGCGCCGAACAATCCGTCAAACTCGTGTACCAACTGACCCGCGCCATCCAAGCCGTTGCCCGCATCGGCACGCGCTCCTCCGGCGGCGAGTTGAAATACACCATCCGCTTTGACAACTGGTTCGGCAAAGACGAACCCGAGCCGGAAGAACAACACTAAAAGCCGTGAAAAAGGCCGTCTGAAATTCATCTTTCAGACGGCCTTTATCTTGTTCTACCGTATTAGAATCTTCAGCCATGCCTCAAAAAACAAAGGCCAACGGCGCAAGTTTAAAAATAAATGCAGCTAAAAAAGTGAACGGCAAACCATGGCTTATTCCAAGTTAGCAATAAATAAAGCAGATGCAAAAAGGCCGTCTGAAACTGACAGGGGTAGGTTTCAGACGGCTTTTTTTGAATCATCGAAACAACTTATGCATGGCATTGCTAATTAATTCGAGCTGTTTCTTATATTCGCGGCAACGGGGGCAGAGCGACAGGTGGACGGCAAGGGCAATGCGGTTAAAAAGACTGAGATGCACTTGGTCTTGCTGTTTGGAAATCAGATCGGTTATTTTGCGGCATTTTTTCATGGCGTTTTCCTGTCAGGCATGGGAGAACCATTTGATTTGCAGGCACTGGCGCAAGGTTTCGCGCGCACGGTGCATGATGGTGTAATAGTTGGCATGGCTGATGCCGCATTGTTCGCGGATTTCATCGCTTGAAAAGCCGAGAATCTCTTTCATGGTAAACACGCGGGCGGTGTTTTCCGGCAGATGGTAGAGGCAGGTCTGCAAAACTTGGTAGAACTCTTTATTGTTCAAACTGGCTTCGGGCGAGTCCCAACCCTGAGGCTGTCCTTCGTCCGTCCAATGCCCGTCGGCGGCAAAATGTCCTTCAAAGGCTTCATCCAAGGCTTCCTCGTCGCGCGTGATGAAAACTTGGCGTTGCCGTCCGATTTGGCGCAGGCAGTCGGTAATTTTGTTTTTTAAGATTGCAAACAGCCAGCTGCTCACTTGGGCGTCGCCTTTGAAACCCTCGGCCGCACGGTAGGCAGAAAGCATGGTTTCCTGTACGAGGTCTTCCGCCAAATCGGGGCGGTCGGGCAGCTGGATATGGGCAAAGCGCAGCAGCAGTTTGCGGGATTCGGCAAGCTCGGCATCGGTCAGTTCGGGTAGGGCCATAATGTATCAGTATGAAATGAATGATCAATATACTTTTGATTTTACGCTGATACGGCAAGAGCATGCGATTGAATCTATAAACGATTTCAGTAGTATTTTTGTTTCGCCGAAACCGACTGCACCCGTTTCAGACGGCCTTGATTTATGCCGCAACCAAAATGCCCTGTTCCAACCATTCCGTCCATTTTTGCCTTAATGCGTCCTGCCAAGCGTTTTCAGACGGCATGAACTCTGCCAGCATGGTCTGCAGGCCGTTTAGGGAAGTGGGCGTTTCTGCCAGCGTTTCCAGCAATAAGGCATCGAAATCGTCGAGCGTTTGGTACATCACGTCATCTTCCTTATCGCGCCACACCAAAACAGCAGTTTCCGCCTCCTGCAATTCGTCCGTCACGTCATACTGATAACGGCGCACAAAGGCGGCGGGAGAAAGGGTGTAAGCCAAATCGTCTGAATCGGCATGGGTTGTTTGGCTATCGGTCTGAGCGGTTTCGGCGAGCAGCTGGGTGTGTTCAAAGTCCATCAATGCCAAGAGGTCATCTGAAAGCGGCAGGCTTTGGCAATATTGGAGGAACTCGCCGGGGATTTCTTGAAAATAGGGCGTTTGAGCGCGCGCGTTGCGGACGAAACCTTCTTTCAGACGGCCCCATTCTTCGCTGTCAAAGTATTGCAGCGTTTCGGTATAGCAGCGGTCGATAAAGCTGTGAATATTGTTGCGTATCAGGCGGATATAGACATTCAACCGCTCTTGCGGCAATCCGTCTGCGGCTTTGCCTTCGCGTATGGCTTGGGCAAAGCGGTGTTGGTATTGGGCGGAGGTTTCAGGCTGCATGACGGTATTCCTTTCCGGCACGCATTTGATAGTCGGCGATTTTAGCGACTTCGGCTTCGAGTTCGGCAAAAGGCGGAAAATTGAAATCGCGTTCCAACAGGGTGGGCGGAATCGTCGGCAGTTTGGCATAGGCCAGTTCGAGCAAATCCCAAACAGTCGGCAATACTGCGGCGCCGTGGGTATCAATCAACAATTCGGGCGTTTCCACGTCATGTCCGGCAATATGGATATAGCACACGCGCTCTGCGTCCACATTTTCTAAAAAGGCTTCAGGCGACAACAGGCCGTGATTGACGGCGTTAACGTAAATATTGTTCACGTCCAAATGAATGCCGCAGTCGGCTTCACGGGCAACCGCGTTGAGGAACTCGACTTCGTTCATCTCGGCAAGCGGAGAATGCAGGTAGTAGGAGGTGTTTTCCACGGCAATACGGCAGCCCAACCGATCCTGCACTTCGCGGATACGGCGCGCGGTATGTTGTACCATTTCTTCAGTGAAAGGCAGCGGCAACAAATCGTAAAGATGACCGCCGTCGTGGCAGTAGCTCAAATGGTCGGAGAAAAACGTGCAATCGTAACGGCGCATCATTTCTTTGATTCCGTCTATCAAATCGGTATCCAACGGGGCTTGTCCGCCCAACGACATGGATAATCCGTGCAACGCCAGCGGCAGCCGTTCCGCCACGCGGTCAAACTGTTTGCGCGCCCTGCCACCCATTTTCAGCCAGTTTTCGGGAGCGGCTTCGATAAAGCGTATCGGGCTGTCGTCTGAAAGCGAGAGGAAGTCTTCCGCCAAGTCGCGGCGGTAGCCCAAGCCTGCGTGTTGAATCATGGTGATGTCCTGTTATGGTGCCGTATGAACGACAAAGTCGCATTTTCGTTTATAAAATGCGACTTTGTTAAAGGTATATTGCAGGATTATTTAGAACCGCATTTACCTTCGCCGCATTTGCCTTCTACTACTTTGGCTGCTTTGGCTTTAGATGCTTTGCCTTTTTTGGCGTGTGCTTTTTTCATGGCTGCGCCGCAAGAACCTTCACCGGCTTTGGCAGCCGCGCCGCAAGTACCTTCGGCAGCTTTAACAGTTTTCTCAACGGCCACGTCGCTGGCGGCTTTATCAGCGGCAACAACACCGGCAGCCAAAGACAGGGACAGTGCACCGGCCAGAGCAGCAGCTACATTTTTTTTCATTTCAACTTCCTTTTTAAAATATGGGTTTAAAAACAAATCAAGGGATAATATCGGGCATTTAAAGTCGGCCCGCGACCATTAATCCTTAAAGATAATCCTTAAAGAAAATGCTTGATACGGCAACAGCGTTTCTTCAGCAGGGCATCCAAAGACAGACGGCCTGCGCCCTGCAATAGGACAGGAAATAAAACCACCAAATAAATCAGTGCCATTTTATAACCGTTGTCGCACACATTGTACCCTAAGCCGGCATGTACCGCAGACCATGCGACAGCCGTCACAACCATCAATCCCAACGCGGACAGCCGCGTTGCCAAGCCGACGATGAGCAGCACAGGCAAAACCAGTTCCGCCCACATGGCCAAATTCCAGTTGACCGTATCCGACAACAAATTGAACGGAAAGGGAAATTGACTGTTTATTTCTGCAAACCAGTTTTCCCAGTTCCATTTTTCCAGGCCGGATTCAAGAAATTCATACGCGGCAAAAAGCCTGAGTGCCAACAAGCCGAAAGCGGCCTGCCAAGAGGGATTGGATGGGGTGTTCATTTATTTTCCTAATCGATGTGTGTCGAATGGGATGGGACAGAAAATCCATCGGCACCATCCCATTTTTCATGCCTGTTTAGACGCGGCAGCTTTAAAAAACTGACAAAACAAATGAAGATATTTTCTTATTCATTGTTTTATAAAGATTAAAAATTCAAAAGGCCGTCTGAAACACCATGCTTGATTGGTTTCAGACGGCCTTTGATGATGATTGCAATCCATTAATCCGCTTGTTTGCACAATTCGACAATTTCCGTGCCGTATTTATCGGCTTTTTCCTCATTCATACCGTGGATTTCCGCCAACTCCGCCAAATCTTGCGGCCGTCGGGCGGCAATCGCGCACAGGGTAACTTTGCTGCATATCTGATAGGCTTCGAGGCCTTCATGGCGGGCAGTATCGATGTTCCACTGAAGCAGACGGCGCATCAAACGGCGTTTGCGTTTATCCTCTTCGCTCAGGCCGTCTGAAAACGGCCGGCAGATGTTTAAAATGCCCTCGCCGTATTGCTCGATACGTTTTTCGCCGAGTTTATACACGCCTAAAAGGTCGATGGGTTCGGCAGGCGTATTGGTTAGCAAATCGTCCATGCTTTCGTTGGAGAACACCGTTCCCAGCGTCACTTGATCGGCACTTGCCTGCTGCTCGCGCCAAGTTTCCAAAGCCTGTTTTAAGGCCTGTTCGCGCTCGCCCAAGCTGTGGATAACTTGTGCACTGTCTGTGGAAACCGTACCGGCTTCGGCCGTTTCGCAAACGTCGAGTATCTCCAAACCGAATTTATTGATTTTCGCCTCGCCCAAGCCGTAGATTTGATGTAAATCTTCCAAACTTCGGGGCATTTTTTCGACAATATCGCGCAGGGTTTTGTCGCCGCAAACCACATAGGCCGGCACTTCCTCTGCCCGGGCGCGTTGTTGCCGCCATTGGCGCAATGCCTGCCACAAACGCTCTTCGCGCTCGGTACGCAACCAATCGTCTTTCGGTTTTTGGGTGGCCGTTTTTTCTCGGCGCAGGGGGCGCAGCATGACTTCGGTTTCGCCCTTGAGGACTTTTTTTGCCGCTTCGGTCAGCTGCAGGGCTTGATGTTGCTCGACATTGACGGTGAGATAGCCCAGGCTGATGCACTGGCGGATGACGCTGCGCCATTCCTTGTCGGTCTGTTCGCTGCCGATGCCGAATGTGGATAACTTGTCATGGCCGTTGCGCTGTATCCAATCATCGCTTTTACCGCGTAAAAGGTTGGTGATGTAACCGGCGGCAAAACGTTGTCCGGCGCGGTACACGCAGCTGAGTAATTTTTGCACCAACACCGTGCCGTCAAACCGTACGGGTGGATGCAGACAGTTGTCGCAATGGCTGCAGGGTTCGGATTCTTCGCCGAAATGCTTGAGCAGCAACACGCGGCGGCAGGCTGCGGTTTCGCAGACGGAAAGCATGGCGTCGAGTTTTTGCATTTCGATTTGCTTTTGCACTTCGTCGCTGTTGCCTTCGGCAATCCGTTCGCGCAGCAACACCCAATCGTTCAAGCCGTAACACAGCCAGCTCACGGCAGGCAGCCCGTCCCGGCCGGCGCGCCCCGATTCCTGATAGAAATGTTCGATACTTTGGGGCATATCGAGATGGGCGACAAAGCGCACGTCGGGTTTGTCTATGCCCATGCCGAACGCCACGGTCGCCACCACAATAATATTGTCTTCATGCGTAAAGCGGCGTTGGTTTTCCTCGCGCACGTCCATGCTCAAACCGGCATGATACGGAATCGCCTCCAAGCCGTTTTCACACAAAAACTGCGCCACATCCTCGACTTTTTTGCGGCTTAAGCAATACACAATACCGCTTTGCCCATGCATCTGCTTGCGGATGAAATCCAGCAATTGTTTTTTGCCATTATTTTTTTCGATAACCTGATAATAAATATTCGGACGGTCAAAGCTGGAGATAAATTCGGGCGCATTGTCCAAGTGCAGATAATGCTTGATGTCGGCGCGTGTGGCCGCATCGGCGGTAGCGGTCAGGGCGATGCGCGGGATGTTCGGATAGCGTTCGGCAAGCATGCCGAGCTGTTGATATTCGGGGCGGAAATCGTGTCCCCATTGGCTGACGCAATGCGCCTCATCAATGGCAAACAGACTGACGGTTTGTTGGTCGAGAAAACGTAAAAAGCGGTCGGTAACCAAGCGTTCCGGAGCGACATAAAGCAGTTTCAGACGGCCTTGGGCAAGCTTGTCGGCAATCTCGCGCGCCTCATCTGCCGATGTGCTGCTGTTGACTGCCGCCGCTTCAATCCCGGCCACATGCAGGCTGGCTACTTGGTCGTTCATCAGCGCAATCAGCGGCGATACGACAACCGCCACGCCTTCGCGCATCAGCGCCGGAATCTGGTAACACAAAGACTTGCCCCCGCCCGTCGGCATCAGCACCATCAAACTCTCGCCGCCGGCCAAAGCATTGACGATAGCCTCCTGCTTGCCACGAAATTCGGGATAACCGAATACTTCGTGCAAAATCTGTTTGGAGGTCGGCTGAAGCATAATGGTTCCGTAGAATAGGGGAAAGCGTTATTTTAACGGTTTTACACCCGCGTATGTGCGGAACATTTTGCCGCCGCTTTTTCAGACGGCCTGAAATTCAACTCTATTAAAGTTATTTAATTTTAAATAAAGATTTATTTTGTTTTAAATGAAATGCACAAAGGCCGTCTGAATCCTAATCTTCGGATTTCAGACGGCCTTTCAAAAATAAAATCTTTAGGCTTTTTTGACGAACTCAGATTTCAAGTTCATCGCGCTGCCATCGATTTTGCAACCGATATTGTGGTCGCCCTCTTGCAGGCGGATGCCTTTGACTTTGGTGCCTTGCTTGATGACCATAGAGCTGCCTTTGACTTTCAGATCTTTAATCAAGACAACCGTATCACCATCTTGCAATACCGCGCCGTTGGCATCTTTGACTTCCAAGGCATCATCGCTTGCAGCCGCAGCATCGGCCTCGTTCCACTCATGGGCGCACTCAGGGCAAACGTATTGGGCACCGTCTTCGTAAGTGTATTCGGAGTGGCATTTCGGGCAGGAAGGTAGGGACATGAGGTTTCCTTATAAATATGATAAAAGAAGCGTAAAACGCAAATAATACAATGTCTAAATTATTGATTCGCCTTGCTGCCGCCTACGCCGTAAACGGCATTCCAAGCCGCGTCCAACATTTGGCCGGCTTGTTGCAGCTTGGCATTTTGCTGCTCTTTCTGAGCCAAAGCCGTCTGAATTTCGCCTTTCAAACGGTCAATATCGGATTGTGCGGCCTGCAAACGGCGCTGCGCGCTTTCCAAATCACTTTGCAGGGAAATGATTTTGCTGTCGTTGCTGTTTTGCTCATGCAAAGCGGCACGGTAAACCGATTGGACGGACAGCAAACGGTCTTCCGCCTCACCGGCATACGCGGCGGCGGCAGATAACATCATCAGGGCAAGTAAGGTTTTTTTCATGGGTTTTCCTTTAAAGTTGTTTGATTTGTAAAGTAAAGCGCAGAGCCGATTTTTCAGCCACCAAGTTTACATAATATGCTGGTTGGCCTTTGTTCTTGATGGTTTATTTTATCCAATCCGGACATTCAGGCTGCCGATAAAAGTTAATTCAATCAACTGTTGTGACAGGTAGGCGGCTATTATTTTCTCATATTCTCCGCCTTATTCCATTATTTTCTGGTTTTATTATAAAAGGCCGTCTGAAAAATTTTCAGACGGCCTTTTTGAGTTTCACAATGATAGCTCTGCCTCTCGTCAAAAAGCTTTCCTGTATTTTTAAATTACAGTCATATTTAAATATGTAAATATGATTTATTTATTGTAAAATTTATCCTTTAGTCATGCCGGAACATATGGTGTTGCGGCTGTCTGCATCTTTTTTAATTCTTCTTCCATGAGAACCCTATGATGAAAAGCAACCGTCTCGCCTATGCCGTTTTGGCAGCCCTACTATCTATCCAAACCCTGCCGGCTTCTGCAGCCAACGCTGATATCGCTTCTGCCGTCGAAGCATCCGGGCAAGAAGCGCAACAAGCCTCAGACTCTATCGCGAACTACGTTGACGACCAGATCATCCAAGGCCCGGCAACCGTTGATTTGGGCAATCAGGCCAAACTGAAACTGCCTGCAAAAATGGTCTTTGTGAAAAAAAAATCGCGCCAACGCCATGATGAGGGAAGCAGGTAATGCCACAGATCCCAACCGCTACGGCCTGATTCTCCCCGAATCGGAGAACGAGGACAGTGACACCAATTGGATAGTAGACCTGACCTTTACCGATTCCGGCTACATCAAAGACGATGATGCCAAAGAATGGGATGTTGAAGCCATGCTCGAGCAGCTGAAAGAAGGCACCGAGGAACAAAACAAAGAGCGAGCCTCCCGCAACATACCGGAAATAGAAACACGCGGCTGGGTAGAAAAACCGCAATATGATGCAAAGACCCATCGTCTGATTTGGTCGATTGACATTCTGAATAAAAACGAACCCGACCCCAATCCTACCATCAACTACAATACTTTCCAGCTTGGACGCGAAGGCTATATTGAATTGACTATGATCGCCGATTTGAAAAGCATAGATCAATACAAACCTATTGTGCAAGAATTGTTGGGCAATATCGAATTCAACGAAGGCAAGCGTTATAGCGATTTCAATGCGGCAACCGACAAAGTAGCCGAATACGGACTGGCTGCCTTGGTTGGCGGTATCGCTGCAAAAAAACTGGGATTATTAGCTTTGGCCGGCGCATTACTGGCTAAATTCGGCAAACTGATTATTTTTGGTGCTGTTGCAGCAGGTGCATTGTTTAAAGGCCTATGGCGCAAAAAAGATAAAAACAAACCGAACGAAGAAGAATAAATAAATCCTGTTCAAAATAAAAAGGCCGTCTGAAAACTTGGCATCCCTAGTTTTCAGACGGTCTTTTATCATTCATGCCTTACGAACGGATCCGTTTCAACACTTCTTCTTTGCCGATTAAAGCCAATACGGCATCGACGCTTGGGGTTTTTGCCGTACCGCAGACTGCGAGGCGTAGGGGCATACCGAGTTTGCCCATTTTGATGCCTTCTGCGTCGCAGAAGGGTTTGAAGAGGTCGTGGATGGCTTCGGCGTTCCAGTCTTCCAGCCCTTCGAGGCGTTCGGCAAAGCGCAGCATACGGGCGGCGGCTTCGTCGTCCCAGTGTTTCTGCACGTCCGCTTCGGCAGGGGTTTGTTTGACGTAGAAGTAGAGACACTCGTCAGCGAGGGTGTTCAGGTCTTGGGCGCGGTCTTTGACCAATGCCAACACATCTTCCAAAGCAGGCTTGCTTGTTTCATGGATATCGCGCAGGGCGAGGCGCGGTTTCACCATTTCGGCCAGTTTTTCGTTGGCGGTGATTTTGATGTGTTCGCCGTTAATCCAGTAGAGTTTCTTCAAGTCCATGCGGCTTGGAGACGGGGAAACATCTTTCAAATCAAACCATTCGATGAATTGTTCCATTGTGAAGAATTCGTCGTCGCCGTGCGCCCAGCCCAAGCGTGCCAGATAGTTGAGCATGGCTTCGGGCAGGATGCCCATTGCGCCGAAATCGGTAATGGCAACGGTATCGCCGCTGCGTTTGGAGATTTTTTTGCCTTGTTCGTTAAGAATCATCGGCAGATGGCCGTATTCGGGCAGATTTGCGCCGATGGCTTTTAAGATGTTGATTTGTTTCGGCGTGTTGTTCACATGGTCGTCGCCGCGGATAACGTGGGTAATGCCCATGTCGTAGTCGTCCACGACAACGCAGAAATTGTAGGTTGGTGTGCCGTCGGCGCGGGCGATAATCAGGTCGTCGAGCGCTTCGTTGGGGATGGAGATTTCGCCTTTGACCAAGTCTGTCCATTTGGTCACGCCGTCCAAAGGTGTTTTGAAACGGACAACAGGTTGCACGTCGGCAGGAATTTCTGGCAGGGTTTTGCCTTCTTCCGGACGCCAACGGCGGTCGTAAGTCGCCGTGCCTTCTTTTTCGGCTTTCTCGCGCATGGCTTCCAGCTCTTCTTTGCTGCAATAGCAGTAGTAGGCATGGCCTTTTTCTAAAAGTTCGGCAATGACTTCTTTATAGCGGTCGAAACGGCGGGTTTGGTAAACGACGTTGTCGGCGTTGTCGTAGTTCAGGCCGACCCATTTCATGCCGTCGAGGATGATGTTGACGGATTCGGCAGTAGAGCGCGCCAAGTCGGTATCTTCGATACGCAATAGGAACTCGCCTTTATGATGGCGGGCAAACGCCCATGAAAACAAGGCGGTGCGTACGCCGCCGATGTGCAGGTAGCCGGTGGGGCTGGGGGCGAAACGGGTTTTGACGGTCATGATGGCTCCAAAGTCTTTTAAAACAGGTATTTTACTTTTTCGGCAAAGTTTAAACAATGTACGGCCGTCTGAAAATAATGTCAGCGCAGAAGGACCGTCTGGGAACTTTTCTACTGAAAACAAGACAAATGATAATTATTTCTTTGAAAGTATCCGCTCATGAACAAACGCGCTTTATTTACCGCCCTCGCCCTCCTGCCCCTTTTTGCCCAAGCCGAAATCAAAACTATCAAAGACGTATTGGGACGCGAAGTCAAAGTCGATGTCCCTGTCAAACGCGCGGTTTTGGCGTTTTACTATCCCGACTATATCGCGGTAACGGGCGCGGACAAATTTAAAAACGTCATCGGCATTTCGCGTGAGTTTTGGGAGAAATTCAATCCTGGCAGCTGGGCGATGTTCAAACAGAAGCTGCCTACGCTGCAAAACATTGCGGACATCGGCAACATCAGTACCGGCACGTTTTCACTGGAGAAAACGCTCGCGCTCAAGCCGGACGTATTGATTCTGGCCGACTGGCAGTATAAGGCCATCGCCACCCATCTGCCGCGCATTAAAGCGGCAGGCATACCCGTCGTCGTGGTCGATTTCAACGCCGAAACCGTCGCGCGGCACACGCGCAGTGCGGAAATTTTCGGCGAACTCAACGGTACACAGGCGCGCGCCCAAAAAATTGCCGCCGAATACGCCCGAGGCATTGCCGACATCCAAAAACGCGTCGCGCGCGCCAAGCAGTCCAAACCGAAAATCTATATCGAGTTCGGCGACAAAGGCCCGTCTGAATACAGCTACACCTTCGGCAAAGATATGTGGGGCGCGATTGCCGACACAGCAGGCGGCAACAATATCGCCGCGCCTTACGTTAAAAACTGGGGACCGATAAACCCTGAAAAATTCCTGACGGCCAAACCCGACGTCATCGTCATTTCGGGGACGGAAAACGGCCATAAAGACAAACCTGGCATTATGGCGATGGGCATAGGCATCAGCCAGGCCGATGCGCAACGCCGCCTGGCCGGATTTGTCAAACGCAAAGGCTGGGCAGACATTCCTGCCGTCAAAAACAAACGCGTTTACGGCATCTACCACACCGCCTCCCGCTCGCTCACCGATTTGGCCAGCGCGCAATTTATCGCCAAAACCCTGTATCCGCAGCAGTTTGCCGACATAGACCCAAACAAGACCTATCTGGACTTCTACCGCAAATACCTGCCCGTCGTGCCGGACGGTACGTTTTACATCCGATTGAAATAGCGGCTGCAAAAATCATAGGCTCAGGCCGTCTGAAGATTCAGACGGCCTGAACATGTTATGCCGATAAAGATTTAATGAGTATAATTACTGTTCTTTCAACAAAATTACTGGGTACATATGAACGGACAAAACCAAATCGACCGGCCTCAGGATCCGGTCGTCAGCATCAGCGAATGGTTGGTTGGTAACCAGCTTGATTATGATGATTCCGCTGGTCAATCTGATCATGATGTTTGTGTGGGCATTCAGCTCAAACACCAATCCGAATAAAGCCAATTATTTCAAGGCTGCCTTGATTCTGTTTGCCATCGTAATGGCAATTTATCTGGTGCTGGCCGTAGTCTTTTTGGGCAGTATAGCTACAAATCAATATCAATAAGTAAGAATACATTTAGGCCGTCTGAAACCTAAAAGGCTTCAGACGGCCTTTTACATGGATTACCGAAAGCTCAAGCACCTATCCAATTCCAAACTGCATCGCTCCATTTGCCGATACGGTAGAGAAACAATGAATAGCTCTCCTGCATCAGGAACTTGGCTTTCTTGCTGCGCTCATCAAAGCGCGTGGTCGGTGTGGCGGAGAACTGTGCATCTGACAAGCCCAAATCAGTAGCCATTTCTTCGGCGCGCGCCAAATGATACGGGTCGCTGACAACGATAATGCTGCCGACTCCGTTGGCGTGCATGATGGGGACGATATTGCGCAGGTTTTCGTAAGTGTTGCGCGACGTGTTTTCAAACAGGATATTGTGCGCCGGTATGCCCTGCTTGAGCGCGTATCGGCGCCCCACTTCAGCTTCGGTCATGAATCCTTTTTTGGGCGTACCGCCGGTGAAAATGATTTTGCCGACCCGATGGCTTTGGTAGAGCGTGATGGCATGGTTGATGCGCTCACGGAATACCGGCGACGGGCGTTTGTCCCACGCCGCCGCACCTAACACCACCGCCGCATCGGCATGAACGTCCTTCGGCAAGGTTTGCAAACCTGTCCGGTAAATCTGCCATGTGCCGGTCAAAAAAATACCGCACACCAGCAAAACGCTCAAAGCAAGGCCGCGAAACAGGTAGTATCGCAAGCCATTGCGGCTTTTAAGCAGGGAAATCATCTTCAGACGGCCTTATCCAACCCCATCAGCCGAGTAGGGCGGCAATGTTTTCCAACGGACGGCCAATGGCTGCGCGCGTAGACGTTACCAAAACGGGACGCTCGAGCAGGGCAGGGTATTCGGCGATTGCCTGAAGCAGGGCGGCATTGTCCAAATCGGGGTTGTCCAAACCCAATTCTTTGTACAAATCGTCTTTCGTGCGCATCATGCCGCGTACCGATTCGATGCCGAGTTTGGCAAACATATCCTGCAAAGTCACCAAATCGGGGGAGGTATCCAGATATTTGACCACGTCGGCGGCAACGCCTTTTTCTTCGAGCAAAGCCAGCGCGGCACGCGATTTGCTGCAACGCGGATTGTGATAAAGTGTGAATTCAGACGGCATGAAAGTCTCCGTATTATTGCAAAATCATTCAATGATGGCGGTTATTATCGTCTGCAACTGATTTTTACTCAAACTTTTTACCTGATATCTTGATATGAATCGGTAGGCATACCCACCAAACCGTTTTACAATAAACACTATTTCGATTGGCAACCTCAAGGATACAACCATGAAAGCCTTAACCGCCCTTCTCTTGTCCGCTGCCGTTTTTACCGCTGCGCCGGCCTTTGCCGCCGACGAAACAGCAGGTTGGCAGGACAACAAACCGCAAAGCCTGGAGTCACTCAAAGCCCCCGTGCGCGTGGTTAACCTTTGGGCAACCTGGTGCGGCCCCTGCCGTAAAGAAATGCCCGCCATGTCGGCATGGTACAAAGCGCAGAAAAAAGGCAGCGTCGATATGGTCGGCATCGCGCTGGATACGACCGACAACATCGGCAAGTTCCTGAAACAAACGCCGGTCAGCTACCCGATTTGGCGTTACACCGGCGCCAACAGCCGCAACTTCATGAAAGCCCACGGCAACAATGTCGGCGTATTGCCCTTCACAGTCGTCGAAGCGCCGAAATGCGGCTACAAACAAACCATCACCGGCGAAGTCAACGAAAAAAGCCTGACCGCCGCCGTGAATTTGGCCAAAACCAAATGTAAATAAAACAGCGGATAGGGTGCTTAACCTACGCTGATACTGAGGCCGTCTGAAACCCAATCGTTCAGACGGCCTTTTTTCAAACCATACTTTGTGTTGCAAACCGGCAGTGTATCCACAGGCAGAACCGGGGTTTCACTATCAAAAAGCAGCCGAAATATTTATAATCTGTGAATAACCCCATTTTTTCAGACGGCATGTTGCCCTATCGATGACGCCGGCCGTCTGAATCCCTATTTTCAGGAAAACCCATGATCCGTTTCGAACAAGTTTCCAAAACCTATCCCGGCGGTTTCGAAGCCCTGAAAAATGTCAGTTTCCAGATTAACAAAGGTGAGATGATTTTTATCGCCGGCCATTCGGGTTCGGGCAAATCCACCATTTTGAAGCTGATTTCAGGCATTACCAAGCCCACCAAAGGCAAGGTTTGGTTTAACAATCAAGACCTCGGCACCTTGAGCGACAATCAGATCGGCTTTATGCGCCAACATATCGGCATTGTCTTCCAAGACCACAAAATCCTCTACGACCGCAATGTCTTGCAAAACGTTATCCTGCCTTTGCGGATTAGTGGCTATCAGCCGCGCAAAGCTGAAGAGCGCGCGCGTATTGCGATTGAGAAAGTCGGCTTGAAAGGCCGCGAAAACGATATGCCCATCACTTTGTCCGGCGGCGAACAACAACGTTTGTGCATCGCGCGTGCAGTGGTTCACCAACCCAGCCTGCTGATTGCCGACGAGCCGTCCGCCAGCCTCGACCGCGCCTATGCGCTGGATATTATGGAATTGTTCAAAACCTTCCATGAAGCAGGCACGACCGTGATTGTTGCGGCGCACGATGAAACGCTGATGGCGGATTACGGCCACCGCGTCTTGCGCCTGCAGAAAGGACGCCTCGCATGAGCATGATTCACTACATCTCGTTACACGTCGAATCGGCGCGCGCCGCGCTCAAAGAGCTTCTGCGCCAACCCATCGGCACACTGCTGACCCTGCTCATGCTTGCCGTTGCCATGACCTTGCCGCTGTTCATGTATTTGGGCATCCAAAGCGGACAAAGCGTGTTGGGCAAACTCAACGAGTCGCCGCAGATTACGGTTTATATGGACACCGATGCGGCAAGTTCTGATGCCGATACGGTGAAAAATCTGCTCCAACGCGACAGCCGTATCGATAAAGTCCGCTTTATCAGCAAGCAGGAAGGTTTGGAAGAATTGCAAACCAATCTCGACCAAAACCTCGTTTCCATGCTCGATGGCAACCCGTTGCCCGACGTCTTTATCGTTACGCCCGACCCTGCCACTTCTCCGGATCAGATGCAGGCCATCTATAAAGACATTACCAAACTGCCGCGTGTCGAATCGGCAACCATGGATACCGAATGGGTACAAACCCTTTATCGTATCAACGAATTTATCCGCAAGATTTTATGGTTCCTCTCGCTGACTTTGGGCATGGCCTTTGTCTTGGTGGCACACAACACAATCCGCCTGCAAATCCTCAGCCGCAAGGAAGAGTTGGAGATCACCAAGCTGTTGGGTGCGCCCGCTTCCTTCATCCGCCGCCCTTTCCTTTATCAGGCAATGTGGCAGAGTATTTTCTCCGCCGCCGTCAGCCTGGGCTTGTCGGCTTGGCTGCTGGCCGAAGTACGGCCGCTGGTGGACGCGATTTTCAAACCCTACGGTCTGAACATCGGCTGGCGTTTCTTCACATTTAGCGAAGTGTCGCTGGTATTCGGCTTCGTCATCGCGCTGGGCGTATTCGGCGCATGGCTGGCCACCACGCAACACCTCTTAGGCTTCAAAGCTAAAAAATAAGCCTTGGCAAACAGGCCGTCTGAACCATTCAGACGGCCTGAAATCTTATCCTTTCGCAACTTAAACAAACCTTGTGAAAATTTAATACTGCCAAATCTAACAGCAAGGGCATAATCCCTTATAATTGATGGTTTATTATCCATCTCATTTCATTTGTGCGGCATAAGCCGTGCAGACAAATAACGAAAGACATCCTGTGGACAAACTCAAAATCTCTGCCAACGGCCCCCTCAACGGCGAAATCATCGTATCCGGCGCGAAAAACGCCGCCCTGCCGCTGATGTGTGCCGGTCTGCTGACTTCCGGCACTTTACGCTTGAAAAACGTACCCATGCTCGCCGACGTCAAAACTACCCAAAAACTGCTGCAAGGCATGGGCGCACGCGTTTTGACCGACAACATCTCCGAATTTGAAATCAACGGCGGCACCGTCAACAACACCTGCGCACCTTACGAGCTGGTAAAAACCATGCGCGCATCCATCCTCGTGCTCGGCCCGACGCTGGCGCGTTTCGGCGAAGCCCAAGTCAGCCTGCCCGGCGGCTGCGCCATCGGTTCGCGCCCCGTTGACCAGCACCTCAAAGGCCTCGAAACCATGGGTGCGGAAATCACCATCGAACACGGTTACGTCAAAGCCAAAGGCCGTCTGAAAGGCACGCGCGTCACCATGGATGTCGTAACCGTAGGCGGTACTGAAAACCTGCTGATGGCGGCCACGCTCGCAGAAGGCACCACCATCCTCGAAAACTGCGCCATCGAGCCCGAAGTCGTCGATTTGGCCGAATGCCTCGTTAAAATGGGCGCGAAAATCAGCGGTATCGGTACAGCAACCATGACCATCGAAGGCGTAAAAGAGCTGCACGGCTGCGAACACAGCGTCGTTCCCGACCGTATCGAAGCCGGTACCTTCCTCTGCGCCGTCGCCATGACCGGCGGCAAAGTTGTCCTGCGCAATGCCGCACCGAAAACCATGGAAGTTGTGTTAAACAAACTGACAGAAGCCGGCGCCATCATCGAAGCAGGCGACAACTGGATTTCCATCGACATGCAACAACGCCCCAAAGCCGTGGACATCCGTACCGTCGTCCACCCAGGCTTCCCAACCGACATGCAGGCGCAGTTTATGGCCATGAACGCCATTGCCGAAGGCAGCAGCCGCGTGGTGGAAACCATTTTTGAAAACCGCTTCATGCACGTTCCTGAACTCAACCGCATGGGCGCAGACATCACCACCGAAGGCAACACCGCCTACATCAAAGGAGTAGAAAAACTCTCCGGCGCCGTCGTGATGGCAACCGACCTGCGCGCCTCTGCCAGCCTCGTCATGGCAGGCTTGGTCGCAGAAGGCGAAACCATCGTCGAACGCATCTACCACCTCGACCGCGGCTATGAATACATCGAGAAAAAACTTGGCGGCGTAGGCGCAAAAATCGAACGCGTACACGGTTGATCCCATACGCAGCCGATAAATAAAAGGCCGTCTGAAACACCGGCAATCGGGTTTCAGACGGCCTTTGCGTATTGTTTTGCGGTATAATTCCCGACATCTTTATCCATTGTTTTTAAAAGCACAAACCATGACACGCAAAATCCTTGTCACTTCCGCGCTGCCGTATGCCAACGGCAGCATCCACCTCGGCCACATGGTCGAACACATCCAAACCGACGTTTGGGTACGTTTCCAAAAACTGCGCGGCCACGAATGCTACTACTGCTGCGCCGACGACACCCACGGCACGCCCGTGATGCTTGCCGCGCAAAAACAAGGCATTGCGCCTGAAGATATGATCGCCAAAGTGCGCGAAGAGCACCTCGCCGACTTTACCGGCTTCAACATCGGCTACGACAATTATTACAGCACCCATTCCCCTGAAAACAAACAGTTTTCCCAAGACATTTACCGCGCGCTGAAAGCCAACGGCAAGATTGAGAGCCGCGTCATCGAGCAGCTTTTCGACCCCGAAAAACAAATGTTCCTGCCCGACCGCTTTGTCAAAGGCGAATGCCCGAAATGCCACGCCCAAGACCAATACGGCGACAACTGCGAAGTCTGCGGCACGACCTATTCCCCGACCGAACTGATCAACCCGTATTCCGCCGTATCCGGTGCCAAACCCGAATTGCGCGAATCCGAACACTTCTTCTTCAAACTGGGCGAATGCGCCGACTTCCTCAAAGCATGGACTTCCGGCAACAACCCGCACGACGGCAAGCCCCATCTGCAAGCCGAAGCCCTCAACAAAATGAAAGAATGGCTGGGCGAAGGCGAAGAAACCACCCTGTCCGACTGGGACATCTCCCGCGACGCGCCGTATTTCGGTTTCGAAATCCCCGACGCGCCGGGCAAATATTTCTACGTCTGGCTGGACGCGCCCGTCGGCTACATGGCGTCGTTTAAAAACCTGTGCGACCGCATCGGCGTCGATTTCGACGAATACTTCAAAGCCGACAGCCAAACCGAGATGTACCACTTCATCGGCAAAGACATCCTCTATTTCCACGCCCTGTTCTGGCCTGCCATGCTGCATTTCTCCGGCCACCGCGCCCCGACCGGAGTGTACGCACACGGCTTTTTGACTGTGGACGGACAAAAAATGTCCAAATCGCGCGGCACCTTCATCACCGCCAAATCCTATTTGGAACAAGGCCTGAACCCCGAGTGGATGCGCTACTACATCGCCGCCAAACTCAACAGTAAAATCGAAGACATCGATTTGAACCTGCAAGACTTTATCAGCCGCGTCAACAGCGACCTCGTCGGCAAATACGTCAACATCGCCGCCCGCGCGTCAGGTTTCATCGCCAAACGCTTTGAAGGCCGTCTGAAAGACGTTGCCGACAGCGCATTGCTGGCAAAATTGACTGCGCAAAGCGAAGCTATTGCCGAATGCTACGAAAGCCGCGAATACGCCAAAGCCCTGCGCGACATCATGGCATTGGCGGACATTGTCAACGAATACGTTGATGCCAACAAACCTTGGGAACTGGCGAAACAAGAAGGCCAAGACGCACGCCTGCACGAAGTATGCAGCGAGCTCATCAACGCCTTTACCATGTTGACCGCCTACCTCGCCCCCGTATTGCCGAAAGTGGCCGAAAATGCCGCCAAATTCCTGAATTTGGAAGCCATCACTTGGGCAAATACCCGCGAAACCTTGGGCGAACACGCCATCAACAAATACGAACACCTCATGCAACGAGTGGAGCAAAAACAAGTGGACGATTTAATCGAAGCCAACAAACAAAGCATCGCCGCCGCAGCCGCGCCTGCCGCCGAAGAGAGCAAATACGAAAAAGTCGCCGAACAGGCCAGCTTCGACGACTTTATGAAAATCGACATGCGCGTCGCCAAAGTATTGAACTGCGAAGCTGTCGAAGGCAGCACCAAACTCCTGAAATTCGACCTCGATTTCGGTTTTGAAAAACGCATCATCTTCTCCGGCATCGCCGCGTCTTACCCAAATCCTGCCGAATTGAACGGCCGCATGGTCATCGCCGTCGCCAACTTCGCCCCGCGCAAAATGGCAAAATTCGGCGTATCCGAAGGCATGATCCTCTCCGCCGCCACGGCAGAGGGCAAACTGAAGCTCCTCGACGTTGACGCAGGCGCACAGCCCGGGGATAAAGTGGGCTAAGGCTTATATCAAATCTTAAGGAGAAACCATGTTAAACCTTTCCGCTCCTGTACTTAAAGAAATCGAATTGCTTAATGATGCAGGTTTATCGGTTGGCGCTATTATTACAGTGTTGCGTCTGAAGTTTCCGGTAGAACTCCATGATCGGGAGGACAAACAAATTGAAGAAGCCGTGCTTCTCATGATCAATCCGCCACGAAAAGCACCTTCTCTTTCCCGCTAAGGTAGCGATACCGATTGAAAGGTAAATTTGGTTATGCTTCAACAAAAGGCCGTCTGAAACTTTCAGACGGCCTTTTTATTTATCCAAACGCTTATTTCCGTTAAAACTTTATTTCAATAATTCATCGGTAACGCGTTGCAGAAATTCAATACGCTCGGGTTTGGCTTTGCCTGATTCGGCAGCGGCTTTGACGGCGCAGCCGGGTTCGGCGCGGTGGGTGCAGTTATGGAAACGGCATTGGCCGATAAGGTGGCGCAGGTCGGGGAAGTATTGCAATAAATCGGCGGCTTGGAGATGGTGCAGGCCGAATTCTTGCAGGCCGGGGGAATCGATGAGTCGGGTTTCTGCGTTTAAATCGTATAGTTGGGCGTGGGTGGTGGTGTGTTTGCCGGAGTCGAGCGCAGTGGAAATGTCGCCGGTTCGGGCGGCTTGGTTGCCGAGTAGGGCGTTGGTCAGGGTGGACTTGCCCATGCCGCTTTGTCCGAGCAGGATGTTGGTTTGCCCTTCTAATATGGGACGCAGGATGTCGGCATTTTCCAATGCGTTGGTTTCGACCACGGAGTAGCCGAGGGTTTCGTAGAATTTGAGTTTCTCGCGCCATTGGGCGGTTTCGGGGAGGTCGGCTTTGTTGAGGACGATAACGGCGTCGATGCCGGCCGCTTCGGCTGCGAGGAGGGCGCGTTGCAACAGGGCTTCGCTGGGTGAGGGGCTGGCGGCGGTTACGATGAGCAGTTGGGTAACGTTGGCGGCAATCAGTTTGGTTTTCCACGCGTCTTGGCGGTAGAGCAGGCTTTCGCGCGGGAGGTAGTCTTCAATCACGACTTGGTCGCCGTTGATGGGGCTGATGCGGACTTGGTCGCCGCAGGCGAAATCGACGCGTTTTTTACGGGTGGTGGCGTCATATGTTTGGCCGTCGGGGGTGCGGACGATATAGCGGCGGCCATAGCTGGTAATGATTTGGGCGGTATCGGTCATGATGGGGTTTATTGTTTGGAATGGTGTGATTGTACCGAAAGTCGGCTATGGCCGTCTGAAAACTTGTTTGCACCTTTTAACTTTCTTTGGCTTGGTTTTTTGGTGTTTCTGCCCTATATTTGCAATGTATTTGTTTTCAGGAGATTTTTTTATGGATTTCAGTCAGTTGCTCAATCAGGTTTTGGGTGCGGCTCAAAAAGGCGGCAAAGCGGTGGCGGACAGCCCGCTCAATTCTTTCGGCGGCGGTGCGCTGACGGGTGCTTTGGCATCGATGCTGTTGAAAAAGAAAAACACGAAGAAGCTGGTAAAGGCCGGCTCGGTCGCTGCTTTGGGTTTTCTGGCTTATAAAGGCTATCAAAACTGGAAACAAAACCGCCAGCAGGACGAATTACCGCAAAGTGCGTTCCAACCTGCCGGTCTGATTGGTGAAAACCACAGCCGTGTGATTTTACAAACAATGATTGCGGCGGCGGCTTCAGACGGCCTGATTGACGATGCGGAACGCGCGGCCATCGAGCGTGAAAGCGGCAGTGATGCGGAAACGGCGGCATGGTTGCAGGCAGAATATGCGCAACCGGCCTCCATCGAGCAAATTGCCGCTTCGGTCGGCAGCGACGAGGCTTTGGCAACCGAAACTTATTTGGCGGCCCGATTGGTCTGCGCGGACTTGTCGCGCAAGGAAATCGTGTTCCTGAGCCGTTTGTCCCAAGCTTTGAATTTGGACGACCAACTGGTCGAAAGTTTGGAAAAACAGCTCGAATTGGCTTAAGCTTGATTTAAAAGGCCGTCTGAAACCTGATTTCAGACGGCCTTTCGACTTAATTTCAGAGTAGAATAACCCTTTCGACATATTAAAGGCTGTCTGAACATGAACAAACTTTTTTCCACATTCAAAACGTTTTTAGCCGCTTCGTCCGTCTTGGTATTGGCTGCCTGTCCGAGCGGCAACGCACCGCAATCCAAACCTTCTACGCAGGGTCAAAATACGGTTTCGCATACTGCACCCAAACCGAAAGCCACGGTTGCGCTGGCTTTGGGCGGCGGCGCGTCCAAAGGCTTTGCCCATATCGGGATTATTAAGGTTTTGAAAGAAAACAATATTCCGGTAAAAATCGTTACCGGTACATCCGCAGGCTCGATTGTCGGCAGTATGTACGCTTCGGGAATGTCGCCCGACCGCCTCGAATTGGAAGCAGAAATTTTGGGTAAAACCGATTTGGTAGATTTGACCTTGTCCACCAGCGGCTTCATCAAAGGCGAAAAACTGCAAAACTACATCAACCGCAAAGTCGGCAACCGTCCGATGCAGCAGTTCCCCATCAAATTTGCCGCCGTCGCGACCGATTTTGAAAGCGGCAAACCGGTGGTATTTAACGTAGGCAATGCCGGACAGGCCGTCCGCGCTTCTGCTTCGATTCCGAACGTGTTCCAGCCTGTCGTCATCGGCAACCGCAAATATGTAGACGGCGGCCTGTCGCAACCCGTACCGGTCAGCGCGGCGAAAAAAATGGGCGCAAACTTCATCATTGCCGTCGATATTTCCGCCCGTCCGGCCAAAAACGTCAGCCAAGGTATGTTCTCCTATCTTGACCAGACCTTCAACGTAATGAGTCAAACTGCGTTGCGCCAAGAATTGGGCCAAGCCAATGTGGTCATCAAACCGCAGGTTTTGGAGCTGGGTTCGGTTGGCGGTTTCGACCAAAAACAACGCGCCATCCAACTGGGCGAACAGGCCGCACGCGCCGCCCTGCCTGAAATCAAACGCAAACTGGCAACATATCAGTATTAAGTATCCGCCATTTGAACAGGCCGTCTGAAAGTATGTTTTTCAGACGGCCTTTCTTGTGCAAATCTGCTAAAATCACGCGTTTCCTACAAATCATAAAATCCTAAAAAAATGAATATCTTTTACGAAGAGTCCGGCCAATTCAAAGTTGCCTCCATCGTCCAAAAAAACGACGCCACCTACCAAGTCGATACCCAACACGGCAAACGCACCAAAGTGAAGGCAAACAATGTCTTTGCTGAGTTTGACGGCGATATGGCGGCATTTTTGGAGAACGCGCAGGCACAGGCGGCGGACATCGACACCGATTTATTGTGGGAAGTATGCGGCGAAGAGGAATTTACCGCCGAAGCCATCGCCGAAGAATATTATGGCCATGCGCCGACCAAAACCGAGCTGGCGGCGACTTTGATTGCACTCTACGCCGCGCCGATGTATTTCTACAAAAAAGCCAAAGGCGTGTTCAAAGCCGCGCCCGAAGAAACCTTAAAACAAGCGCTTGCCGCCATCGAACGCAAAAAACAGCAAGACGCACAAATCGACGCTTGGGCGGAAGCCTTGAAACGCGGCGAGATGCCGTCTGAAATCGCGGCGGATTTGAAAACCATCTTACACGCGCCCGACAAGCAGTCACTGACCTACAAAGCCTTTACCAAAGCCGCCGATGCATTGAAAACCTCGGCCTACGAACTGGCGAAAAAAACGGGCGGTATTACGTCCATTCCCCAATACCTGCAAGACGGGTTTGAAATCAAATATTTCCCAAAAGGAACAGGCTTCCCCGACCTTCCGCTTCCTGAAATGCCTGACTTGCCTAAGGCTGACGTTACCGCCTTTTCCATTGATGACGAATCGACCACCGAAGTCGATGACGCCTTGAGCCTGACCGACTTGGGCAATGGCATGAAACACGTCGGTATCCACATCGCTGCGCCGTCGCTTGCCATTAAACAAGGCGACAAAATGGAAAAAAACATCATGGAACGCTTAAGCACGGTTTATTTCCCCGGCGGCAAAATCACTATGTTGCCCGAAAACTGGATTGCCGCGTTCAGCCTTGATGCAGGCGCATACCGCCCTTCCATCAGCATTTATTTCGATGTAGATAGCGAGTTCAACGTCGGCGAGCCGACCTGCAAAATCGAAGCGGTCAACATCGCCGAAAACCTGCGCATTCAAACCATCGAGCCGCATTTCAACGCCGAAACTGGCTTGGACGAAGCAGGCGAAATGATGTTTGCCCACCATCAAGACCTGATTTGGTTCTATCAATTTGCCATCGCCTTACAAAAAGCGCGCGGCAAATACGAGCCCGACCGTGCGCCGCAATACGATTACAGCATCGAATTGGATGAGGAAGGCAACGTATCCGTTGTCCGCCGCGAACGCGGTTCGCCCATTGATACGCTGGTCAGCGAGATGATGATTCTTGCCAACAGCACTTGGGCACAAATGCTGGATGAAAACGAGCTGCCCGGCCTTTTCCGCGTCCAACCGGCAGGCAAAGTGCGCATGAGCACCAAATCCGAGCCGCACATCGGCATGGGCGTGCAGCATTACGGCTGGTTTACCTCGCCTCTGCGCCGCGCCGCCGACTACATCAACCAAAAGCAGCTGATCAGCCTGATCGACGACTCTGCCGAGCCACTGTATCAAAACAGCGATGCCGAGCTTTTCGCCGCGCTGCGCGACTTTGATGCCGCCTATACAGCCTACGCCGACTTCCAACGCCAAATGGAAGCCTACTGGAGCCTCGTCTATCTGCAGCAGCAAGGCACGAGCGAGCTGACGGCCACCATCCTCAAAGAAGACCTCGTCCGCATTGAAGGCCTGCCGCTGGTAACGCGCGCGACCGGTATTCCGTTTGACGCGCTGCCCAAATCGCAGGCATTGTTCAAAATCACTGAATTGGATGCCGAGAAGCAGTTTATCGCGCTCAACTATCAAAAAGCCGTTTTACCGGGTTGATAACGTTATTTCGTTTGAAAAAAGGCCGTCTGAACAAAGAAACAGAAATCTTTGATTTCGTTTTCATCCCTGTTCAGACGGCCTTCATCATCTAAAAATGCTACAATTCCCCCTTTCTGCCCATCATTTCAAACCATGAAAAAAAACGCCCCCCAATCCTTTGAAGAAGCCTTATCCCGCCTCGAAACCCTGACCCAGGCCATGCAAAGCAGCGAAATGCCGCTGGAAGACGCCCTGGCTGCCTATCAGGAAGGCAACGAATTGGTCAGATACTGCCAAACCAAATTGGCGGAAGTCGAGCAGAAACTGCAAGTCTTGGATGCCGGCGAACTGAAGGAGTTGAACCTTGAACCCGGCGAATGAACTCAAAACATGGCAACAAAAAGCCCAAGCGCAAACCGAATTGCTGCTGGCGCATTTCTTGCCGTCTGAAAGCCAAGTTCCGCACACGCTGCACGAAGCCATGCGTTACGTTACCCTCGGCGGCGGCAAACGGCTGCGTCCACTCTTGGTGCTTGCCGCGTCCGAATTGGGCGAAGCAAACCAAAATGCCGTCGAGCAGGCGATGGCGGCCATCGAAATGGTACACGTCTATTCGTTGGTTCACGACGATATGCCGGCGATGGACAACGACAGTCTGCGCCGCGGCAAACCGACCTGCCATGTGCAATACGATGAAGCAACCGCCCTTTTGGTCGGCGATGCGTTGCAAACCCAAGCCTTTGATGTACTGAGCCGTCCGACAGGCCTGCCTGCCGAACGTCAGCTTGCCATGTTGTCCACGCTGGCCCAGGCATCCGGCAGCCTCGGCATGGCGGGCGGACAAGCTATCGACCTTGCCAATGTCGGCAAAGCCATGAATCAGGCCGAATTGGAACAGATGCACAGCCTCAAAACCGGCGCACTCATCCGCGCGGCCGTGGCCTTAGGCGCACTTTCCTGCCCAGACTTAACACCGGCTCAAATCCAAACCTTAGACCGCTACGCCGCCAAATTAGGTTTGGCTTTCCAAGTGATCGACGATGTATTGGACTGCGAAGCCGATACCGCCACCTTGGGCAAAACCGCCGGCAAAGACTCGGACAACGACAAACCGACCTACGTCAAACTGATGGGCCTGCAGGCCGCGCGCACTTACGCAGAAACGCTGATTGCAGAAGCCGTTGCCCTGATCGAGCCATTCGGCGACAAAGCCCTGCGCCTGCGCCAACTGGCAAAGTTTGTTACCGCACGGAAAAACTAAACCCGTAAATAAATAAAGGCCGTCTGAAACCTGATTTTAGGTTTCAGACGGCCTTTTTAACAGCCTGTTTGGCTTTTGTACCAACCGAATGCGAAGCCTTTCAAAATACGGCTCAGAAATCCCCCGCAAACTGCGTTTACAAACCTCAACCTGTCTGTTTAATCCAATAGGGCATCCACGAACGCTTTGGCATTAAACGGACGCAAATCGTCGATGCCTTCGCCTACGCCGATGTAGCGGACAGGAACAGGGCGGTCGGAGGCAAGGGCGGCAAGGATACCGCCTTTGGCCGTACCGTCTAGCTTGGTGACGATAAGTCCGGTCAGACCCAGCGCTTCGTCGAAGGCTTTCACTTGGTTGACGGCGTTTTGACCGATGTTGGCATCCAAAACAACGATGATTTCATGTGGCGCATCCGGCATGGCTTTTTGCAACACGCGTTTCACTTTTTTGATTTCTTCCATCAAATGAAGCTGCGTAGGCAAACGGCCGGCAGTATCAGCCAGCACGATGTCGATCCCGCGCGCTTTCGCGGCTTGGACGGCATCGAAGCAAACGGCTGCGGAATCGCCTGTGGTTTGCGAAATCACGGTTACATTGTTGCGCTCGCCCCAAGCTTGAAGCTGCTCACGCGCAGCGGCACGGAAAGTATCGCCTGCCGCCAGCAACACAGATTTACCCTGCGCTTGGAAGTATTTGGCGAGTTTGCCGATAGACGTGGTTTTACCCGCGCCGTTGATACCGGCAAGCATAATCACGAAAGGCTCCCTGGTTTCCGGCAAGACCAAAGGTTTCTCCAGAGGCTTAATCAAGTCGTACAGCGCATCTTTCAGCGCACCGCGCAATTCGTTGCCGTCTTTGAGGCCTTTGAGGCTGACACGGTCGCGCACGTCTTTCATCAAGTATTCGGTGGCTTCCATGCCCATATCGCTGGTAATCAGCACGGTTTCCAGCTCTTCGTACAAGTCCTCGTCGATCTGTCCGCCGCCGAACACGCCGGCCAACGATTTTGCCATTTTGTCGCGTGATTTGGTCAAGCCTTGTTTCAAACGCGCAGCCCAACTGAGCTTGTGTTCTTCTGCCGGAGCAGGGGCTTCAACCGGTATTTCCACAACGGCTTCTTGAACTTGCTCGACAGTCTCGCTAACTGCCTCAACAGCTTCTTCTTTGACTGCTTCAGCTTGTTCCGCTACTTCTTCAGCAACCTCGGCCGCTTCAGACGGCATCTCGGCAACGGTTT
>NZ_KV799674.1:0-62526 GCF_001810035.1 Neisseria sp. HMSC058F07 | reverse complement strand
CGCTTCAGACGGCATCTCGGCAACGGTTTCCTTTACCTGCTCAACAACCTCGCTGACGGTTTCAACAGCTTCTTCTCTGACTGCCTCAGCCTGTTCTGCCACTTCTTCAGCAGCCTCGACCGCTTCAGACGGCATCTCGGCAACGGTTTCTTTTACCTGTTCAACAGTCTCGCTGGCGGTTTCAACAGCCGCTTCTTTTGCCGCTTCAACGTGTTCTTCTACTTTTTCAACTGTTTCAGACGGCGTTTCGGTCAAAGTTTCCCGAACCTGCTCGACGGTTTCGCTGATAGTTTCAACAGCCGATTCGACAACTGATTCAACATGCCCTTTGACGCTTTCTGCTAAAGATTCGGCATCTTCTTTAATATTTTCAACTACTTGAGCAACTTCAGATTCTATTTTTGCTGCGGTTTCCTGAACTTGAGCCTCCTCGGGAGCCGGAGTTTCCTGTTTTTTCTTGCGACGGAAGAAGCTGAACATTAAATTTTCCTTTTAATTTTAGAAACTTGAAATAGGGAGTATTGTAGCGTATTTTACGTGGCAAGGTCGTCTGAAAATCAAGGTTGTCAGGTTTTGGCATTTCCAACGTCTAATAAGATAAACCATCCATACAGGAAACATAGAGATGAATCCCCGCACATTATTTTCACTTTGCACCAAGTTCGGCTGCCTGCTTGCGCTTGGCGCCTGCTCATCCAAAATGATGGATACCGAAGCCGCAACCGTACCGCAGGCATTGTCCTCATTAAAAACCCCTGACAACCGCCCTGCCAGTGTTTTCCTAAAAAAAGACAAACCCACCCTGATTAAATTTTGGGCAAGTTGGTGTCCTTTGTGTTTGTCCGAATTGGGACAAACCGAAAAATGGGCGCAAGATATAAAATTCGGTTCTGCCAACCTGATTACCGTTGCCTCGCCCGGTTTTCTACACGAGAAAAAAGACGGCGACTTTCAAAAATGGTATTCCGGTTTGAACTATCCTAAGCTGCCCGTCGTTACCGACAACGGCGGCACCATCGCCCAAAGCCTGAATATCAGTGTTTACCCTTCTTGGGCATTAATCGGCAAAGACGGCGACGTGCAGCGCATCGTCAAAGGCAGCATCAACGAAGCGCAGGCATTGGCTTTAATCCGCGACCCGAATGCCGATATAGGCCGTCTGAAAAACACATTTTACAAACCCGACACACAGAAAAAGGATTCAGCAATCATGAATACGCGCACCATCTACCTCGCCGGCGGCTGCTTCTGGGGCTTGGAAGCCTATTTCCAACGCATAGACGGCGTGGTTGACGCAGTATCCGGCTACGCTAACGGCAAAACGGAAAACCCAAGCTACGAAGACGTGTCCTACCGCGATACAGGCCATGCCGAAACCGTTAAAGTCACCTATGATGCCGACAAACTCAGCCTAGACGATATCCTGCAATATTTCTTCCGCGTCGTTGATCCAACCAGCCTCAACAAACAAGGCAACGACACCGGCACGCAATACCGCAGCGGCGTGTACTACACCGACCCCGCCGAAAAAGCCGTCATCGCCGCCGCACTCAAACGCGAGCAGCAAAAATACAAACTTCCCCTCGTCGTCGAAAACGAGCCGCTAAAAAACTTCTACGACGCCGAGGAATACCATCAGGACTACCTGATTAAAAACCCCAACGGCTACTGCCACATCGACATCCGCAAAGCCGACGAACCGCTGCCGAGCAAAACCAAAGCCGTCCCTCAAGGCAAAGGCTTTGACGCGGCAACGTATAAAAAACCCAGCGCTGCTGAACTCAAACGCATTCTGACCGAAGAGCAATACCAGGTTACCCAAAACAGCGAGACCGAATACGCCTTCAGCCACGAATACGACCACTTGTTCAAACCCGGCATTTATGTGGACATCGTCAGCGGCGAACCCCTGTTCAGCTCTGCCGACAAATTTGATTCCGGCTGCGGCTGGCCGAGTTTTACCCATCCAATTAATGCCTCCGCCGTTACCGAACACGACGATTTCAGCTATAACATGCGCCGCACCGAAGTGCGCAGCCACGCCGCCGACTCACACTTGGGACACGTCTTCCCCGACGGCCCGAAAGACAAAGGCGGCCTGCGCTATTGCATCAACGGCGCAAGTTTGAAATTCATTCCTTTGGAAGAAATGGACGCAGCCGGCTACGGTGCATTGAAAGACAAAGTGAAATAACGGATTGAATCGAAAAAGGCCGTCTGAAAAAGATTTCAGACGGCCTTAAATTTATAATTTATTTGGTCATGTCATAAAATGATGCAACAGAAAGTATTAAATACATTACTGATATCAAAATATATTTAATTTTTTTATCTCTAATTTCTTTCCATAAATGCAAGCATATAGGAAGCATCGTAAACACTAGAACCGCAATATTAAAACATAAAAGAAAGAGATATCCTTTAGAACTTTCTTTCCAAAAGGGTATAAAAAAACTTGTACATATCGAAAATCCAATTAGAAAAGAGACAATACTATTTAAAACATCAATAATTCTTGCCTCTATTTGAATAGAAACAAGATACGGAAAATTACATAATTGTAGAAACCTAAGAAAATGAAGATATGCCAATAATACATATATTGGAGTCAAACCCATAAAAGTATCAAATATATTTTTAAAAGGAATTTTTCCATGAAAATGTAATATACTGACTAACAAGCCGATTGGTAACCATATAATCAAATTTTCCTTACTTGGAAAATATTTAAACATCTAAAACTTTCTTCATTATTTTCATACTATATATTTAATTCAAAAAAAGCCATTTGAAGATTCAAATGGCTTTTTTATAAATCAAATTCGTTTTGCCAACTCTTCGGCCTTACCCACATACAACGCAGGGGTCAGCTCAAGCAATTTGGCTTTGGCTTCTGCCGGAATTTCCAACGATTCGATAAAGAGTTTCAACACTTCAGGCGTAATGCCGTCTTTACCGCGTGTCAGGTCTTTCAGCTTCTCGTAAGGATTGGCTACGCCGTAACGACGCATTACGGTTTGAATCGGCTCGGCCAGCAGCTCCCAAGTAGCGTCCAAATCGGCAGCAAGGGCGGCAGGATTCGGCTCAAGCTTGTTCAGACCGCGCAGATGGGCGGCAAAGCCCAATATGGTATAGCCCACGCCTACGCCCATATTGCGCAATACGGTGCTGTCGGTCAGGTCGCGCTGCCAACGGGAAATCGGCAGTTTTTCAGACAAAAAGCCCAATACGGCATTGGCCATACCGAGGTTGCCTTCGGAGTTTTCAAAGTCAATCGGATTGACTTTGTGCGGCATGGTGGAAGAACCGACTTCGCCTGCTTTAACTTTTTGTTTGAAGTAACCCAAAGAAATATAGCCCCAAACATCGCGGTTGAAGTCGATCAGAATCGTGTTGACACGGCTGATGGCTTGGAAGAATTCCGCCATATAGTCATGCGGCTCGATTTGAATGGTGTAGGGGTTGAAGGTCAGGCCGAGGCTGATTTCAACGAAGTTGCGGCAATGGGTTTCCCAATCCACATCGGGATAAGCGACCATATGGGCATTGTAGTTGCCGACTGCGCCGTTGATTTTGCCGAGGAACTCTTGCGCTTGCAGGTTTTTGAACTGGCGTTGCAGGCGGTACACGACATTGGCGATTTCTTTACCCAATGTGCTTGGTGTCGCAGGCTGGCCATGCGTGCGGCTCATCATAGGGACGGCAGCCAACTCATGCGCCATGCCGGTCAGTTTTTTGATGATTTCGGCCAGTTTCGGCAGCAAAACAGTCTCACGCGCTTCTTGCAGCATTAAAGCGTGGGACAGGTTATTGATGTCTTCGCTGGTGCAGGCAAAGTGGATGAACTCGCTGGCAGCAGCCACTTCAGGCACGCCGGAGAAGCGTTCTTTAAGCCAATATTCGATGGCTTTGACATCATGATTGGTGGTCGCCTCAATAGCTTTGACGGCGGCAGCATCTTCAAGCGAGAAGTTTTCGATCACTTTGTCGATTTCGGCAAGCGTAAAATCGCTGAAAGCAGGAACTTCTACAATCTTAGGTTCGGCGGCAAGGACTTTGAGCCAGTTTAATTCAACTTTGACACGCGCACGCATCAGGCCGTATTCGGAGAAAATCGGACGCAATGCTTCAACGGATTTGGCGTAGCGGCCATCTAATGGGGAAAGTGCAGCGATAGGGTTAATCATGTCGGATCTTCCTATGGGATGAAAACCAAATTGTTTGCAATTATACATGATTTTACACTCCAAGGCCGTCTGAAAGACAGGTTTCAGACGGCCTTTTCAGCGTATTTTTCATAAAATTCTTTTCAGAGGTTCAACTTTGCAAAATCGATTTACGATATATGCCATCTTCACGGATAATATCGGCTGACTTTCTGTAAATAATGAGGTTTTATGAATATCAAACGTTTTTCCCTAGCTGCAACCGTATTTGCGGCTTTGATGTTGAGTGCCTGTGAAACAACCACCACATCGAGCGGCGGCGGCAGCTGGACCAACATCGGCACCATCTCTGAAGGCAATATCAAAGTGGCTATTGATAGAAGCAGCATTAAAAGAAATGGCGCACTGGTTACTTTCCGCGATAAAAAAACCGTTTCCAAACTGAAAGAGGAACGTTTCGTCAACACGCCGGCCTATAAAACAGCCATCGGCAGCTGGGAAATTCATTGCTCAAACAAAACCTATCGCCTGGCAGCGCTGCAACTGATGGACGAACACGGCCGGGTAATTTCCAACCAAAGCTATACTCCGACCAGCATCCGCCCAATGAGCGTCATGAGCGGTACGATTACTGAAAAACAATACGAAACTGTGTGCGGACATAAGCTTTAATCCACACTTATTCACAAAGTTATCCACAGTTTAAATATTTAAAAGGCCGTCTGAATGCTTTGAATATCAAGTTTCAGACGGCATTTTTATGTTTTTATGGAAATTTATCTTCAAATTTATCCACAAAATTTGTTTATTCAAAAATAATTTATTAAAGCGATTCATTTACGCTCAAAATTTGCTTCATTCTTTCACAAAATACTGCTTTATCCTCTAGACTGCTATGCATCAAACTGGATCTGCGCTAAATGCTTTTCACACAGGTATTCCAATCTTTTGGAAAAAATTTGCTTCTCCAAATAAATACCTTTCCTTTGAAAATACAATTCTTCTTTAACGCAGCCTTGCCCCTGTTTCTCCGTCAATAATCTGGCTGGGCGTTTTCTGCTTACCTATCAATCCGCCTACAACCCAGACTTTCCTGCCAAACTGTCTTCTGACTTCCCTTTCCGTTTTGCACGCTCGTTTGCCTGCACGATTGCATGAAGTAGAGACTAAAGGCATTTCCAAAACCTGACACAAACGTCTTGCACCTGCGTGCGCAGGAACTCTGACAGCCAATTTACTACGTCTTTTTCCCCGCAATGAGGGCAATACTTTTTTGCCGGCCGGCAATAAAAAAGTTTTCGGAGCAGGCCATGCTTCATGCAGCATGGTTTGGATATTTTCAGACGGCCTTTGCAGCAAAGGTTGCAACTGTTCCAAGCTATGCCCAATGACAATCATGCCTTTGTGTTGCGGTCGTTTTTTCAGATGGATCAGTTGATTGAGTGCTTTAGGCAAAGTAGGGACACAGCCCAAGCCATAGCAAGACTCGGTGGGATAGGCGACCAAACCACCTTTTTTAAGATGCGCCTGCAGCCTGCGTTGGGCTGCAGCCGATAAAATTCTGGGAAACATCATCATCATACCAAGGCCGTCTGAAACTGAGATTGTCGGACAATCTGTGTTCAGACGGCCTATTTCTATTCATTATTAACGGTTGATGGCTTTATCGGCAATGTCTTTACGGTATTGCATACCGTCAAAACGGATTGTTTCCAATGCCTCATAAGCCTTACTCTTAGCTTGTGCAACATCATCGCCCAAACCGACTACACACAACACACGGCCGCCGTTGGTTACAACTTCGCCTTTTTCATTCGTTGCAGTACCGGCATGGAAAACTTTACCGATTTGATTAGCCTGATCCAAGCCGAAGATCACATCGCCTTTTTTCGGAGAGTCAGGATAATTTTGTGCGGCTAACACTACACCTACCGCAGGCTGCGGATTCCATTCGGCGGTAACACTATCCAGTTTGCCGTCGATTGCCGCTTCAACCAAGTCCACTAAATCGCTATCCAAACGGCTCATAATCGGCTGGGTTTCAGGGTCGCCGAAACGGCAGTTGAATTCGATGGTATAAGGCGCACCTGTTTTATCAATCATCAAGCCCGCGTATAAAAAGCCGGTAAATTCATGACCTTCTGCTTTCATACCGGCCACAGTCGGCAAAATAATTTCATTCATCGCGCGCTCGTAAACATCAGGCGTTACCGCCGGAGCAGGGCTATATGCGCCCATACCGCCGGTATTAGGGCCTTTGTCGTCATCCAGCAGGCGTTTATGGTCTTGACTGGTTGCCATCGGCAAAACATGATTGCCGTCCACCATAACGATAAAGCTCGCTTCCTCGCCTTGCAGGAAATCTTCAATCACAACACGCGCGCCTGCATTGCCCATTTTGTTGCCCAACAACATATCATCAATAGCGGCATGGGCCTCATCCAAAGTCATGGCGACAATCACGCCTTTACCGGCAGCCAAACCATCCGCTTTAATAACAATCGGTGCACCTTTTCGATTGACGTAATCATGTGCCGCATCGGCATTTTCAAAGGTTTGGTATTGCGCGGTTGGAATCTTATATTTTGCCATAAATGCTTTAGCAAAATCTTTTGAACTCTCCAGCTGGGCTGCGTATTGAGTCGGGCCAAAAATCTTCAATCCGGCAGCACGGAAGTCATTCACCACACCGGCAGCCAAAGGAGCTTCAGGGCCGACTACGGTAAAGGCAATATTTTCATTACGGCAAAAATCAATCAAATCTTGATGCGCCGTCAACGCTATATTCTGCAGTTTAGGCTCAATTGCCGTTCCGGCATTACCAGGTGCAACAAAGACAGTTTCTACTTTAGACGACTGCGCCAATTTCCAAGCCAGTGCATGTTCACGTCCACCATTACCAATAACGAGCAATTTCATACCGTCTCCTTGAAGAATAGATGTTGTAAATAAAATTCAATCGATGGAATATTATTCCATCTTGCATAGCTGTTTCAAATTAAGAATAATATCGCACCAAGACAACCATACTCTAATTTCAAACAACGAAAGGAAAATCATGCAAAAACGTATTGACGAAATTCAAAGCAAATACCGCGAATGGTGCGAATTACTGCCGCAACTGGAAGCAGATATCGCCCGCTGGAAACATGCCGCAAGCCTCATGCAAGACATGGATGACTTCTATACCAACGAATACCAAGCATGCCATCAGGCCATTGAAGAAGGGGCAGATGTTGATTTGCGAACACAGGGCGAATACAGCATTATGAGCGAAGATGCCCTATGGAATGCACTGGGAGAATTTCATCAACTGGCTTGGGAACACCTGCGCTCAAGCGTAAATGCTTTAGACAGATACCAAGGCTAAAACATCAAAGGCCGTCTGAAACTTTTGATTTCTCAAATATGTTCAGACGACCTTTTATTCAAACGGCTTCTCAGTATCTACTTCAATTTGGCGCGTATTTTTCCAAGCAGCAATACAAGCTTCATAATCGGCCAATGCTATTTTCACTGTCAACTTACAATCCAGCTGTAAATCCTGTTCCACAATATCGGCCTGATATTGTTTGGCAATCCGTATAGCCTCATTCAAAACAGGATATTCACACTTCAACCAAACTGTCTTTTCGATGTTCTTTTCAACAACTTCAGCTATCGCCAATGCCTGAGCTGTTGATTCCTTATAAGCATGAATCAGACCGGGAACACCCAATAGCGTACCGCCAAAATAACGTACAACCACAACCAACACATCCGTTACGCCGACAGAATCAATCTGCCCCAAAATAGGGCGGCCTGCGCTTCCGGACGGTTCTCCATCATCGTTTGCGCGAAACTGCATTCCATCCACACCCAATCGATAGGCATAGCACCAATGTCGCGCCTTGTGATGTTCTTCCTTTAATGGGTCGAGATACTTCTTCACATCAGCCAAAGTGCGAATCGGATAGGCATATGCAATAAAACGGCTGCCTTTATCTTTAAATTCAGCCTGTGTCGGTGTGGTAATGGTTTTATAGGTCGTAATCATGCCAAAATATTTTCAGACGGCCTTTGTTATAAAAGGCCGTCTGAACGTTTCACGTGAAACATTAGTTTTTCAGTGCTTCAGTCAATTGAGGCACAACTTCAAACAAATCACCAACCAAGCCATAATCTGCTACATTGAAAATCGGAGCGTCAGCATCTTTGTTGATAGCAACGATCACTTTACTGTCCTGCATACCGGCAACGTGTTGGATAGCACCGGAAATACCGATAGCAAAGTACAGTTGCGGCGCAACCACTTTACCGGTTTGACCGACTTGAGCATCGTTTGGCGCATACTCGGCATCCACTGCCGCACGGGAAGCACCAATCGCCGCACCCAAAGCATCCGCCAAAGGAGTTAACACTTCATTAAATTTTTCAGCACTGCCCAATGCACGGCCACCGGAAACAATCACTTTTGCCTGAGTCAATTCAGGACGGTCAGACTGAGAAAGTTGACGGTTTACAAAACGGCTCAGGTTTTGAGCAGGCGCTGCCTCAACATTGACCACTTCTGCATTACCGCCTTGTTCGGCAGCATCAAATGCGGTTGCACGGAAAGTCAGCACCAATTTTTCAGAATTGGATTGAACAGTTTCAAATGCATTACCGGCATAAATCGGACGGACAAATGTCGAGTTATCCACAACTTCGGTTAAATCCGAAACTTGTGGCACATCCAACAGGGCAGCTACTCGGGGCAACAGATTTTTACCAAATGCAGTTGCAGTCGCAGCCACATAGCGGTAATCCGCAGCCAGTTTAACAACCAAAGGCGCTAATTCTTCTGCCAAACCTTCAGCGTAATAGGGCGCATCGGCTACTAAAACTTTCGCTACGCCTGCAACCTGTTTCGCCTCTTCAACCACTGCAGCAGCATTACTGCCAGCAACCAATAAATCTACATTACCCAATTTAGCGGCAGCCGTTACCGCATGCAAAGTGGCAGGATTCAAATGTTGGTTATTATGTTCCGCAATAATCAATATGCTCATTTCATACTCCTTAGATCACTTTGGCTTCGTTTTTCAGCTTTTCAACCAACTCGGCAACATCAGCCACTTTCACACCGGCTTGACGTGCTTTAGGTTCGGCAAATTTCACGGTATTCAAACGCGGAGAAATATCCACAGCTAAATCGGCAGGACTTAATTTTTCCAAAGGTTTTTTCTTTGCCGCCATGATATTAGGAAGTTTGACAAAGCGTGGTTCGTTCAAACGCAAATCTGCACTGATGACCGCAGGCAGCTTCAATGCAACAGTCTCTTCGCCGCCGTCAATTTCACGGGTTACCAATGCTTCTTCGCCTTCAATTTGCACTTTTGATGCAAAAGTACCTTGAGCCGCATTCAACAACGCAGCCAGCATTTGGGCAACTTGGTTGGCGTCATCGTCAATTGCCTGTTTGCCCAGCAGTAAAATTTGCGGATTTTCTTTATCCGCAACAGCTTTCAGCAATTTCGCAACAGCCAAAGACTCCAACTTCGCATCAGTCTCAACATGAACCGCACGGTCGGCACCCATCGCCAAAGCAGTACGCAACGTCTCTTCGCATTTTTTCTCGCCAAGAGAAACAGCAACAATCTCGCTTACTTTTCCGGCTTCTTTCAAACGGACAGCTTCTTCTACCGCGATTTCATCAAACGGGTTCATCGACATTTTGACATTACCGATATCCACATCGGAACCATCGGCTTTCACACGAACTTTGACGTTGTAGTCCACTACGCGCTTTACTGCGACCAGTGCTTTCATTCAATTCTCCTAAAAAGAATGTCCATCAAATCAAGCATACTGTTTTTGATACATTCTTTATATAAAATCCAATTCGGTTTTCCCAACATGACAAAACCAAATTTGTATAAATCTTGGCAAATATAGCGGAATTATATCATTTCTAAAGCATTTACTCAGAAAATAAATCCGACTCCCCAGCAATTATTTACCGTATACTGCAACACAATCCATCAAGGTTTGATAAACCTCGTCAACATTGGGAATTTGAGCAATACCGCCTAAATTTTCTGCATAAGCCGAAACTTGAACGCCGGTCTTGGCCGGATCTGTATCTGTATAAATTCCTACAACAGGCTTTTCCAACGCATTGGCAAGATGCAACAATCCGGTATCTACGCCAATAATACCCTCTGCGTTTTTCAATAAAAATGCAGCCTGTAATAAATTCATTTTGTCGCAAACCGAAGCAAACGGTAAATCGCTTGCAATCTGTTCGGCACGCATTTTTTCGGTTTCATTTCCCCACGGCAGATACACATTGCATTGTTGCTCTTCATTCAACTTTTTCAATAATGCACGCCAGTGTTCTACCGGCCATAATTTACTGTCTCGACTGGTTGCATGCAAAGCAACGTAATAAGGGAATTGCAAATTTTTCAGACGGCCTGATTCAGGAACTGACAAACCAAATACCTGCGTCTCAGGCATTGTATAACCAAATACTTGGGCGAATAATTCACGGTTTCGCCAGACCGCATTTTTGCCTTTCGGCACGGCAAATGTTTTACTGTATGCAAAGGCAGCCAAACTTTCACGCGCGCTGTGTTTATCCAAACCGTAAATAGGGGATTTCGCCATTTTGGCAAAACATGCGCTTTTAATCAGTCCTTGGCTATCTAAAACAAAATCAAAAGATTCAACCTGTAAATCTGTTTTCAGACGGCCTATTTCACGCCAAGTTTCAGCCTGAAAAAACTGTTTGCGCCATTGCCGCCATTTCATTACATGAACCTTTTTGACAAAAGGATGCAAGCGGACAATATCTGCAAACCCTGCCTCACACAGCCAATGGAGCTCTACCTCAGGACATTGTCGCGCCAAATCTTCAACTGCGGGTAACGTGTGAATTAAATCGCCCATACTGGACAAGCGGACAAGTAAAATCTTCATATTTTGAAAAATGTTTCACGTGAAACAACAGAATTTTAAATATACTTTATTGATTATTAATGTATTTTTTTATTTCTTCGGCGTTTTCTAAAATAATAGCTCCGGCAGAACGCATTTCCCGCCATGCAGATTCAACCGTTTCCGGAGCAATGCCACGGCAAGCCGCCTGATTGACGATGACTTTCCAAGCCCCGCCTTTAAGCAACTGTAAAACTGTCGTTTTCACACAATAATCCGTTGCCAAACCGCCGACAATGACTGTATCTGCATTTTGACAGCGCAACCATTCGATCAAACCTGTACTGAGCTTTTCTTCAATATCGTGAAAACATGCGCCGTAAGGATGTAACTCAGGATCGACGCCTTTCCAAACGCAATAATTGTATTCTTTGGCTGAAGGCAGGCCATCCAACAAATCATAGCCATATGTTCCAACCATCGCATGCGATACCCAAGTCAAATCCGCATCGGGTAAACCCGTCGGTTTCAACATATCAACAGGATTATCCACAAGCCATTTTGCCGCGGCATGATGCGCATCTTTCGTCATTACGCGTAAATCCGCCAATGCAGCTTGAGCATTGAGTTCATCCGCAATCAGATGACCTTCGGCAACGGGCAATTCTTTCGGGCACAAAGGCGTAAACGTTTTTTGTGCATCTACATCGATGGAAACAATCATGGATTAATATAACCTATTGATTTTATTTATATAATTTGAATTGAACATTTATTACCAATGTACGGACATTTGGAATAAATGCTTTGTATTATAACAAATTACTACCGCAAAATGTGGGAAAACATCTGTGATATGATGACAGTTTGCACAGAATTTTTATCCATAAATTATGTCCTATTCGATTACGCCTATTGCAACCGTTCATTCCCCCTACAAACAAAAATTCGGCATTGCCCGCCAACCCGGTTTGGTTCCTGCGGCAGAAATTTGCATTGAATTCAATCCTGAATTTACCACAGACAGCGTTCGGGGCTTGGAAGATTTCGACTACGTGTGGATAAGTTTTATTTTCCACGGCGTATTGGATGAAGGTTGGGCGCAAATGGTGCGTCCGCCACGGCTTGGAGGCAAACAAAAAATGGGCGTATTTGCCACGCGCAGCCCGCACCGCCCCAATCATCTCGGTTTATCCCTGCTGAAACTCGAACGCATCGAAACAGGCAAACCTGTCCGCATCTATTGCAGCGGCGCAGACCTATTAGACGGTACTCCGGTAGTGGATATCAAACCCTACATCCCGTTTGTCGAATCCAAACCTGACGCATCATCAGGCTTTGTCAGCGGCAAACCTGAAGAATTGAACGTTGTCTGGGCAGAAAGTACGCTTGCAGAACATTTATCCACAGAAGAAAAACATCTCATTGAGCAAAGCATCGCCCAAGATCCTCGCCCTGCCTATCAAGATATTCCCGAACGGGTTTATGTAATGAATATTGCGGATTATGAAGTGCAGTTTAGGATAGAAAACAAATGTGCCACAGTGATTAAACTATCCACAATCTGATTGCAAATTGAATCTATCTACACACAAAAGGCCGTCTGAAATGTTCAGACGGCCTTTTAATTATCCACAGACTGATTGATTCAGCCCGTTATTTTTTAGATTTTGCTGGCAAAAAATTCCAAGGTACGAACCAATTGGCAAGTGTAAGACATTTCATTGTCGTACCAAGCAACGGTTTTTACCAATTGTTTGTCGCCAACTGTCATCACGCGGGTTTGAGTCGCATCGAAAAGTGAGCCGTATTCGATACCGATGACGTCGGAAGAAACAATTTGATCTTCAGTGTAGCCTAAAGCATCGTTGGCGGCAGCTTTCATGGCTGCGTTGATTTCTTCTTTGGTAACAGGGCGTTCGAGAATAGAAACCAGTTCGGTCAAAGAGCCGGTAGCAACAGGAACGCGTTGGGCAGAACCATCAAGTTTACCGTTCAATTCAGGGATAACCAAGCCAATGGCTTTAGCGGCACCAGTGCTGTTCGGTACGATATTCAAGGCAGCGGCACGGGCGCGGCGGAAGTCGCCTTTGCGGTGTGGCGCGTCAAGGGTGTTTTGGTCGCCGGTATAGGCATGGATGGTAGTCATCAAGCCTTCGACAATACCGAATTCTTTTTGTAATACCGCAGCCATAGGAGCCAGGCAGTTAGTCGTACAAGAAGCGGCGGAGATGACGGTTTCGCTACCATCCAAAATATTTTGGTTTACGCCGTATACAACGGTTTTCACATCATTGCCGCCAGGTGCAGAAATCACAACTTTGCGCGCACCGGCACGGATATGGGCTTCCGCTTTGGTTTTATTGGTAAAGAAACCGGTACATTCGAGGACGACGTCCACACCCAGCTCGCCCCAAGGCAATTCTTCAGGATTAGGATTGGCAAATACTTTGATTTCTTTGCCGTTAACAACAATAGCGTCGTCTTTCAATTCGGCAGAGCCTTCAAAGCGGCCTTGAGTACTGTCGTATTTGAAGAGGTGCAACAGCATGTCTGCAGGAGTCAAGTCGTTAACAGCAACGACTTCGATACCTTGGGCTTTTTCAATTTGACGCAATGCCAGACGACCGATACGGCCAAAACCATTAATCGCTACTTTAATACTCATTTTGCTACTCCTAATTAGATGGAATGGGAAAAATTTTTCAGTAAAGCCATTGTATCCTGAAATAAAATTACTTTCTAGGATTATAGATAATTACTTTTAAGTTGTTTGATTTAAATAAAGAAAACATGAAATTCTTGTTTGTAGGAAAATATCAGGCAAATCGAATCAGTCCTTAATTTTGATATTTTATTTCATAAAAACCTTTTTCCAATCTTAAAAGTTTCATAAGTTTATGGAAATCATAAACTTAGTTCTATTTCCTCCGTATTTTGCCATTTTTGTGTTGATAATTCAGTGTTTTCTTCAAATCATAATATTTTAATTTTTAAAATGATGATTTTGATGAAGAACCAAACCATCTGTGGATAACGGAATAACTTTCTTTAAAACCAATTTGATAGTCGCTTTTTATCTTTGAGGCCAACCCCAACTGAATGCCGAAATAAAAAAGGATAGAATCTTAGTTCTTCTATTTTTCTGTGGATAAAACCCAAATTACCCACTTCAATTTCACATGCTATTGTGGATAATTAAAATTTTGAAATTCACACCCGCAAAACATCCATATTGGCAAATACTATTAAAAATGATGGCTTGTTTTTTCCTTTTTAACGTATCATTTGCCCATCAGACTTTTTAAAAGGAAGCAATTATGTTGCAACGGACTTTAGCCAAATTAGTAAGCGTTACCGGCGTTGGCCTGCATTCGGGCGAAAGGGTCGCTCTGACTTTGCATCCTGCCAAAGAAAACAGCGGTATTTCGTTCCGCCGTACTGATTTAAGCGGGGAAATGGGCGAAATAATCAAATTGAATCCTTATTTAATCAATGATACCCGCCTCTCTTCAACCATCGTTACCGATAAAGGCGTGCGCATCGGCACGATTGAACATATTATGTCGGCACTGTCTGCCTACGGCATCGACAATGCCTTGATTGAATTGAACGCGCCTGAAATTCCGATTATGGACGGCTCCAGCCTGCCGTTTATTTACCTTTTACAAGATGCAGGCGTGGTGGATCAAAAAGCCCAAAAACGTTTTTTGAGAATCCTCAAACCCATTGAAATCAAAGAAACCGGAAAATGGGTACGCTTTACGCCTTATGACGGCTTTAAAGTTACTTTAACCATCGAATTTGATCATCCCGTATTCAACCGCAGTGCACCTACTTTCGAGATTGATTTTGCAGGAAAATCCTATATCGATGAGATTGCCCGCGCCCGTACCTTCGGCTTTATGCACGAAGTGGAAATGATGCGCGCCCATAATCTCGGACTGGGCGGCAATTTGAACAACGCCATCGTGATTGACGACATGGATGTTTTGAATCCGGAAGGTTTGCGTTATCCCGATGAATTTGTCCGCCACAAAATCCTGGATGCGATTGGCGATTTGTACATTGTCGGCCATCCGATTATCGGTGCATTTGAAGGTTACAAATCAGGTCATGCTATCAATAATGCACTGTTGCGTGCCGTTTTGGCAGATGAAAGCGCTTACGAATGGGTTGAGTTTGCCAATGACGAAGACTTGCCCAGCGCTTTTCACGAGCTGCCGGCAGCCTGATAGAAAATAGATAAAGCAGTCCAATGAAAAGGCCGTCTGAACCTTTCAGACGGCCTAAATCATGTTGTTTTCCACAAGTAATTATCCACATATTCATATCTTTTATCTTATTGAAAAATAAAAATATTAAAATTTAATGTTATTCTTATACACATCTTATCCATATATTTTCCCAAACTAAAAAGGCCGTCTGAAACGAAGCTGTTCAGACGGTCTTTACATGTCAAACCGACAATATCAATCGCCCATGACCTTGCCTTCACGGCGCGGGTCGGCGCCGCCGAGTAAACCTTCTTTGCCGATCACAATGCCTTGCACGCCGGAATTCAAATCGCGGATTTGAACTTTATAGCCCAATTTTTCCAACGCAGCTGCTTTATCCGCCGCAGCGGTTTTATCCTCGATCTCATACTGGCTGCCGCGATTAAGCATATTCGGCAGAGAGATTGCCGCCTGAATGTCCATGCCCCAGTCGATATGCGCCACCAGCGTTTTGGCAACGAAACCGATGATGCGGCTGCCACCTGGCGAACCGACTGCCATATAAGGTTTTCCGTCTTTCATCACAATGGTCGGCGCCATCGAAGAACGCGGACGTTTTCCACCAGCAACGCTATTTGCCACCGTTTTACCATCCTCTCCGACAGGATTGAAGGCAAAATCGGTTAATTCGTTGTTGAGCAGATAACCGTTTGCCATCAGCCCCGAACCGAACGCGTTTTCAATCGAAGTCGTCATCGATACAACGTTACCGTCTTTATCCACAACCACCAAATGGCTGGTGGACGGCAGCTCGACCGCCATGCCCTGCGCGTATGCTTTGCCAAACTTGCCTGCCTGAATAGTTTCCAATGCCTTGTCAGCCTTGCGGATTTCTTCGGCACGCGGTTTCAAATAAGCTTGAGAAATCATGGCACGGGTCGGAACGTTTACAAACTTGGGATCGCCGACATAATAATCACGGTCGGCAAAAGCAATCCGCGACGCATCGCCTATCCAGCGCCAACTGTGGATATTTTCCGATCCCAACGCTTTCATATCCTGATTCTGCAATACGCCCAAAATCTGCCCCAAAGCGATTGCGCCGGAACTTGGCGCGCCCATGCCGCAAACTTCATATTCACGATACGGCGCACAAACCGGCTTACGCTCGATAACTTGATAGTTTTTCAAATCCGCCATGCTGATTTTGCCAGGATTATCCACAGCACTGGTAACGGCACGAACAATATTCTGCGCCTGCATTCCCTGATAAAACGGCGCACTGCCTTTTTCCGCCAATAGACGTACGGAACGCGCAAATTCAGGGTTTTTCAACACCGTTCCCGCAGCCAAAGGTTTGCCGTCAGGCAGGAAGTAAGCGGCGGTTTGCGGATAACGTTGCAAGGGTTCCAAATTTTGCTCGATGGATTTCGCCATACGCGGAGAAACAGCAAAACCTTGTTCCGCCAAAGTAATCGGTTTCTCAAACAAACTTGCCCACGGTAATTTGCCGTAACGCTTGTGGACATCTTCGAGCAGCTTTGGAATCCCCGGCACACCGACCGAACGGCCGCCGACCACTGCTTTCATAAAGCCCATCGGTTTGCCGTTTTCGTCCAAGAAAAGCCCCGGCGTTGCCGCTTTCGGCGCCGTTTCACGGGCATCAAACGTCGTCAGCTTTTTCGCCTTATTGTCCCAATACACCAAAAACGCACCGCCGCCCAATCCGGAAGACTGCGGCTCAACCAGTCCCAAAGTTGTCTGCATGGCAATCATCGCATCTATCGCACTGCCGTCGCGCTTCAAAATTTCATAACCGGCTTCAGTTGCCAGCGGATTGGCAGACGCCGCCATATAATGTTTGGCGCGGATTAATTTCTGCTCCGTCAGACCTGTTCCTTGCTCCGGCGCATGGTTGTCCACAGATACAGAGGGCAGGGAAACTTGGGGCTTTTGAACCGGCTGTTGCGCACAAGCGGCCAAAATCAAAACGGATAACAGTTTAATACTAAAGGAAAACTTCATATGCACACCCTTATTGACATATTTTCAGACGGCCTTTTCCCAGCTTAAATAAAAGGAAATATGAAAATAGCTTGAAATAAAAAACCATTTGACTATTTCTCTAGTCAATCAGTTCCAATTGGAGAAGTATAAAACAAGCTAAGATTGTGCACAGGCAAAAAGTTACCCACAGAATGGAGCGGCAGGAAAATTTTATCCACATCTGCAAACAAGGCCGACCTTACTTTATCCTCATCAAAAAATATTAGCTAAGTATTTGAAAATTTTTTGTAATCAAAGTTATCAACAATCTGTAGCAGCACTCAATATCATCTTCTATTTATTATTTAAAATCTAAATTATAGTTTATTTTCCTAAAGGCAAAGGCCGTCTGAAACGTAAAGGCATCTTTTCAAAAAATTAAAAAGTTAAGGATTGTTAAAAACGTGTAAATCAGCTAGAGTTACGCTAGATAAAATTAATCAATAACGGAGTTTCACAAAATGAAAGGCGACATTGGCGTAATCGGCCTTGCCGTAATGGGGCAAAACCTGATTCTCAACATGAACGACAACGGCTTTAAAGTTGTCGCATACAACCGGACGACTAGCAAAGTAGATGATTTTTTAAACGGCGCAGCCAAAAATACCAATATTATCGGTGCATATTCACTGCAAGATCTGGTTAATAAATTAGAAAAACCACGCAAAATCATGATGATGGTACGCGCTGGTTCTGTTGTGGACGACTTTATCGAGCAACTTGTCCCGCTTTTGGACCAAGGCGACATTATTATTGACGGCGGCAACGCCAACTATCCCGATTCCACCCGCCGCACCCACGAGCTGGCGGCAAAAGGTATCCGCTTTATCGGTGCCGGTGTATCCGGCGGTGAAGAAGGCGCGCGTCACGGTCCTTCTATCATGCCCGGCGGCGATGAAGCCGTATGGCCTGCCGTCAAACCGATTTTCCAAGCCATCTCCGCCAAAACGCCTCAAGGCGAACCTTGCTGCGACTGGGTCGGCCGTGACGGTGCGGGCCACTTCGTCAAAATGGTGCACAACGGCATCGAATACGGCGACATGCAGTTGATTTGCGAAGCGTACCAATTCATGAAAGACGGTTTGGGCCTGTCTTATGACGAAATGCACCAAATCTTCAACGAGTGGAACAAAACCGAACTGGATTCTTATCTGGTCGAAATTACCGCCGCGATTTTGGGTTACAGAGATGAAAACGGCGAACCTTTGGTCGAAAAAATCCTCGATACCGCAGGTCAAAAAGGTACAGGTAAATGGACCGGCATCAATGCCCTCGATTTGGGTATCCCGTTGACCCTGATTTCCGAAGCCGTATTTGCACGTTGCGTGTCCGCGTTTAAAGACCAACGCACCCAAGCAAACAGCCTGTTTGGCAAAACCATTACCCCGATTGAAGGCGACAAAGCCGCATGGGTCGAAGCCCTACGCCAAGCCCTGTTGGCATCCAAAATCATTTCTTATGCACAAGGCTTTATGCTGATCCGCGAAGCCAGCGAAAACAACGATTGGGCATTGAATTACGGCAATACTGCCCTCTTGTGGCGCGAAGGCTGCATTATCCGCAGCGCGTTCTTGGGCAACATCCGCGACGCATACGAGGCCAATCCTGATTTGGTCTTCTTGGGTTCCGATCCTTATTTCAAAGGCGTATTGGAAATTTGTCTGCCTGCATGGCGTAAAGTGGTGGCCAAAGCGATTGAGTGCGGTATTCCGATGCCTTGCATGGCTTCCGCAATTACCTTCCTTGACGGCTACACTTCCGAGCGTCTGCCCGCCAACCTGCTGCAAGCCCAACGCGACTACTTCGGCGCGCACACTTACGAGCGTACCGACAAACCGCGCGGCGAGTTTTTCCATACCAACTGGACAGGCAAGGGCGGCGATACCGCTTCAACCACATACGATATTTAATTTGCCCGGGCAAACAAAAGGCCGTCTGAGTATTTCAGACGGCCTTTTTATAGGGTTATCCACAATGAAGAATGAAATGATTTAATCTACTTGATAGATAACTTTATGAAATAAATAAAGATAAATAAAGGCCGTCTGAATATTTCAGACGGCCTTTAAAATTGTTCACAACCTTATCAACAGGTTTTCCATAGATTAAACCAGATTTTGCGGATTGCCGGCCACGAAGCGGTTGATGTTATCCAAAAGGATGTCAAACAGGCGGTTTGCGGCTTCTTGGCTTGCCCATGCAATGTGTGGCGTGACGATGAGGTTGGGCAGTCGGGCTTTCAGCAGAGGGTTGCCGTCGCGCGGCGGCTCTTGTGTCAACACGTCAAAACCTGCACCGCCGATTTGGCCGTATTTCAACGCCGCAACCAAAGCGGCTTCATCGACCAAGCCGCCGCGCCCGCAGTTGATGAGGATGGCGCCGGGTTTCATTTGTTGCAATTCGGCTTCGCCTATCATGTTTGCCGTTTGCGGTGTGAGTGGACAATTAAGCGACACGACATCGGCGGAGCGGATGGCTTCGTCAAAGGAAACATAGCCGTCGCGGACGCTTTGGGCATTTTTATGTTCGGCGAACACGACATTCATTTTGAAAGCCTGAGCATAAGTTGCCAGTGTTTTACCGATATTGCCGCGACCGAAAATCGCCAGCGTTTTGCCGTTCAAATCGCGCATCGGTGCGCCGAGGTAGCAGAAAAACGGCGAGTTTTCCCACAAGCCTGCCGCAACGTCGCGCTGGTAGGCAGGCAGGTTGCGCATCAGGGTAATCATCATCATAAACGCGTGTTCCGCCACGGATTCATTGCCGTAAGCGCGGATATTGCACACTGCCGTACCATTTTGTTTGGCGGCCTCAACGTCCACATTGTTGACGCCCGTCGCGGCTAGCGCAATCAGTTTGAGCTGCGGGTTGGCGGCGATGTGTTCGGCGGAAATCACGACTTTGTTGGTAATGATGATGTCCGCACCCCGTATGCGCGCCAGCGTTTCGTGCGCTTCGGTTGTGCCGTAGCTGCTTAATGTGTGTGGAAAATCAAATTCAAACGGGCGATTGACGAGGGTATCGCGGTCGAGGACGACAATTTGGAGCGGATTCATAAAATTCCTATCAAAAATAAAATATCGATTTATAAAATCTAAATCAGGATAAAGGATTTAAAATATACGTGTTAGTTGATAATAATTATTATGTAGCTATTAAAACATCAATGTATCAGGAAAACAGCATGATTAAAACCATTACATTTGCTATTTTGCATTTCAGCGTCGCATTTAGTGTCGCCTATATTCTGACCGGCAGTATCGGCGTTTCCAGCGCGGTGGCTTTGGTCGAACCCATCGTCAATACCGTCGTCTTTTATTTTCATGAAAAAGCGTGGAACCGCTACGAGAAAAACAAATCCGAAAAGCAAAAATTGTGGGTGCCTCTGCATCAGTGCGGCTAAAGTTTCAGACGGCCTTTTGCTTGGTTAAAACCGATTATGGTTTTTCGGTTCGTCCATTGCCATCAAAATGCCAAACCCTAAAATAGAGTAAGACTTTACGAAGGCTTCATTAAGGTAAAAATGCTAAAATACGCTATTCTTGCAAACCCATTCAGACGGCCTCAATGCTCACCGATTTAGAAAAAAACGCCATCCGCGACCATTACCAAAACATTGGCAAAAACCTGCCCGGTTTCCGTCCGCGCGCTTCGCAGCGGGAAATGATTGCGGCGATTGCCAACGCTTTTTCGCGGACGTTGACGCGTGAAGAAGGCGAAGAAGCGCCCAAACGCGAGGGTGAGAGCATTGCCGTGATCGAAGGGCCGACCGGTGTGGGTAAATCGTTGGCCTACCTTTTGGCCGGCGGCATCATGGCGCAAACGCGCGGCAAATGGTTGATCGTCAGCAGTGCGACGGTGGCTTTGCAGGAGCAGTTGGTTGACCGCGATTTGCCGTTTCTGGTCGAAAAAAGCGGTTTGGAGCTGACCTTTGCGCTTGCCAAGGGACGCGGCCGTTATCTTTGCCCCTACAAACTCTATCAACTGACGCAAAACAACGCCCAGCAAAACCTGCTTGGTTTTGAAGCACCGGAAGTGTTGTGGGACAGCAAACCCAAGCCGGAAGAATTGAACCTGCTGCGCGACATTGCCGATGAATTTTCCGCCCGCCGCTTTAATGGCGATCGCGACACTTGGCCGGAAAAAATCGATGACACGATTTGGCTCAAAGTTACCAACGACCGCCACGGCTGCCTGAAAGCCGCCTGTCCCAACCGTCCGGAATGCCCTTTTTACCTGGCACGCGATGTCTTGGAAACCGTCGATGTCGTCGTTGCCAACCATGACCTTCTGCTTGCCGACATCAGCATGGGCGGCGGCGTGATTCTGCCTGCGCCTGAAAACAGTTTCTATTGCATAGACGAAGCGCACCACCTGCCCAAAAAAGCCCTCAGCCGTTTTGCCGCCGAACATTCATGGAATATTGCCGTTTGGACATTGGAAAAACTGCCGCAGCTTACTGGCAAAATTGCCGCGCTTACCGATAAAGCCGAACTTGCCAACCTCGCCGACGAAGCTGCCACATCCTTGCTCGACAGCCTGCATGAATGGCAGTTTCACTTAGCGGAAGAGCCGTCTTTAAGTCTGGGGTCGTCTGAAAACGACAGGCGGAAACACAACGAACCGACTTGGCTGTGGGAAGACGGCAAAATCCCCGAAGGCCTTGAAACTACGGTTTCCAATACGGCCATTGCTGCACGCAGCCTGCTCAAACATGTTGTCGGCTTGAACGATGCGCTTTCTGCCGCGCGCCGCGACAAAGAGCAGGACGGCGCGCTCATCGACCGCCTGACCAGCGAGTTCGGCCTTTTTATCGCCCGTATCGAACAAATCAGCGCGGTTTGGGATTTACTCTCCACCGTTCCCATTGAAGGCGAAGAGCCGTTGGCGAAATGGATAACCCGCCGTGCCGACGACAAAAACGACTATATTTTCAATGCCAGCCCCATCAGCAGCGCATCCCACCTTGCCAACAGCCTGTGGCGGCGCGCGGCAGGCGCGGTGCTGACTTCGGCCACCCTGCAATCGCTCGGCAGCTTCAACCTGATTTTGCGCCAAACCGGCCTGCTGTGGCTGCCCGAAACCACCACGCTTGCATTGGAAAGCCCGTTTAATTTCGATGCGCAAGGCGAGCTGTATATTCCGCCGGTTCATGCCAGCCCCAAAGACCCTGATGCGCACACGGCCGCCATTGTCGAATGGTTGCCGAAACTGGTTTCGCCGGTTGAAGCCATCGGTACGCTGGTGTTGTTTTCCTCGCGCAAGCAAATGCAGGATGTCGCCTTACGACTGCCTGACGAATACTTGCCGCTTCTGCTTGTGCAGGGCGAGTTGCCCAAGGCCGTTCTTTTACAAAGGCACCATCAAGCCATTGCCGAAGGTAAAGCCAGCATTATTTTCGGCCTCGACAGTTTTGCCGAAGGCCTTGACCTGCCCGGCACGGCCTGTGTGCAAGTCATTATTGCCAAGTTGCCGTTTGCCATGCCGGACAATCCCATCGAGAAAACCCAAAACCGTTGGATTGAACAACGCGGCGGCAATCCCTTTATCGAAATTACGGTACCCGAAGCCAGCATCAAACTGATTCAAGCTGTCGGCCGCCTTATCCGTACCGAACAGGATTACGGCCGCGTGACCATCCTCGACAACCGCGTCAAAACGCAACGCTACGGCCAACAATTATTGGCCTGTTTGCCGCCGTTTAAACGGATAGGGTAGTTGTGGATCATTCAAAAAACAAAGGCCGTCTGAAACCAAATGTTCAGACGGCCCTTTATTCTTTTCAAACTATAAATCCAATTTCATGACGGATACGGTTTCCCCATTGTGCCAAGTCTGGGTAATTTCTTTCCAGCCGAACTTTTCATACACGGCCTGCACATCCGGCGTATAGAGAAACAGATGCGGCAAACCCAGTTCGCGTGCTTTATCCAGACAAAACGAAACCAGCTGCCTGCCTACGCCCAAACCGCGAAATTGCGGCAAAACGAACACATCGCCCAGCCAATATTCGTATTCGGAAAAACTCGCCATATCAAACCGCTTCAATGCCGCCGAACCCATCAGCCGCCCTTTGTTATCCACAGCCGCAAACGCCAGCGGCAAGTTATCCCCATTAAGGCACTGCGCGTAATACGCACGGATTTTATCCAGAGACGACCACGGTGCAAAATCGTGCCATTCCTCAAACAGCGCGAGGGATAAAGGCTCGACAAATTCAGGCTTCAGACGGCATATGTTCATATTGGGTCCTCTTGTTGTACCGCATAGGGATAGTTTTACAGTATAGGCCGTCTGAAAGATTAACACATCTTAAAAAATCAGCGTAAAACACGATAAACCCGCCGCCAGCCCCATTCAAATCACTTATAATTCTGCCCATACCGCACACAAACAAAAGAAGAACATCATGGCCAAGAAATTTCCCATTTTCCCGAAAAATCCCGAGCGTATCTGCTGGGGTTGCGACAAATACTGCAAAGAAGACGATTTGCAATGCGGCAACGGTTGCGAGCGCATCCAACACCCCATCGAGTTGGACGGCCGCGACTGGTATAAAAAAGGCGACTGGAGCAATTTGTTGAGCGAAGAGCAGCAAATCGAACTTGGACTGAAAGAAGCGCCCAAGCCGGCCAAACCGCATATCAAGCTGCCTTTGAAGAACAAAACGGCTTAACCGGTATGCTATAAACAAACGAGATAAAAAAGGCCGTCTGAAACCTGAAAAACAGGGTTTCAGACGGCCTTTGCGTTGTCGGATTATGCCTTCACATAATGCACAAACGCATATTCGATGCCTTTGGCGGAAACATGGTTTTCCCGAGAGGCTTCTTGCCATGTTTCTGCGGAAAATTCAGGAAAAAACGCATCGCCGTCCACATCCAAACCGACTTCGGTCAAACGCAAATCCGTGGCAATCGGCAGGGCTTGTGCATAAATTTGCGCGCCGCCCATGATGATGACTTCTTCAACCCCCTGACACAAAGCCAGCGCATCTTCCAAAGAAGCTGCCGTTTGCGCACCTTCGGCCTGATAATCTTGGCGGGTGATGACGATATTTTGACGGCCGGGCAGCGGTTTGCGCGGCAGCGATTCCCATGTTTTGCGGCCCATAATGACGGGTTTGCCGGTGGTGTAGGATTTGAAAAAGGCAAAATCCTCGGGCAAATGCCAAGGCATGGTGTTGTTGATGCCGATACAGCGGCAGGCGGCGTAGGCGGCGATAAGGGTGATTTTCGGCATAATGAAATCCGTTTGCAAAATAAAATGATTATGGCGGAAGGGAGGCGAGATGGACTGAATGTCCGATATTCTAAAAATGTTTCAATATTTATAAAATTAATATTCAAAATACTTAATTTTGACAAAAATCATTTATTGTTCATTTTTTTAGGTATATGATAAATATCATACCAAATAAAAAAGGAAAGGAAAAAATGATGAGAACCCTCCGCATTTCTGCTTTGACTGCTTCCCTGTCTTTGATGTTGGCTGCCTGCGGCGGCGCAACAAGCGGCTTGTCGAATGCCGTGACCGAGCCGCTCAATCCGCATCCGAAAGGCGTGTTGTCCGTTGAATTGAACGAATCCGTCCCTGAAAACGGTACGTTGGAGCTGACGGCCAACGGTAAAACGCAAACCCTGCAAAAAGGCGGCAAACTCGATACCGGCTTTTTGAAAACCGATAAAGTATCTTCTTACGACTACGCCCAAAAAATTAAGGTAAACGGCCAAGTCATTACTTTGGAAACGGGCGACTTCCAAGTGTATAAACAAAATTATTCCACTGTTGCTGCGCGTTACACCAAACAAAAAGCCGATGACGCAGGCAAGCTGCAAAACCTTGATACATACACATTCACCGTCGGCGAAGTCCAAGGCGATGAAACCGCTTACCGCAATTTGCCCAAACAAGGCAGCTATCAGTATTCGGGGATCGCGTTTAACGGCGACGACCGTAGTGGCCGTCTGAAATACACCGTTGATTTCGATAAAAAACAAGGTTACGGCAAAATTAGCAGCATGGCCTCCTACAATAATGTCGACCTGCTTGCCGCAGGTATTGCCAATAACAATGGCAAAGCCGCCATCAGCGGTAAAACCAGTTTGAACGGTATCGAAAACGGCCGTTATGATTTGAAACTCTTCGGCTCGCAGGCTGAAGAAATTGCCGGTAAGGCGCAAATCAAAGTTGGCGACTCTACCAAAGAAATCGGTTTGGCCGGTAAGAAAGAATAGGAAATAAGGCCGTCTGAACATTTCAGACGGCCTTATTGTGACAAAAAAAGCAACGGCCCAAACCGTTGCTTTTTTCATGCCAACCTAAATTACAGGCTGCCCAAGATAATGCGCAATACGCGGCGCAACGGTTCGGCAGCGCCCCACAAGAGTTGGTCGCCGACAGTGAACGCGCTGATGTATTCGCCGCCCATCTCCAGTTTGCGGATACGGCCAACAGGAACAGACAGCGTGCCGGTAACTTTGGCAGGAGTCAGCTCGTGGATGCTGGCTTCTTTTTCGTTGGGGATGACTTTCACCCAGTCGTTCGCGCCTGCCAAAATCGCTTCGATTTCAGAAACAGGCAGGTCTTTTTTCAGCTTCAGGGTAATGGCTTGGCTGTGGCAGCGCATAGAACCGATGCGTACGCACAAGCCGTCGATTACGGTCGGATTGTCGCTGCGGCCGAGGATTTTGTTGGTTTCCACGCCGCCCTTCCATTCTTCTTTGGACTGGCCATTACCCAAATCCACGTCAATCCAAGGAATCAGGCTGCCGGCGAGCGGTACGCCGAAGTTGGCTTTCGGATAGTCTTCGCTGCGCAGGAAATCGGACACTTTGCGGTCGATGTCGAGGATCGCGCTGGAAGGGTCGGCAAGCTCGTCTGCCACTTGGGCGTGAATCGCGCCCATGCCGCTGATGAGTTCGCGCATGTTTTTCGCACCCGCGCCGGAAGCGGCTTGGTAGGTCATGCTGGTTGCCCATTCGACCAAATCGTTTTGGAACAGGCCGCCCAAAGCCATCAGCATCAGGGAAACGGTGCAGTTGCCGCCGATGTAGTTTTTCACGCCGTTTTTGAGGCCGTTGTCGATGACGTTGCGGTTGACCGGGTCGAGGACGATAATCGCGTCGTCTTTCATGCGCAGGGAAGAAGCCGCGTCAACCCAGTATCCGTTCCAGCCGCTGTCGCGCAGGGGTTGGAACACGGATTTGGTGTAATCGCCGCCCTGACAGGTAACGATGATGTCCATTTTTGCCAATTTGGCAACATCGTTGGCATCCAACAATGTTTTGGCCGCCTGACCGAAATCAGGGGCAGCACCGCCGACGTTGGAAGTGGTAAAGAAAAACGCTTCGGGAATATGGGCGAAGTCGTTTTCTTCTTTCATACGCTGCATCAAAACAGAGCCGACCATACCGCGCCAGCCGACAAAACCTACTTTCATGTGTTACTCCTTACAAAGAAAATCCGGATAAGTTTATAGTGCATTAACAAAAATCGGAACGGCATCGCCTGCCGCTTTGTTCAGATTTTTGTTAACCCACTATAAAAAAGGGGAAAACAAACGTTTTAACGCCGTCTGCGGAAAATGTAAAGGTTTTTATCGAAAATTTTTAGAATGATAGGAAAATAGGTTAAGATGGCAATGAAATTGCATTTCATTAATGGTACAGAGGAAGATTAAATGAGCAAAATCAATTTGTCGGATTTGCCCCAAACAGAAATAGTAGATGTCCATATTGCTTCGCCGGGGGCGAGGGTTGCGGCATATTTGTTGAATAATCTGTTTACTTTTTTGATATGGTTGCCATTCATTGTGATGGTAGTTTTCACTTTAGATGAAAGCAAAGAATTAGTTTCGGAGTCTTCTCTTTCTAATACCCCTGAATATTTTGCCATAACATTTTTTATTTCTTTGGCTGTTTATTTGGTTTTCGGTATCTTCCAACTGTATTACATGAGCCGGGACGGTCAGTCTTTAGGTAAAAAAATTATGGGCATCCGCGTGTTAAAAAGTGACGGGAATAATCCAGGTTTTGAAGGAACAGTTTTAATCCGCGAAGTTGTTTGGGCGCTTGCTGTTGGTGTTGTGGTAACTATTGTATCGTTGGCAATAAGTGACACGGGTGGAAACCTGATTTCTCTGCTTATAGCCTTCATCAACTTCATCATGCTCTTTTCCGTCAAACGCGACCGCCGCACGCTCTACGATATGCTGGCCGATACGGTTGTCGTCAAATTGCCGCCGCGCCGATAAATCGCTTTTTTTGATAAAAAATTGGAGATTCCTTTACAAATATGCTCTTACGTGCTATTATTTAAGTGACTATTTAAAAGGAGTTAATAAATATGCGGCAAGGTATTCTTAAATAAACTGTCAATTTGATAGCGGGAACAAATAATTAGATGTCCTTTTTTAGGAGGGCTTAGTTTTTTGTACCCAGTTTAAGAATACCTTTATCATGTGATTCTAAAGTATCCAGAGAATATCTGTATGCTTTGTATACCTATGGTTATGCATAAAAATCCCAGTGATAAAAGTATTTATCACTGGGATTTTTATGCCCTTTTGGGTTTTTGAATGGAGGAAAATCACATGAAAATTATTAATATTGGAGTTTTAGCTCATGTTGATGCAGGAAAAACTACCTTAACAGAAAGCTTATTATATAACAGTGGAGCGATTACAGAATTAGGAAGCGTGGACAAAGGTACAACGAGGACGGATAATACGCTTTTAGAACGTCAGAGAGGAATTACAATTCAGACAGGAATAACCTCTTTTCAGTGGGAAAATACGAAGGTGAACATCATAGACACGCCAGGACATATGGATTTCTTAGCAGAAGTATATCGTTCATTATCAGTTTTAGATGGGGCAATTCTACTGATTTCTGCAAAAGATGGCGTACAAGCACAAACTCGTATATTATTTCATGCACTTAGGAAAATGGGGATTCCCACAATCTTTTTTATCAATAAGATTGACCAAAATGGAATTGATTTATCAACGGTTTATCAGGATATTAAAGAGAAACTTTCTGCCGAAATTGTAATCAAACAGAAGGTAGAACTGCATCCTAATATGCGTGTAATGAACTTTACCGAATCTGAACAATGGGATATGGTAATAGAAGGAAATGATTACCTTTTGGAGAAATATACGTCTGGGAAATTATTGGAAGCATTAGAACTCGAACAAGAGGAAAGCATAAGATTTCATAATTGTTCCCTGTTCCCTGTTTATCACGGAAGTGCAAAAAACAATATAGGGATTGATAACCTTATAGAAGTGATTACGAATAAATTTTATTCATCAACACATCGAGGTCAGTCTGAACTTTGCGGAAAAGTTTTCAAAATTGAGTATTCGGAAAAAAGACAGCGTCTTGCATATATACGTCTTTATAGTGGCGTACTGCATTTGCGAGATTCGGTTAGAATATCGGAAAAGGAAAAAATAAAAATTACAGAAATGTATACTTCAATAAATGGTGAATTATGTAAAATCGATAAGGCTTATTCCGGGGAAATTGTTATTTTGCAGAATGAGTTTTTGAAGTTAAATAGTGTTCTTGGAGATACAAAGCTATTGCCACAGAGAGAGAGAATTGAAAATCCCCTCCCTCTGCTGCAAACGACTGTTGAACCGAGCAAACCTCAACAAAGGGAAATGTTACTTGATGCACTTTTAGAAATCTCCGACAGTGACCCGCTTCTGCGATATTATGTGGATTCTGCGACACATGAAATCATACTTTCTTTCTTAGGGAAAGTACAAATGGAAGTGATTAGTGCACTGTTGCAAGAAAAGTATCATGTGGAGATAGAACTAAAAGAGCCTACAGTCATTTATATGGAGAGACCGTTAAAAAATGCAGAATATACCATTCACATCGAAGTGCCGCCAAATCCTTTCTGGGCTTCCATTGGTTTATCTGTATCACCGCTTCCGTTGGGAAGTGGAATGCAGTATGAGAGCTCGGTTTCTCTTGGATACTTAAATCAATCATTTCAAAATGCAGTTATGGAAGGGATACGCTATGGTTGCGAACAAGGATTATATGGTTGGAATGTGACGGATTGTAAAATCTGTTTTAAGTATGGCTTATACTATAGCCCTGTTAGTACCCCAGCAGATTTTCGGATGCTTGCTCCTATTGTATTGGAACAAGTCTTAAAAAAAGCTGGAACAGAATTGTTAGAGCCATATCTTAGTTTTAAAATTTATGCGCCACAGGAATATCTTTCACGAGCATACAACGATGCTCCTAAATATTGTGCGAACATCGTAGACACTCAATTGAAAAATAATGAGGTCATTCTTAGTGGAGAAATCCCTGCTCGGTGTATTCAAGAATATCGTAGTGATTTAACTTTCTTTACAAATGGACGTAGTGTTTGTTTAACAGAGTTAAAAGGGTACCATGTTACTACCGGTGAACCTGTTTGCCAGCCCCGTCGTCCAAATAGTCGGATAGATAAAGTACGATATATGTTCAATAAAATAACTTAGTGTATTTTATGTTTATGTAAAATCAGCACTTTCCAACATAGGCCGTCTGAAAAATCGCTTTCAGACGGCCTTTCGACACGCTATTGATTTCATGAAAAAACATTTGTACCGCATTACGCTCGTCAGCATTGCCGCGGCCATTCTTGCCGCCTGTCCGAGCAAAAGCATTAAAAACCTCCCCGAAACCGACACCAGCGTTATCAAAGGCCCTGACCGCCCCACCGGTACGCCCGATCCCGTCGGTACGACAGTGAGCGGGGGAGGAGCAAACTACACCGTAGTTTCCTACAACGAATTGCCGCACTGGGACCTCCAACACTTTACCAAAAGCCTGCAATCTTTCCGTTTAGGCTGTGAAAAACTTAAAAACCGCCAAGGCTGGCAGGACGTTTGTATCCAGGCCATGCAAACACCGGTGCACCATTTCCAAGCCAAGCACTTTTTCGAGCGCTATTTCACCGCATGGCGCGTCGATAACGGCGGCAATCCTGCCGGCACCATTACCGGTTATTACGAACCGGTCCTGCGCGGCGACGACAAATCCACGAGCCAATCCCGTTTCCCTATTTACGGCATTCCGAACGATTTTGTTTCCGTTCCGCTGGCTGCAAACTTGAGGGGCAGCAAAGCCACCGTCCGCATCCGCCAAACCGGCCCAAACAGCGGCGTCATCGACAACAGCGGCGCATACACGGCCGACTTGTCCAGATTCCCGATTACAGCACGCAGCACCGCGCTGAAAGGCCGTTTTGAAGGCAGCCGTTTCGTTCCTTACTACACCCGCAGCCAAATCAACGGCGGCGCGCTTAACGGCAAAGCGCCGATTTTGGGTTACGCAGATGATCCGGTCGAACTTTTCTTTATGCACATTCAAGGTTCAGGCCGTCTGAAAACGCCGTCCGGCAAATACATCCGTGTCGGATTTGCCGATAAAAACGAACATCCGTATGTTTCCATCGGCCGCTATATGGCGGACAAAGGCTATCTGCCGCTGGGTCAGACCAGCATGCAGGGCATCAAGGCCTATATGAAGCAAAACCCCGGCCGCCTTGCCGAAGTTTTGGGACAAAATCCAAGCTACGTCTTCTTCCGCGAGCTGACCGGCAGCGGCGATTCCGGCCCGGTGGGCGCATTGGGTACGCCGTTGATGGGCGAATACGCCGGTGCCATCGACCGTCACTACATCACGCTTGGCACACCATTATTTGTCGCCACTGCCCATCCGATCACCAAAAAGCCCTCAACCGCCTGATTATGGCGCAAGACACCGGCAGCGCGATTAAAGGCGCGGTCCGTGTGGATTATTTCTGGGGCTATGGCGACGAGGCAGGCGAAGTGGCCGGCAAAATGAAAACTACCGGCTATGTATGGCAGCTCCTGCCCAACGGCATGAAACCGGAATACCGCCCATAAACGGCGGTTTTAAAAAAGGCCGTCTGAAACCAAGATTCAGGTTTCAGACGGCCTTTTTATTTCGATAAAAATGCGGCAGGTTTTAAAAACCTGCCGCGGTATGGGGACATACAGCTCGGACGGTAAGCCGGGTTCTGTCGCGGACAGTCATTCCTCTAGGCACATCATTGCTGGTGTGCTCAAGCAACCTACCCGAACGCTCGGCGAGCAGCGTCATCGCGTTCTGTTTGGTCTTGCTCCGAATGGGGTTTAGCCTGCTGCGCTTTGTTACCAAATGCACGGTGCGCTCTTACCGCACCTTTTCACCCTTACCTGTTTTGCCCGAAGGCAATCATCGGCGGTATTGCTTTCTGTTCCACTTTCCGTCGCGTTGCCGCGCCCGGCCGTTAGCCGGCATTCTGCTCTGTGGAGCCCGGACTTTCCTCCCCGTATGCCTTACGCGATACGCGGCGACTGTCTGTCCGACCTGTATGAGGTGCGGATTATAACACAGCCGCCATAGGGTTCAGACGGCCTAAATATTTATTTTTTCTTTTTAAATGCTATTTCGGTCAAACCCAATTCCTGTGCTTTTTTGCGAACTGCGGATTCGGGCATTTCGCGTGCCAGGCGGCTGGTGCAGTATTCGGTCATGGTGGTGGCGCAGGCTTTGAAGTTGCCGGTAAAGTCGCTGGCGGCACTTAAAAACGGAATGAGGCGGCCGGCCATGATTTCTTCGGCCGGTGCGTCTGTTTGGGCGGATACGCGTCCGGACTCGACCGCCGAGAAAATTTGTTCTGTAAAGCGTCGGGCGAAGTTTTCTTCTGTTTGGCAGTCTTGGAATGCGGTGTTTTCGTGTTGGCAGACAAGGGTAACTTCGCCTTGAGCTTCTTGCAACGGTTCGGCCAAATCGAGTTTGAGGGTTTGCTTGTCGGTTTGCAGCCAGGCGGTGCGGCCTTGGGTTTTGATGATTTTGCCGTAAACGCCGATGGCATCGTTTTTAGGGATGTTTTTCTGTTCGGCAAGTTGTTGGGCCGAGAATAAGGGGGCTTGTTCGGCAAATGCGCCGCCGGTTTCGTGTTTGAAGTAGGCGGCGAGGTCTTGTTTGATGAGGGCTTGGGTCAGCAGTTTTTCGCCTTCGGTCAGGCGGTGTGCAAAGCCGTGTGTTTTGGGGGCGGATGCGGCATCCGTGGTCTTGGTGTCCGGTGTGCAGGCGCTCAGGAGTAAAAGCAGGGGAAGGATGTATTTCATGGTTGGTCTCTCAACAGGCCGTCTGAACCTATGGTTTCAAACGGTCAGCGTTGTTTATCGATAACGATAAACCCGGCGGGGATAAACGGGATAGGCCGGGTAATTGCGGACGGGTTTGCTGTCTTGATAGATGACGGTCGTCCCGGGCGGGGCGTTGATGGTCACGGTTTTGTTGACGGTGGTTTGCGAGTGGACGGGCAGGTCTAAGACGGCGGTGCGTCCATACGGGGTCTCGGTATAGATGCATGCGCTTAGAAAGAGGGTGATGCTCAGGGCCAATGCCTTCATGTTTCAGACGGCCTTATTTGAGCAGGTTTTTCAAGGCCAAGCGTACGCCTTCGCCGACTTCCGTGCCTTTGGGAATGCCTTTGGTGGCGGCTTTGGCTTCGCGTTCGTTATAACCGAGGGCAAGCAGGGTGTTGATGATGTCTTGGCTTTCGTCGGCAACGGCATCAGAGACAAACAGGCCGTCTGAAACGGTATGGGACACGAGTTTGCCGCGCAGTTCTAACACCATGCGTTCGGCGGTTTTCTTGCCGATGCCGGGGGCGGAGGAGAGGCGTTTCACGTCTTCTTCGGCGATGGCTTGCGCCAGCTCGTCGGCATTCATGGTCGACAAAATGCCCAATGCGGTTTTAGCACCGATGCCGCTGACTTTGACCAGTTGGCGGAAGGTGGCGCGTTCCTCGGCTGAGGCGAAACCAAACAGCAAATGTGCGTCTTCGCGGACGACAAGCTGGGTGTAGAGATGGACGGTTTCGCCAACGGAGGGCAGGTTGTAGAAAGTCTGCATGGAAACGTCGGCTTCATAACCGACGCCGTTGACATCGATAACGACCTGCGGCGGATTTTTCTCAATCAATTTGCCTGTGAGCCTGCTGATCATGGTGTTCCCCTGTGATTAAAAAAGGCCGTCTGAAACCTTGCAATTGGGTTTCAGACGGCCTTGTATTGTATCAAACTTCAGCGGTAACGCGGACGAAATCAGATGGCGGATGCCAGATTCAGATGACGGGCGCGTTCGCCTGCTTCGGCGGCACGTTCTTGGCTGCTGAACGGACCCATTTTGACAACGTATTCGTAGTTGCGTTTTTCAAGCATGACTTTGCTGTCGGACGGCAGGCTTTGTGCGGCTTGGTTCAAATAAGCCTGTGCTTCGCGTTGGGTACCGAAGGATTTCAAATCAACAAAAAATTCTTTGTTGTTTGGGGAAATAATGGTTTGAGCGGCGGTTTGGCCGGGGATGATCTGCTCAACTTTGACGTTGGCCGTGCCTTGGTTGATGAAGCCTAATTGTTGGGCGGCGGCTTTGGAAACATCGATGACGCGGTTGCCGTGGAAAGGGCCGCGGTCGTTGACGCGGACGATGACGCTTTTGCCGTTTTGCATATTGGTCACGCGTGCGTAGCTGGGAATAGGGAGGGTTTTGTGGGCGGCGGAGAGGGCGTTCATATTGTAACGTTCGCCGCTGGAAGTTTTACGGCCGTGGAATTGGTTGCCGTACCATGAGGCTTTGCCGGTTTGGCTGAAAGAGGAAACTTTGGTCAGCGGCGTGTAGCGTTTGCCGGCAACTTTGTAACTGCGGTTGGCAGAAGGATGCAGTTTTTCGACTCGAACCACGCTGTCAGCGACGGCGGCATTGATGGAAAGGACGCCGATGGTGGCGGCAGCTAGGGAAAGGAGGGTTTTTTTGGTAAAAGTCAAAACGGGTTCCGTTCTTGAGTTGATAACGCAGCGGTTTCAGACGGCCTGTTATACGCCGCCGGCAAAACCGTTTTGTCGCCATGCTTCAAACAGAATAACGGCGACGGTATTGGAAAGATTCATGCTCCTGCTGCCGGGCATCATCGGCAGGCGGATTTTTTGTCCGGCTGGCAGGCTGTCGAGAACTTCGGCTGGCAGGCCGCGCGTTTCGGGACCAAACAGCAATACGTCGCCTTCGCGGAAGGAAACTTCGTCGGGGCGGGTAGAGCCTTTGGTGGTCAGCGCGAAAATGCGGCGGCCTTCAAGGGCCTTGAGGCAGTCTTCGAAATTCTCATGTACCGTCAGTTTGGCAAACTCGTGATAATCCAAACCCGCGCGTTTCATTTTGGACGAATCCAGAGGGAAACCAAGCGGCTTGACCAAGTGCAAATCGGCACCGGTATTGGCGCACAGGCGGATAATATTGCCCGTATTGGGCGGGATTTCAGGTTGGTACAAAACTATGGTAAACATATAAATCAATCACTTATAGAGTGGCATAATGCCGAAATGTTCCATGGGTGTCAAAAACTTTAAGCTATTTTTTCATTGGCGGCCGCGCCAAGCTCCAGCAAAAAATCTTACCTGCGCCTGATTTTTTCAGCGTTTTCGCCAATTCGTCCAAAGTCGAGCCGGTGGTGAAGACATCATCAATTAACAGAATATTACACGCCTTCGGCAATTCGGTTTTGATTTTAAATGCATTCTTGATATTTCGCCGACGTTCGTCGCTTTTCAGCGTACTTTGAGGCTCGCCGTGCCGTCTGAAAACCGCGTGGCGCGGCAGTAGCGTCCAGCCGTAGCGTTTCGCCAAAATATCCGTCAACGCCTCGCTTTGGTTGAATCCGCGCTTGAGCCGCCGCTCTTTGCTCAAAGGCATGGGCAGGACGAAATCGAAGTGTTCCGTTGCCAGCCAGTCCGGTGCGTTTTGGTTCATCAAATCCGCCAATGGACGGCTCATGCCCAAATCGGCCAAGTGTTTCAGCTCGCGGATCATGCTGCTGACGGGCGGTTCGTAATACAGCGAGGCCCACATTCTATCAAATGCGGGCGGCTTTTTCTGACAACTGCCGCACACTGCCCCGCCCGCGACATGGCGGAAACACAAAGGGCAGCTTTGTGCCGTGTCGATAAAATATTCCGTCAAATCGTTTGTGCAGCCTCGGCAAAGGCCGTCTGAAACGGAATCGTGGCATAATACGCAACGTCGCGCATTGAGCTGTTTCAAACTGCGCCACCAAGAAAGAACATTCATGTCACACTCCGCCAAAAAAGTTTATCTGATACACGGTTGGGCGGCGAACCGCCATATATTCGACGATTTGATACCGCGCCTGCCTGCCGGTTGGGACGTCCGCGCGCTTGATTTGCCCGGACACGGCGATGCGCCTTTTGCCGAACCGTTTGATATTGCCGCCGTTGCTGAAGCCTTTGCCGGACAAATCGACACGCCGGCACACATTCTCGGCTGGTCGCTGGGCGGACTGGTTGCCCTGTATTTGACCGCGCTTTATCCCGAAAAAATCCAATCGCTCTGCCTGACGGCAAGTTTTGCCCGATTGACTGCCGATACGGATTATCCCGAAGGCTTGGCTCAACCTGCCTTGGGCAAGATGGTCGGCGCATTCCAGCAGGATTATGCCAAACATATTAAACAGTTTCTACAACTGCAACTGCTGCACACGCCGCATTCGGGCGAAATCTTAAATCGGGTATTGCCTGATTTGGCGCGCTGCGGCACGCCTTCCGCCTTACAGGCCGCGCTTGAAGCCGTTAATCATGCCGACGCGCGTCCGCTGTTGCCGCTTATTCAAACGCCGTCATTGCTGGTGTTTGGACAGAAAGACGCCATCACGCCGCCGCGCATGGGCGAATATTTACACCGCCATTTGAGCGACAGCGAGCTGGTCCTTATCGACAAAGCCGCACACGCGCCCTTTTTAAGCCATGCCGACGAGTTTGCCGAAATTTACCGCAATTTTGTCGAAAAGGCCGTCTGAAACAGCCTTAAACCATAAAAACATTGTCGGGCAAAGCCCGCTGACACGACCCACCATGACCGAACAAGACAAACGCTGGCAAATTCACCGCCATCTCGCCCAAGACACCGACGAGCGCCTGCAGCTGGTTCGCAATGTACCCAAACGCATCATGCTGATTGGTGCCGATGCCGACATCAGCCGCAGCCTGCTGGCCGCGCGTTATCCCGACGCCGTGTTTGAAGAATACGATCCGAATGCCGATTTTTTGAAAACAGCCGCCGCCGCGCGTAAAGGCGGTTTCTGGCAGAAGCTGACCGGCAAAACCATCCCGCAGCATTGCCAAGCCCTGACCGCGCCGTTGCCTGAAGCATCCGCCGATATGTTGTGGGCCAACCTCAGCCTCAGCCGCGCCGACGATATTTTGCCGGTTTTGAAAAACTGGGCCGCTGCTTTGAAAACCGACGGATTATTGTTCTTCACGCACTTTGGCCGCGACAGCCTGAGCGAGCTGACAGGCCGTCTGAACCATGAAGGCATCGAATGCGAAGCACCCACGCTGATTGATATGCACGACTTGGGCGATATGCTCGCCGACAACGGCTTTTACGATCCGGTGACCGACACGGCCAAGCTTGAATTGAGCTATAAAAAAGCCGGGACGTTTTGGCAGGACATGGAAACCTTGGGATTGTGGAATGCGTTGAAGTTCAGCAATCCGCAAGCGGCCAAGGAATGTGTGGATAAGATTTTTGCCAACGAAGGCCGTCTGAACATCACGCTTGAAACCGTGTACGGCCATGCCGTGAAAAAATTGGTGTTGCCGCAAGGGGAGAACGTGGTGCAGTTTTTCCCGAAACGGCAGGGCTAGTTTGGTTGCTGTTTCCGGTAGGGTTTACGCCGCGATTGCGTATTGTGGAATGCGGTTTGGCGTTTGTATCGATTGCCTGCGCTGTTTAATATGTATGAAAAAGGCCGTCTGAAAACTTTTCAGACGGCCTTTTGTTTGATTCCAAATTAAGCCTGTTTGGCAGCCCATTCGGCCGGAGTGGCGGCAACGGAAATCGACAGCGCGTGCAATTCGTTGCTTTCGAGTTGCGGCTTGAGGCCGTCTTTAATCAGGCGGTGGCGGGCGAGGCGGGCTTTGCCTTCAAAGGAAGAGGAAACGATTACGGCGAAGAAGTGATGGCCGTCGCCTTCGACTTCGACGTGTTCGCAAGGGGTAACGCCTTCAATCAGGGTTTTGACTTGTTCGGGTAAAAGCATGAGGGTTCCTTGGGAAATGGTTTGTTTGTAAAACAGGCATTATACCGAATCTTGATAAAAACAGGCCGTCTGAAAAACCAAACTTCGGATTTCAGACGGCCTCGGTCTTTTGAAGCATCAAATGCTTATTCGTACACTTTCAGCAGCTCGACTTCAAAAATCAAAGTTGCGTGTGGAGGAATTACGCCGCCGGCACCGTGTGCGCCGTAGCCCATTTCGGAAGGAATGGTCAGCTTGCGTTTGCCGCCTTCTTTCATGCCGCCGAAGCCTTCGTCCCAACCTTTAATTACTTGGCCGACGCCCAGAGTGATGGTCAGCGGTTGACGGCGGTCGAGGCTGGAGTCGAATTTGGTACCGTCTTCCAACCAGCCGGTGTAATGTACGGTGATTTCTTTGCCTTTGACGGCTTCTTTGCCGTGGCCTTCTTGCAAGTCTTCAATAATCAGGCTCATGATGTTCCTTTCGGATGTATGGTGAAAATCGGCTCAAGATTACCATATTGTGTGGAATCGTGAAACAAAGCCGCCCATATGGCCGGCAACAAAAAGGCCGTCTGAAACGGATTTTCAGACGGCCTTTGTTTTGTGCTAAACCTTATTTGTTATCAGGTTGGGATTTGACATCGGTGGATACAGGCAGCTCAGGCATGGTTCGGGCAGACTCTGGAACATTGCCGGAGAGGGCTTTCAAGAAGGCAACGATGTTTTCAGTGTCTTCCGGAGCCAGGGTTTTACCCAATTGGGCTTTTGCCATGATGTTGACGGCTTTATCCAGTTCCCAAACGCTGCCGTTGTGGAAGTATGGGTAGGTGCGTTCGACGTTTCTCAAGCCGGGAACGCGGAAGAAGAATTCGTCTTCGGCTTTTTTGGTTACGTCCGCACGGCCTTTGTCGTGTTTAGGATCGTCGATGTGTTTCCAGTAAGGACCGTCCACCAAGCCGAATTTTTGGAACATGGTACCGCCCAAGTTGACGCCGTTGTGACAAGCGATACAGCCGTTGTCCATAAATGCGCGTACGCCTTTGCGTTCTTGTTCGCTCAGGGCAGATACGTTGCCTTTCAGGTAGTCGTCCCAACGGGTCGGGGTCAGCAGGGTACGTTCAAACGCGCCCAATGCGGTGGTGATGTTTTTTAAGGAAACCGCACCGTCTTCAGGGAATGCGGCTTTGAATTTTTCTTGGTATTCAGGGATACCGGCGATTTTGGCGGCGGCATCGGCTTCGGTAGCGTTGGCCATTTCAACCGGGTTGAGCAATGGGCCGCCGGCTTGTTCTTCCACATCGGCTGCACGGCCGTCCCAGAATTGGCTGCCCAACAAGGCGGCATTCAGAGCAGTTGGGGAGTTACGGCCACCGAATTGGCTTTTGTGACCCGCGCTGGTCGGCATGTTGTCTACGCCGGCAGTTGCCAAGTTGTGGCAAGAGTTACAGCTGACGGTGTTGCCTTTGGACAGGCGGTTTTCGTACCAAAGTTGTTGGCCGAGTTTGACCTGTTCTTCGGTAAACGGACGAACTTTTTGCATTTCGGCTAAGTCAGGCAAAGGTTTGAACGTAGCTTGCGCGCGTTCCAACAGGGCTTTGTCTTCGGCAGAAACATCGGCAGAATTTTGAGGGGCCGAAACAGCGGCGGTGCTTGCGGCAGCATCGGCACCGCTCGCGGCAGAAGCTGCTTGAGGGGTTTCGGTTGTTTGAGCCGTTTTCTCGCCGCAGGCGGTCAGCGCGGCAGAAACGGCCAAAGCCAAAGCGATTTGGTGGAGTTTTAAACGTGGCATAGGAGGGTTCCTTTGTTATGCGTTTGTTATGTCATGGATTGCTGATTGCACCAGCAATATGCCAACTATAAAAGATAAGGCGGTTTTAATTTTTGTTGTAAATCAACCTTTTAAATTTGATAAATTCTGAAAATATCACTGATAGGGAAATTTATACTATGGAACTTTTTTATTATTTATTTACAATTGCTTAGATAAATTAAGGCCGTCTGAAAAAATAAAATTCAGACGGCCTTATTCAGACGGCCTTTTAGTTTTTATTGATTACGTCCGTTATTTTATTTTAAAAAATCTTAATAAATATGGGGTTATTAAAAAATAAAAATAATTTGCGTTATTAAGCATAAAGCGTTATAAATGCGTTAACAAATGAACATTTCACTTTAGAGTTTTTTATGCTGATTGCTTTATTGATTATGCTGCGCGAGGGCATCGAAGCCGCCCTGATCGTCGGCATTGTTGCCAGTTTTTTGAAACAGTCGGGACACAGCGAGCTGATGCCGAAGGTTTGGCTGGGCGTGTTTTTGGCTTCGGTCATGTGTTTGGGTATTGGTTACGGCATTCATTCCGCTACCGGCGAGATTCCGCAAAAAGAACAGGAATTGGTGGTCGGCGCCATCGGCCTGGTGGCTGTGGCGATGCTGACGTACATGATTTTGTGGATGAAGAAGGCCGCGCGTTCGATGAAACAGCATCTTCAGGATTCTGTTCAGTCGGCCTTAAACCGCGGCAGCGGCCAGGGGTGGGCCTTAGTCGGCATGGCGTTTTTGGCTGTGGCGCGCGAAGGTTTAGAGAGCGTGTTTTTCCTGCTTGCCGTGTTCCAGCAAAGCCCGACGTGGTCTATGCCGATAGGCGCGGTGTTGGGGCTGTTGGTGGCAGTTGTCATCGGTACGCTGATTTATCAGGGCGGTATGCGCCTGAACTTGGCGAAGTTTTTCCGTTGGACGGGCGCGTTTCTGATTGTGGTGGCGGCCGGTCTGCTGGCCGGTTCGTTTCGCGCGCTGCATGAGGCCGGCGTATGGAATGTGATGCAGGATATTGCTTTCGACACATCGAAATATTTGCATGAAGACAGCCCTTTAGGCGTGCTGCTCGGCGGTTTCTTCGGCTATACCGACCATCCGACCGAAGGCGAAGTCCTGATTTGGCTGCTGTATCTGGTTCCCGTCATGATTTGGTTTTTGCGCGGCAGTGCGCCGGCAAAAACGTTAACTAAATAAAAAGGAAGTAAAATGAAAAAATTCAATCTAACTGCTTTGTCCGTAATGTTGGCTCTGGGTTTGACCGCGTGTCAGCCGCCTGAAGCCGAAAAAGCCGCGCCTGCCGCTTCAGGCGCATCCGCTGCCGCTAATGCCGACGGTTCGGTCAATATCGGCGTGAACGATACTGCCTGCGAACCGATGGAATTGACCGTCCCCAGCGGCCAAGTCGTGTTCAACATCAAAAACGACAGCGGCCGCAAGCTGGAATGGGAAATCCTGAAAGGCGTGATGGTGGTGGACGAGCGTGAAAACATCGCCCCGGGTTTATCCGACAAAATGACCGTTACCCTGCTGCCGGGCGAATATGAAATGACTTGCGGCCTGTTGACTAATCCGCGCGGTAAGCTGATTGTTACCGACAGCGGCTTCAAAGACACGGCCAACGAAGCCGATTTGGAAAAACTGGCGCAACCTCTGGCAGACTATAAAGCTTACGTTCAAGGCGAGGTTAAAGAGCTGGTGGCGAAAACCAAAACCTTTACCGAAGCCGTTAAAGCCGGCGACATTGAAAAGGCCAAATCCCTGTTTGCCGCCACCCGCGTCCATTACGAACGTATCGAACCGATTGCCGAGCTTTTCAGCGAACTCGACCCCGTCATCGATGCGCGTGAAGACGACTTCAAAGACGGTGCGAAAGATGCCGGATTTACCGGCTTCCACCGTATCGAACACGCCCTTTGGGTAGAAAAAGACGTATCCGGCGTGAAGGAAATTGCAGCCAAACTGATGACCGATGTCGAAGCACTGCAAAAAGAAATCGACGCATTGGCGTTTCCTCCGGGTAAGGTGGTCGGCGGCGCGTCCGAACTGATTGAAGAAGTGGCCGGCAGCAAAATCAGCGGCGAAGAAGACCGTTACAGCCATACCGACTTGAGCGACTTCCAAGCCAATGTGGAAGGCTCCAAAAAAATCGTTGATTTGTTCCGTCCGCTGATCGAAGCCAAAGACAAAGCGTTGTTGGAAAAAACCGATGCCAACTTCAAACAGGTTGAAGACATTTTGGCGAAATACAAAACCCCGAACGGTTTCGAGCTGTACGACAAATTGAGCGAAGAAGACCGCAAAGCCCTGCAGGCGCCGATTAATGCCTTGGCAGAAGACTTGGCCAAACTGCGCGGCATTTTGGGTTTGAAATAAGATAACGCGTTTTCAGACGGCCTTTGGATATTGAAAGGTCGTCTGAATCTTATTGTCGTCCACACAAAATATGCTTGAAAACCAACCTTACTTCACACGATTGCAATCTTTCCGTTCCCTGCCAAGGAGCAGACCATGAGCCAAAACAAACAACCGGCACAACCCGAAAAACGAACCCTTTTCAAAACTGCCCTTGCCGCCGGCGCCATCGGCGTTGCCGGTTATTTTGCCGGTAAAAAACAAGGCGAAGCCGCCGCCGAAACCCAAAACAACCAACATTCCGAGCTGGCCTATCCGTGTTACGGCGAGCATCAGGCAGGCATCGTTACGCCACACCAGCTCTTCGGCATCATGTGTGCCTTTGACGTTACCGCCAAAGACGCCAAACAACTTGAAAACCTGTTCCGCACACTGACCGCCCGCATCGAATTCCTCACCCAAGGCGGCGAATACCAAGACGGCGACGACAAACTCCCGCCTGCAGGCAGCGGCATCCTCGGCAAACAATTCCGCCCCGATGGGCTGACGGTTACCGTCGGCGTCGGCAGCAGCCTCTTTGACGACCGCTTCGGCCTCAAAGACAAAAAGCCGAAACACCTACAAGAAATGCGCGACTTCCCCAACGACAAACTCCAAAAATCTTGGTGCGACGGCGACCTCAGCCTGCAAATTTGCGCATTCTCCCCCGAAACCTGCCAAGCCGCCCTGCGCGACATCATCAAAAACACCGCCCAGTTTGCCGTGATCCGTTGGAGCATAGACGGTTGGCTCCCTAAAGCCGAACCCGGCGCCATTGCCGCGCGCAATCTTTTAGGTTTCCGCGACGGCTCCGGCAATCCCAAAGTCGAAGATCCCAAAGTCGCCGATCAAGTCCTGTGGACGGGCGTTGCCGCCAACAGCTTGGACGAACCGGCATGGGCGAAAAACGGCAGCTATCAGGCCGTCCGCCTCATCCGCCACTTTGTCGAGTTTTGGGACCGCACCCCGATGCAGGAACAAACCGATATTTTCGGCCGGCGCAAATACAGCGGCGCGCCCATGGACGGTAAAAAAGAAGGCGACACCGCCGATTTCGCCAAAGACCCCGACGGCAAAATCACGCCCAAAGACAGCCATATGCGCCTTGCCAATCCGCGCGATCCGGAGTTCATGAAAAAACACCTGCTCTACCGCCGCGCCTTCAACTACTCGCGCGGCCTCGCCGCCAACGGCCAGCTCGATGTCGGCTTGGTGTTCATCTGCTATCAGGCCAACCTTGCCGACGGCTTCATCTTCGTGCAAAACCTGCTCAACGGCGAACCGCTGGAGGAATACATCAGCCCGTTTGGCGGCGGCTATTTCTTCGTCCTGCCGGGTGTCGAAAAAGGCAGCTTCCTCGGCAAAGAGCTTTTGGGCGTATAAATCCGCTGATGGTTTGAATAGATAAATAAAAAGGCCGTCTGAAACCTGATTTCCAGATTTCAGACGGCCTGTGTTTTTTCTATCAAACCAAATGTTCCGCCAAGAAAGCCAATGCGTATTCGACGGCTTGCGCCCTTACTGCTTCGCGATCGCCTGTGAAAAGCGCGGTTTGCTCAAACGAGCCTTCGGGCGTGGCCAGGCCGAACCAGACTGTGCCGACCGGTTTGGCCGCGCTGCCGCCGCCAGGGCCGGCGATGCCGGAAATACTCAAGGCGTAATCCGCTTGCGCGACGGCTTTTGCGCCGCGAGCCATTTCATAGACGGTCTCGCGGCTAACCGCGCCGTGTTTCAGCAAGGTGTCGGGCATGACGCCGAGGCGGTCTTGTTTGGCTTGGTTGCTGTATGTGACGAAGCTTTGGTGAAACCACTGCGAGCTGCCGGGAATGGAAGTCAGCGCACCTGCAAGCAGGCCGCCGGTGCAGGACTCGGCGCAGGTAACGGTTTGGCGGCGGCTGGTCAGGTGTTCGGCGATGGTTTGCAGGTGGGACATGGCGGCTCCTTATGGAAAAGGGTAAAACCGGGCAGGCGCTTGGCCCGCCGGATTTCAGACGGCCTGAAAGCTGAAATCAGGCTTTCGGCTGGATGAGGTGGACATCACATTGTGGGAACGGGATGTTGATGTTGGCGGCACGCAGGTTTTCAACCACTTGCTCGTTCAGGGCGAATCGGAATGGGCCGAGATTTTCTTCTTGCGTCCACGCCCAAAGGGTGATCTCGATGGCGCTGTCGCCAAGGTTGGTAATGTATACGACGGCAGGTCGTTCTTCGGTTTGAACACATAATGGATGCTCGGTTGCCGCTCTCAATACGGCGGCTTTGGCGGCTTTTAAGTCGCAGGCGTAGTCGACGCCGACAACGACTTGGGCGCGGCACAGGGGCAGGGAGGAGCGGTTGGTGATGCTGTTGGTCATGACCACGCTGTTGGGCAGGACGACCTCTTCGTTGTCAGGTGTGCTCAAAGAGGTCTGCACCATTTTGATTTCGCGGACGATGCCTTCAAAACCGTTGACGCGGATAAAGTCGCCGACTTTAAACGGGCGGAACAGGATAATCAGCGCGCCGGCAGCGAAGTTGGACAGTTGGTCTTTCAAAGACAAAGCCACGGCCAAGCCTGCGCCGCCGATCAAGGCGGTAACGGAAGTGGTCGGGATGCCGAGTTTGCCCAGTGCGGCGATGATGACGAGGATCAGCAGGCCGATGTTGGCGACGTTGCCGAGGAAGCTGACCAGTGTTTTATCGACTTTGGCGCGTGTCAGCGCGGCTTTCATCAGTGTTACCAAGCGTGTGGCGATCCAGCGGCCGATAAAGAAGATGGCTAAGGCGGCCAGCAGGTTGGTACCGAAAGACATGCCGGTTTGGGCGAGTTGTTCCCAACCGGAGAAGGAGGAGAGGACTTGAAGATCGAAATTCATAATTGTGTGTGCGTGTGAAGTTGTTTAAAAGGTCATTGTAAAACAAGGCCGTCTGAAAAACTAATGATTTGTTTTTTCAGACGGCCTTGATGTGTTTTTAAGTTTTTCGGTTTAACGTAAAACGGTTTTGCTCCAACGGCTCACCCATTGTTTTTGTTTGGTGTTGATGTCGGCGCGGTTGGGGGAATCGCTGTGTTTCGGTGTTTGGGCAAACTCGAATACTTTGGGCAGCGGTGTGTTTTTGACTGCCGGATAGACCCACATTTCGGCAGGCAGGGCTTTTTGCACTTCGCCGCTTTGCAGCCAGCTCACCAGTTTGGCCGCCAGCTCGGGTTGTTTTGCGCCTTTCAAAACGGCCGCGCCTTCAACTTGGCGGAATGTGCCGCCTTTGAGGAAGAGGTTGCCGGTGGGTGGGGTGCTGTATTTGCCTTTGGAGTAGTGGACTTCGGCCGCCGGGCTGGTGGCATAGCTGACCACGAGGGGATAGGCGCCGCCGTTTTGGGTGAAGTCGGTGTAGTAGGCTTCGCTCCAGCCTTTGGCAACTTTCACGCCGTTTTGGCGCATTTGCGCCCACCATTTGAACGCGCCTTCTTCACCCATGCCGCCGATGTTGGCCAAGAGGAAGGAGAGCCCGGGCGAAGATGTGGCGGGAGACGGGGTCACTAGAAGGTTTTTATATTCCGGTTTGGTCAGGTCTTGCAGGGTTTGCGGCAGGGGCAGTTTTTTCTGTTCAAACCATTTTTTGTCGTAGTTGATGGCGACATAGGCGTAATCGACGGCCAGCGCATCGGGCAGGGAAGCGGTTACGGGCGCGGATTTGGGTTGGCTGGCGGCGAGGATGCCGGCGGCTTTGGCTTTGCCGATGTTGGCGTTGTCCAAACCGTAAACCGCATCGGCAATCGGGTTGGCCTTGCTCAAAATCAGCTTGTTGAGCATTTCGTTGCCGCTGCCTGCCTTGATGACGGACACTTTGGCATCGTTGGCTTTTTCAAATTGCGCGATGACAGATTGGGGTAGGCTGAAGGATTTGTGCACGGCCAGACGCACTTCGGTTTGGGCGTACAGGTTTGCCGAAGCCAGCAACAGGGCCAAGGCGGACAATTTCAGTTTCATTCTCTTTCCTTTGTACGGGTAAAATACGAAATATCATAACAAAATCTGCATATCAAGGCACGATATGAATTATTCCCCCGTTTGGCTGTTTGACCTCGACAATACTTTGCACAATGCCGAAGCCGGCATTTTCTACATCATCAACCGCGCCATGACCGAATACATGGCAGGCCGTCTGAAGCTTTCCGAAGAAGCCGCCTCCCACCTGCGCCAAGATTATTGGCACCGATACGGCGCGACGCTTGCCGGTTTGCAAATCCACCATCCCGAAGTCGATATCGATGAATTTTTGCGTGAAAGTCACCCCCTTAAGCAAATTTTGGCAAAGGTGGAGGGTATGGATGGAACTGATGACGTTTTAGGCCGTCTGAAAGGGCGAAAAGCCGTATTTTCCAACGGGCCTTCGTTTTATGTCCGCGCATTGGTTGAAGCGTTGGGCTTGGAAGCGCATTTTGACGGCTTGTTCGGCACGGACGACTTCGGCCTGCTCTACAAACCCAATCCGCAAGCCTATCTCAACGTCTGCCGCCTGTTGGGCGTCAAACCCGAACAGTGCATTATGGTGGACGACAGCGCCGACAATCTGCACCAAGCCAAAGCCTTGGGCATGAAGACCGTTTGGTACGGCGAAAAAGCCCATCCGTTGTCATTTGCCGACGGCATAGCGAAAGATATGCAGGGCTTGCTTGAATTTTGCACAAAACTGCCGTGAAGTTTTGAAAAAACAAGTACAATACACGGTATTGCCGACATTTAAAAACAAGGACAACATCATGCGTAAACTCGCTTTAATTCTGACCGCCGCCGCCGTTTTGGCCGGTTGCTCTTGGGAAACCTACACCAACGAATCCGGCCGTACCGCCGTACGCCAAAAATATGCTACCGGCACGCCTATCGTTTATCAGGACGGTACTTATTCTAAAAACATGAATTACAACCAGTTCCGCCCAGAGCGCCGCGCCGTCCAATCCAATCAAGCGGATCACGCTGAACACGGCGAACGCGGCGAACGCGGCCAAAACTGGCAAAAGCCGCAATTTGCCAACCAACAGACAGCAACCGAATAACAATATCCCCAAGGCCGTCTGAAACGGAGTGAAAAACAATCAACACTTGTTGCCCCACTTTTCAGACGGCCTCAAACAACGACAACGGAAACCGTATCATGGCTCAGACAGCTTTAAATATCGTCATCCTCGCCGCCGGTAAAGGCACACGCATGTACTCCAAAATTCCCAAAGTGCTGCACCGCATCGGCGGCCTTCCCATGGTTGAGCGCGTTATCGATACCGCCGCCTCTCTGAATCCCCAAAACATCTGCGTCGTCATCGGCCACGGCAAAGAGCAAGTCTTGGACACTGTCAAACGTGATGTCGTTTGGGTTGAACAAACCGAACAGCTCGGTACCGGCCACGCCGTCAAAACCGCCCTGCCGCACCTGTCTGCCGAAGGCCGCACGCTGGTGTTGTACGGCGACGTTCCTCTGATTGACGCAGCTACCCTTGAAACCCTGCTCGAAGCCGCAGGCGACGAAGTCGGCCTGTTGACCGACGTGCCCAACGACCCGACAGGTTTGGGCCGTATCATCCGCGACAGCAACGGCAGCGTAACCGCCATTGTCGAAGAAAAAGACGCCGATGCCGCCCAAAAAGCCGTGAAAGAAATCAACACCGGCATTTTGGTTCTGCCCAACGCCAAACTCGAAGCTTGGTTGAACAGCCTTTCCAGCAACAATGCCCAAGGCGAATACTATCTGACCGACCTCATCGCCAAAGCCGTTGCCGACGGTATTAAAGTTCATCCCGTCCAAGTCCGTGCCTCCCATCTGGCCGCCGGCGTGAACAACAAACTCCAACTGGCCGAACTCGAGCGTATTTTCCAAACCGAACAGGCGCAAGAATTGCTCAAAGCAGGCGTCACCCTGCGCGATCCAGCACGTTTTGATTTACGGGGCCGTCTGAAACACGGACAAGATGTCGTGATTGACGTCAACGTCGTCATCGAAGGCGAAGTCGAACTCGGCGACAACGTCGAAATCGGTGCCAACTGCGTGATCAAAAACGCCAAAATCGGTGCCAACACCAAAATCGCCCCATTCTCTCATTTTGAAGGTTGCGAAGTCGGCGAAAACAACCAAATCGGCCCATACGCCCGTCTGCGTCCGCAAGCCAAACTTGCCGATGACGTACACATCGGCAACTTCGTCGAAGTCAAAAACGCCACCATCGGCAACGGCACCAAAGCCAACCACCTCACCTACATCGGTGATGCCGAGATCGGCAGCAAAACCAACTTCGGCGCCGGCACGATTATTGCCAACTACGACGGCGTGAACAAACACAAAACCGTCATCGGCGACGAAGTGCGCATCGGTTCAAACTGCGTACTGGTTGCCCCCGTCACCCTCGGCAACAAAGTGACGACAGGCGCGGGCAGCGCGATTACCCGCAACTGCGAAGACGGCAAACTCGTTCTCGCCCGTTCTCGCCAAATCGTCATCGAAGGCTGGGTGCGTCCGGAAAAAGGCGATAAGAAGTAAGGTTGATCTTTTAGTTTGTTTTCAGACGGCCTTGAGAAACAACAGGCCGTCTGAAACTCAGATTTGCCGTTTCAATGAATATAAAACGGCGTTTTCCGACTGCCGCTTTCGGGAGCCGGAGCAGCAGTCATTTTTTCAAACTTTTGATACTAAGGAACTTATATGTGCGGTATCGTAGGTGCTATTCGCGCCAATCACAATGTAGTCGATTTTCTGACCGACGGTCTCAAACGCCTTGAATACCGAGGCTATGATTCGTCGGGTATTGCCGTAAACATGGACGGCAAAATCAAACGCGTCCGCCGCGTCGGCCGTGTACAGCTGATGGAAGATGCAGCACGCGAAAAAGGCGTGTTCGGCCATATCGGCATCGGCCATACCCGTTGGGCAACCCACGGCGGTGTAACCGAGCCTAACGCCCACCCCCACATTTCCGGTGGCATGATCGCGGTTGTCCACAACGGCATTATCGAAAACTTTGAAGCCGAACGCGAACGCCTTAAAGCGTTGGGTTACACCTTCGAATCGCAAACCGATACCGAAGTCATCGCCCACAGCGTCAATCACGAATACACACAAAACGGCGGCAAACTGTTTGAAGCCGTCCAAGCTGCGACTGCCCGTTTCCACGGCGCATACGCCATTGCCGTTATCGCACAAGACAACCCTGAACAAATGGTTGTTGCGCGCATGGGCTGCCCGCTGTTGGTGGCTTTGGGCGACCAAGAAACCTTTATCGCTTCCGACGTATCTGCCGTGATCGCCTTTACCCGCCGCATCGCCTATTTGGAAGACGGCGACATCGCCCTGTTGAATGCAAACGGTATCGAAAAATTGCTCGACAAAACCGGTGCGCAAACCGAACGCGCGATTAAAGTATCCGAGTTATCTCTGGCTTCTTTGGAGCTGGGCCCATACAGCCACTTCATGCAAAAAGAAATCCACGAACAGCCCCGCGCCATCGCCGATACTGCCGAAGTCTTCTTAGATGGCGGTTTTGAACCTGAAAACTTCGGCGCCAACGCCCGCGAAGTGTTCGACGATATCCACAGCATCAAAATCCTTGCCTGCGGTACGTCCTACTATGCCGCGCTGACCGCCAAATACTGGCTCGAATCCATCGCCAAAGTGCCGACCGACGTCGAAATCGCCAGCGAATACCGCTACCGCGACGTGATTGCCGATCCGAAACAATTGGTCATCACCATTTCCCAATCCGGCGAAACTTTGGACACCATGGAAGCCCTGAAATACGCGCAATCCTTAGGACACAAACACAGCCTGTCTATCTGTAACGTGATGGAATCCGCCCTGCCGCGCGAAAGCGAGTTGGTACTGTACACACGCGCTGGCGCAGAAATCGGCGTTGCCTCTACCAAAGCGTTCACGACCCAACTGGTTGTCCTGTTCGGCCTGGCCGTTACCTTGGGCAAACAGCGTGGCCTGGTTTCTGACGAACAAGCGCGTGAATACGTTGAAGAACTGCGCCAACTGCCGGGCAGCATTCAGCACGTTCTCAATCTTGAGCCGCAAATCGCCGCTTGGGCGCAAAAATTTGCCAAGAAAACCAGCGCACTCTTCCTGGGTCGCGGCATCCACTTCCCAATCGCTCTTGAAGGCGCATTGAAGCTGAAAGAGATTACCTATATCCACGCCGAAGCTTATCCTGCGGGTGAGTTGAAACACGGCCCGTTGGCCTTGGTGGACGAGAACATGCCTGTTGTCGTGATTGCCCCGAACGACAGCCTGTTGGACAAAGTAAAAGCCAATATGCAGGAAGTCGGCGCACGCGGCGGCGAACTCTTCGTCTTCGCCGACCTCGACAGCAACTTCAACGCCACCGAAGGCGTGCACGTTATCCGCGCCCCACGCCACGTCGGCGTACTCTCGCCGATTGTGCACACCATCCCCGTGCAACTCCTGTCTTACCACGCCGCCCTTGCACGCGGTACAGATGTGGACAAACCGCGCAACTTGGCTAAATCAGTAACGGTTGAATAAGTAATTGACCGGTTAAAAAAGGCCGTCTGAAACCTGAGATTTGGGTTTCAGACGGCCTTTTCATTTTAAGAATCCGATTTATTTTTCGTATTCAGAAATGTATTGTGCAACAGCAGCTTCAGGATTGCTGGCCTGAATGACTTTAGGCGCTTCTTGATAGCCACGTTTTCTCAGATTTCCTTCACGCAATTTGTTGCCTTGTAAGCCAAGTACAATGCCTACACCGAAGCCAAGTGCGCTGACAAGGCTTCCCATGGCCTGATTGTCACCGGCGATTAAATTCAAAATTATAAATACAACAAAGATTCCGATACCCAAGCCCCATATTTTTTTCACGCATGCCCAGATGCCGCCAAAGAAAAATGCAGGCCAAGACCAACCTTGTTTGACAGCTTCATATTGACCTGTCGGATTTTTGAATATTTTGTAAGTTTTCATAAAATATATTCCTTTTACGATCAAAAATTGAAAAAACAAGTGATTGTATCACGATAACATAAACGATTTGAATAATTAAGAAAACAGGCTGTCTGAAAAATCTTTCAGACGGCCTGTTGTTTTAAAGCGTTTTATTCTGCACCGACAACGACGGTGTTGAGGTCTTTGAATTTGATGCGGCGTTGCCATGCGTCGCGGACTTGTTCGACGGTCAGGCTGTTGATGGCTTTGGGGTAGGCTTCCAAGTAGTCGTTGGGTAGGTCGTAGAGGCCGATCAGGCTCAGGTAGTTGAGCAGTTTGTCGTTGGAGTCGTAGCGCAGGGGAAAGCCGCCGACGATGTTGGCTTTGGCCTGTTTCAGCTCGGCTTCGGTCGGGCCTTCGGCGATAAACTGCTCAATGACGGCTTGGGTGTCGGCCAGTGAGGCTTTGGTGTTTTTCTTTTGGGTGGAGTAGGAAACGGCAAACGTGCCTTCTTCTGTCGCCGGGGCGAGGCTGCTGTATACGCCGTAGGTGTAGCCGTGTTGGTCGCGCAAAACTTTCATGAGGCGGCTGTCGAAACCGCCGCCGCCGAGGATGTAGTTGCCGGCAACGAGGGCGTAATAGTCGGGGTCGTGGCGTTTGATGAGGGAGGTGCCGAGCAGGACTTGTGCCTGTGTGCCGGCAAAGGGGATGTCGCGGCGTTGAGCGGTTTGTTTGGAAACGGGAGGGATGGCGTGGGTTGCAGTGGCTTTGACCGGCAGGTCTTTGAGGACGAGCTCGACCAGTTGCTCTGCCTGTTTGCGGTTGAGGTCGCCGACGATGGCGACGATGGCGTTGTCTTTGCCGTAGTGGGTGCGGTGGAAGGCGCGGATGTCGTCCAGACTAACTTGTTTGAGGCTGTCGACGGTTATGTTTGCGCCGCTGCCGTAGGGGTGGTTCGGATAGATGAGCTTGGTCAGTTCGCGCGTGGCGGTGTAGTCGGGGGTGGTTTCCTGTTGTTGCAAGCCGGTAATGGATTGGATTTGACGGCGGCGGAAAACGGCTTCGTCAAAGCGCGGACGGGTCAGCGAGTGGTTGAGCAAGTTGGCGGCTTTGTCGCGGATGTCGGCTTTGCTGAGGCTGCGGAAGCCTGCGGATGCGCTTTCGGCATTGCTGTCGCTGCTGATTTGTGCGCCGATGTTGTCGGCTTCGGCATTGAAGGCTTCTTCGTCCAGTTCTTGGGTGCCGTCGGTCAGAAGGGCGGCGGTAAATTCGGCAACTTGGCTTTTGCCGTCCAGATTGGCGACGCTGCCTGCGCCCTTGAAGCTGACTTCAAGGTCGATGATGGGGTTTTCGTGGCGTTCGACAAGGAGGATTTGGGTGCCGTCGTGGTTGCGCCAGCGCTGGATGTCGGTGGCGGCTTGGACGCTTAAGGGCAGGAGTAGGGCAAGGGCGAGCAGGGTGGGTTTCATGTTGTGGCTTTCTGTTAAGGCCGTCTGAAAGGGTATGGGCTTTCAGACGGCCTGATGTTTATCGGCGTTTGGCAGCTTTTTTGCTTGGCGCGGCGGCAGGTTTTTGCGGCTCGATGATGACGGTGCTCATGCGATCGTCGGTCAACATCTGGGCGGCGGCCTGTACTTCTTGCGCGCTGACTGCCTGCAAGCGGCGGTGGATTTCTTGTTCGTCGGTATATTGGAAACCGCGCGCTTCGAGGCGGCCCATCATGGAGGCTTGGGAAGACATGGAGTCTTTGGCGTAGATTTCGCTGACCGCTGCCTGGGTTTTGACGCGCTGCAATTCTTCTTCGGAAACGCCGTTGTCGGCAATGTCTTTGATTTCTTGGCGCAGCTGGGCAATCAGAGTATCGGTTTTCACGCCTTCGGCAGGCATAGCCATGACGCTGAACAGCGGCATTTCACGGCTGATGATGTCGTAATGCGTTCCTGCGTTCAATGCGGTTTGCTTGCCGCGCACGAGGTTTTTATCAAAACGGCTGGACGCGTTGCCTGCCAAAATATCGGAAAGGATGTCGAGGGCGAAAGGCATCGTGTCATCGAGTTTTTGGAGTTTCGGCACACGGAAGTTGATGGCAATCAGCGGCTGGTGTGTAACCGGAGAAGTGGCTTTGACCGTAACAGGCTTGCGCAAATAGGGTTCGGTATGGAGTTTGTTGCGCGGCGGCTGGGCTTTGGCCGGAATATCGCCAAAGAGTTTGGCGGCCGTCTGAAGCGTTTGTTTGGCATCGACATCGCCGACAATGACCAATACGGCATTGTTGGGCGCGTAATATTGTTTGTACCACGCGCGCAAGTCGTCGGCTTTTAGGGTGTGCAAATCTTTCATGTAGCCGATGACGGAGGCGCGCATGGACGGTTGGGTAAAGGCGGCAAGATAGGCTTGTTCCCACATTTTGCCGTCGGCTGTGTCTTCCGTGCGCAGGCGGCGTTCTTCACGGATGACGTTCATCTCGTTGAGGAATTCTTTGTCGCTGAAGTTGAGGTTGTGCATGCGGTCGGCTTCGAGCTTCAGAATCTCGGGCAGGTTGGCGGCGGCGACGTTTTCGTAATACACCGTTTCATTTCGGTTGGTATAGGCATTGTTTTGTCCGCCCAGCTCGGACACGCGGCGGTTGAATTCACCGGAGGGAACGTCTTTCGTGCCTTTAAACATCATGTGTTCCAAAGCGTGGCTCAGGCCGCTTTTGCCCGGTTTTTCATCCACGCTGCCGATTTTGTACCAAATCTGCGAAACGGCCACAGGCGCGCGGTGGTCTTCTTTGACGATGATTTTCAGACCGTTGGGCAGGGTTTCAGAAAGCGTCTGCGCCCATGAGGCGGCAGGCAGCGCGAAGGCAAGCATTAAAGCAATTCGGCGTAACATGGTTCAATCCGTAAAATGAAAATCAATCGCCAAAGTATAGCGGAAAATCTGAAAGATTGGCCGAATGTTTCAGACGGCCTGCGGCTTTATCTGCTGATTCACATCAAGCGCGGCCGTTGCCAATCTTTACCGTCGCGCCTCATTCGCGGATAATCCCAAACATTCCCGTTTCCAACCATCACAAAGGAATCATCATGGCATTTTTGAAACTGACCGAACAAAATGTTCAAGGCAAAACCGTTCTGATCCGCGCCGATATGAACGTACCGTTCAAAGACGGCAACATCAGCGACGACACCCGTATCCGCGCTTCGCTCGCATCCATTAAATACTGCTTGGACAACGGCGCGTCTGTGATCGTGATGACCCACCTCGGCCGTCCGACCGAAGGCGAATTCCATCCTGAAGACGATGTGGCACCTGTTGCCGCGCATTTGGGCAAACTGTTGGGCAAAGACGTGAAAGTATTGAACGACTGGCGTGAAAACAAACCGACCTTGAATGCCGGTGATGTCGTGATGCTGCAAAACGTGCGCATCAACAAAGGCGAGAAGAAAAACGACTTGGAGCTGGGCAAAGCCTACGCTTCTTTGTGCGACGTGTTCGTCAACGACGCATTCGGTACCGCCCACCGCGCCCAAGCTTCAACTGAAGCCGTTGCCCAAGCTGCACCGGTTGCCTGCGCCGGCGTGTTGATGGCGGGCGAACTCGACGCTTTGGGCAAAGCCCTGAAACAACCGGCTCATCCGATGGTTGCCATCGTTGCCGGCAGCAAAGTGTCTACCAAACTGACCATCCTCGAATCTTTGGCCGACAAAGTCGACCAACTCATCGTCGGCGGCGGCATTGCCAATACCTTCCTGTTGGCAGAAGGCAAAGCCATCGGCAAATCTTTGGCCGAACATGATTTGGTGGAAGAATCTAAAAAAATCATGGCGAAAATGGCGGCAAAAGGCGGCTCTGTTCCGCTGCCGACCGATGTGGTTGTCGCTAAAGCCTTTGCCGCTGATGCGGAAGCGGTGGTGAAAGACATTGCCGACGTTGCCGAAGACGACATGATTTTGGACATCGGCCCGAAATCCGCCGCTGCTTTGGCCGAGTTGCTCAAAGCTGCCGGTACGGTTGTATGGAACGGCCCGGTCGGCGTATTTGAGTTTGACCAATTTGCCGGCGGTACCAAAGTATTGGCCGAAGCGATTGCCCAAAGCGATGCGTTCTCGATTGCCGGCGGCGGCGACACTTTGGCGGCGATTGCCAAATTTGGAGTAACCGATCAAATCAGCTACATCTCTACCGGTGGCGGTGCGTTCCTTGAGTTCTTGGAAGGCAAAGAGTTGCCTGCCGTTGCTGCTTTGGAAAAACGCGGCGCATAATCGGTTTTAATCTCGATGGCTGAATAAAGGCCGTCTGAAATCCAAATCGGGTTTCAGACGGCCTTATTTATTTTGTTGAAATGTGTTATCGGTTTAGGCGGTTTGCGTATCCGACTGTCTGTGCAATGCCTGATAACACGGTGCAAGCTGGCGGATGATGAGGTCGAGCTGGTGTTTGAGGATTTGGTTTTGTTGGGACTGCTCTTTGTCGGTCTGTTCCAAATCGGCAAATTCCTGTCGGATGGCTTCGATGCTTGCATCGAAGGTGGCCGGTTCGGTCTGCGGCATTTGTTTGAGGAGTTCGGCGATGTGGTGGGTCAGGCGGGCATATGGGGCGAAGGTATTGCTGCCGTCGTGATGAACCTGGTCGCGGTATGCGCCGAGCGCGGAAATGTGACCGGTCAGTGCATAGCTGGTTTTGAGCAGGGTAAAACCGTCTTGCAGGCGGTCTTGGTATTTTTTCGGGTTGCTGCTCATGTCGGATAAGGTGCTGCTGAGGGCGGCGGTGCTTTCGTGGGCTTGGCGGCGGGTAAGGCGGTAGTCGACATCGTCGCGGCTGCCGTTTTGCAGCTGGTCGAGGATGGCGTCGAGATAGCGGCCGTTGGCAGTGATGGTCTGGGCGGCGGTGTGGCTGAGGGTGAGGTAACGCCAATCGGGCCAGAGGTAGGTGGCGGCGGCCCATGCGATAACGGAACCGACGATGGTGTCGATGATGCGGATGGGCATGGCGTGGTACACGTCCAAACCGGCAAGCGAAAGGCTGGTCAGGGCTTGGATGGTGATGAAGAATGTGGAGAAGCTGTATTTGTAGCTTCGGGTCATGAAGAACAGGGTGGTGCTGGCGATGACAATCCAGAGCTTGGTTTCAACAGACGGGGTGAAGTAGGGGACGAGCGAACCGACAATCACGCCGAGAATCGTGCCGGCAATGCGTTGGTACACGCGGCTTTTGGTGGCGGTGTAGTTAGGCTGGCAGACGAAAAGGGCGGTCAGCAGAATCCAGTAGCCGAGGTTGAGATGGAGGATTTCGACAATGATGCAGGCCGCGGCCACGACGATGGAGAGGCGGGTGGCATGGCGGAAGACGCCGGATTCGAAATTGAGCTGGCTGAGGACGGTTTCGCCGATATTGCGGAACTTGGTGTTTTCAAGGGCGGCAATGCGGGTGTCGGCGTTGTCGTTTTCGGCAAGGGACGCATCGTTTTGCAGTTGCCGCAGTTGGTAATCGACGCTGCTGAGATTGTCGAGCAGACGGCGGATATTGTGGAGGTTGGCATTGTCGGCATGGGTCTCGGCAAAATGGCTGAGGGATTGGCGGCAGCCTTCCATGGCGCGGCCAAGGCGTTTGCTGTATGCGTAGGGTTTGTTGTTGCGCAGGGAGGCGGCAACGTTGCGGCACGCCTGGCCTTGCATTTCAAGCAGGCGGCGGATGCGGAAGATGAGGTCGGTGTTTTTGAGCTGCTCGGCCATTTCGCTGTAATCGACGTGGGCGGAGCTGATGCGTTCGTGCATGTCTTGCGCACAGAGGTAGTAGCGCAGCATTTTGGCGGTACGCGGATGGCGGTGTTGGCCGCGCAATCGGTAGAAAAGTGCGCCGCGGCATTGGTTGAAGGCAGTAATCACGCTGGTGTTGCTCATGGCCAAGTCGATTTGGCGGTTGCCCAACCATGCGGCTTCGTCGGGATCGAAAAAGTCGGCTTTGGCATCGAAGTAGTTGCTGAGTGCGTCGTAGGCGTTGGCGACGGTTTCTTGGACGGGGCGGTGGGGCAGGATGATTTGGAAGATCAGGGTGTTGACGCTGTATAGGACAGTGCCCAACAGAATCATGACGGGGTTGGTCAGCCAGTAGGTTTCGGGTGTGTAGGTCAGCGTGGTGTAGGTGGCGACGGCGAGCGCACCGAAAGCGAAGGTGCGGTATTTGAGGCCGACGGTGCCGAGGATGGTGAAGCCGAAAGTCATTAGGGTCATGGCCAAGATGAAGGGAACGCCTGTGCCGATGGTGCTTTGGGCAAGCAGCGAGGAGAGGGTGAACAGGGCAACGGTGATGACGATGTTTTTCAGACGGCCTGTGAGGCGGTTGTCCAAATCGACTAAACCGCCGGCAATAATGCCGAGTACGAAGGGCATGACGAGCTTGGGCGTGTTGAAGTGCCAAACGAGGGTGGCGGCGATGAACACGCTGGTGAAGACGGGCAGGGAGGCAATGATCAGAGGTTTGAGCGGCGGAGTTTTCATGATTGGGTTGTTTTATTTGTTATGAGATGAATGATTGGATTTTAACAGGATTTTCAGTCGGTTTCAGAATGCTTGAAATAGGATAAGGCCGTCTGAACGGATATGGGGAAATACTTGATTTCGTTTCCACATCTGTTCAGACGGCCTTTTTTGGCTTACGCCATTAGGTCATCAGGTTGAGGTCGCTGATGCGGTCGTAGAGACGCTCGGTATTGTTGCCCTCGTCGTGCATTTGAATGCGCAGGCGCAAATCGTTGGCGGATACCGCTTGGCGCAGGGCTTCGCTGAGTTCGATTTGGCCTTGTGCGTAGAGGTTGAAGAGGTTTTGGTCGAACGTCTGCATGCCGTTGCTGCCGGAGCGTGCCATCAGGTCGCGGATTTCCAGCAATTCGCCTTTGAAAATCAAGTCCTGCATGGCCGGAGTGTTGAGCAGGAGGTCGGTAACGGCCGTGCGTTGGCGGTTTTTCTTGATGGTGAGGCGTTGGCCGATGATGCCGACGAGGTTTAACGCCAAATCCATCAAAACCTGTTGGCGGCGGTCTTCCGGATAGAAGTTGATAATGCGCTCGATGGTTTGGGAGGCCGTACTGGCATGGATGGTGAAAACGCACAGATGGCCGGTTTGAGCCAGTTGAAGGGCGTATTCCATGCTTTCTTCGCTGCGGACTTCGCCGATACAGACGACATCGGGTGCTTGACGCATGGCGCTTTGAACGGCAATTTTCCAGTTGTCGGTATCGATGCCGATTTCGCGCTGGGTGAAGATGCTGCGGCAAGGTTTGTAGATAAACTCGATGGGATCTTCGATGGTGACGATATGGCCGGGCAGCTTTTGGTTGCGGTAGTTGAGCATGGAGGCCATGGTGGTGGACTTACCCGAACCGGTCGGGCCGGCGAGGATCAGCAGGCCGCGTGGCGCGAGTGCAAGCTCTTGGAGCTTTTCGGGCAAACCGAGGGTTTTCATCTCGGGAATGTCTTGGCTGACGCGGCGCAATACCATGCCGACGCGGCCTTGCTCGTGGTAGGCGTTGACGCGGTAGCGTGTGTTGCTGCGCGATTGGACGGAATAGTTGATTTCCCAGTCGCGGTTGAAGGCTTCGAGTTGGTCGGGGTTCATGGTGGATTCGGCGATGGCGGCGGTGTCCGCGCCGGTCAGCGCTTTGTGGGGCATGGGCGTGAGGGTGCCGCCGACTTTAATGGCAGGAGGAAAGCCTGCGCTGATGAAGATGTCGGACGCGTTGCGTTTTTCGGCCTCTTCACACATGCGGTCGAGCAGGGGATGAAGATGTGTGCCGATTTCGGCCGGGGTGGGGATGTGCGGTGCTTGGTTTTTTTGTGAGTAGGCTTGCACCATTTCGCTTAACAGGTCGTGCAGAGGGGCGAGGTCGCTCATGATGATTCTCTTTAAAACGGGTATTCGGTCAGGCTCAAAGGCCGTCTGAAAACGGGATGATGGGGTTCAGACGGCCTGGGTATGGTTTAGAAAACAGAGAGGTTTTCGATGTTTTGCGCCTTGCTGCGTGCCAGCTCGGGGCTGATGGTGCCTTGGCGGACAAGGGTTTGCAGGGCTTGATCGAGGGTTTGCATACCGTGGGCCTGACCGGTTTGGAGGGCGGCGTTGATTTGGGCGATTTTGTTCTCGCGGATGAGGTTGCGCACGGCCGGTGTGGAAATCAGGATTTCGTGTGCGGCGACGCGGCCGTTGCCGTCGCGGGTTTTCAGCAGGGTTTGGGAAATGATGGCGCGCAAGGATTCGGACAACATGGAGCGCACGATTTCTTTTTCGCCTGCAGGGAATACGTCGACAATACGGTCGATGGTTTTGGCGGCGCCTGTTGTGTGCAGCGTGCCGAAAACCAAGTGGCCGGTCTCGGCGGCGGTCAGGGCGAGGGAGATGGTTTCAGGGTCGCGCATCTCACCGATCAAAATCACGTCTGGGTCTTCGCGCAGGGCGGAACGTAGGGCGTTGGTGAAGCTGTGGGTGTGCTGATGCAGCTCGCGCTGGTTGATGAGCGCTTTTTTGCTTTGATGGACGAACTCAATCGGGTCTTCGATGGTCAGAATGTGGGCCGGTTGGGTTTCGTTGATGTAGTTGACCATCGCCGCCAGCGTGGTGGATTTACCCGAACCGGTCGGGCCGGTTACCAAGACCAAACCGCGCGGATTTTCGGCAATTTTTTGGAAAATGCGCGGCGCACGCAATTCTTCCAGCGTCAGGACGGTGCTCGGAATGGTACGGAATACGGCGGCCGGGCCGCGTTCGGTCATAAAGGCGTTGACGCGGAAACGGGCAACATTAGGCAGCTCAAATGAGAAATCGACTTCAAAATCCTGTTGATAGAGCTTGCGCTGGTGGTCGTTCATGACCGAGGTAATCATGGTGCCGACTTCTTCCGAGCTCATCTCGGGCAGGTTGATGCGGCGGATGTCGCCGTGTACGCGTATCATGGGGGAAATGCCCGAACTCAAATGGAGGTCGGAGGCTTTGTTTTTCACGCCGAACGCGAGTAAGTCGGTAATCTGCATAATGTGGCCTTGTTTTGGTTTAGAATAATAAAATCGCTTTATTTTAAATAGATAAATCCGTTCGACCAAGTAAAATTTTCAAAATGCCGAGTGATGAACGGGTTAAAGGAGAAAACCATGTCGGTATTGCAACAAAACTATCAGGACGTATGCCGGGCGGTTGAACAGGCGGCTGAGGCTGCAGGACGGTCTGCGGATGCGGTGAAGCTGGTGGCGGTCAGCAAGACGTTTCCAGCAGACGATATTCGCGAAGTGTATGCGGCCGGTCAGCGCGATTTCGGCGAGAACTATATTCAGGAATGGTTTGAAAAAACGGAAACGCTGGCCGATTTGCCGGATATTGTTTGGCACGTTATCGGCGATGTGCAGTCTAATAAAACCAAATTTGTGGCCGAACGCGCACATTGGGTGCATACGATAGGCCGTCTGAAAACGGCGCGGCGCTTGAGTGAACAAAGGCCGTCTGAAATGCCGCCGTTGCAGGTGTGCATTGAAGTGAACATTGCCGCGGAAGAAGCAAAACACGGCGTAGCGCCCACTGAAGCGGTTGCGCTGGCCCTTGAAGTGGCCAAGTTGCCGAATATTAAAGTGCGCGGATTGATGTGTGTGGCCAAGGCCGACAGCAGCGATGATGAGTTGCGCAGCCAGTTTCATACCATGCAGCGGCTGTTGGCTGAGTTGAACGCGGCAGGCGTCGAAGCAGATGTTTTGTCTATGGGGATGTCCGGAGATATGCCAATCGCGGTAGAATGCGGCGCAACCCATGTCCGCATCGGCAGCGCGATTTTCGGCAAGCGGCATTATCCTCAATAAAAGTAATAGGCCGTCTGAACAGGGCAGACAGCAGTTTCAGACGGCTTGATCGATATCACAAAGGAGTGACATATATATGAATATCTATTTTCTCGGCGGCGGCAATATGGCGACTGCCATTGCAGGCGGTTTGGTCAAACAAGACGGCTATCGTGTCCACATTGTCGAACGCGGCGCCGAAAGACGGGAGCAACTGGTACAAGAATTGGGCGTAGCCACTTCTGAAAACCTGCCCGAATTGAGTGCGGACGATGTCCTCATTCTCGCTGTTAAACCGCAAGACATGCAGGCAGCCTGTCAAAACATCCGTTTGAATGGCGCGCTGGTGTTGTCCGTAGCGGCAGGTTTGTCCATCGATACCCTCAGCCAGTATCTGGGCGGCACACGCCGTATCGTGCGCATCATGCCCAATACGCCGGCCAAAATCGGTTTAGGCGTATCCGGTATGTTTGCCGATGCAGGCGTTTCAGAAGCTGACCGTACAGCCGCCGACGGCATCATGCGCTCTGTCGGTACAACCGTTTGGCTGAACGAGGAAGATCAACTCCACAATATTACCGGCATCAGCGGCAGCGGCCCCGCCTATGTTTTCTATCTTTTGGGCGCGCTCCAAAATGCGGCTTTGGCACAAGGTTTCAACGAACAAGACGCACGCGAACTGAGCCTTGCTACATTTAAAGGCGCAGTGGCTTTGGCCGAACAGACCGGCGAAGCATTTGCACAATTACAGCAAAACGTGACTTCCAAAGGTGGCACGACACACGAAGCCATCGAAACCTTCAAAGCCCGTCACGTTGCCGAAGCCATCGAACAGGGCGTAGAAGCCTGCGTCAAACGTTCGCAAGAAATGGCGCAACAATATAAGGCCGTCTGAACATGCGCGGCGACTTGCTCTTATTATTGGCAGACGCTATTGCCATCCTGTGTATCACGCGCTTTTTGCTCCGATACGCAGGATTGGCAGCAGAACACCCCCTGCTCAAATTCAGCATACAGGCAACAGGCTGGCTGACCAAACCTTGGCAAAAAGCATTCCCATCCGGCGAGAAAACCGATTGGTACTGCCTGCCCGCAGGTTTTCTGGTGTACTACCTTGCCTGTACCGCCATTATTTTCATCTCGCCGGCGCTGTCCATCAGCAATAAGCTGATTTTGGCAAACTTCTGGTTTGCCGCACTCCATATGCTGAAAGCCGCGGCCTATACATTACTTATTGGTCTGATTATTAGAATGGTGAGCAGCATACAGGGCCGCTATTCCCCGTTGGCTTATGCCATCGAACGAATTCTGCAGCCATTGCTCAAACCGTTTTCCTTCTTACGCGCAGGACGATACGATTTTTCAGGCAGTCTGTTGGCACTCTTATTATGGTTGTGGCTGGCCCGATGGTTTCCCCAACTTATCCAGCAAACCAACCTATGTTTGCTTCAATAGGCCGTCTGAAAGCGCAGCAGGTATTAACGACCAAAAATACAACGTCCTAAAAAGCGTATTAATATATTTAGGCGTAAGGTAGTGCAAAAAAGTGCAAATCGAAATATAAAGAACAAATGAATAGGTAAAACATGATATGATTCGCCCAATTTCCAAAACGGAAATTCAAGAAAACCCAATAAAAGCAAACCCGTAGCATCCAAATCATTAACAACAAACCGAAAGCAGACACCATGGCAAAGCTGACAGAACAAGATATTTTAAACTGGGATGGTCCTGAAGAGGACTACATGAACAGCGACCAATTGGCCTTCTTCCGCGAACTACTGGTTAAAATGCAAGAAGAACTGATTGAAAATGCAAACACCACTACCGGCCATCTTCAAGAGCACGAATCCGCTCCCGATCCAGCCGACCGAGCTACTCAAGAAGAAGAATACGCTTTAGAACTGCGCACCCGCGATCGCGAGCGTAAACTTCTCAATAAAGTGCAAGCGACTCTCCGCAGTATTGACGAAGGCGATTACGGTTTCTGTGCCGATACCGGCGAACCCATCGGCCTCAAGCGCCTGCTGGCACGTCCGACCGCGACATTGTCCGTAGAAGCGCAAGAGCGACGCGAACGAATGAAAAAACAGTTCGCCGACTAAAATATAGATATAGAAACCTCAAAAGGCCGTCTGAAAGAGCATTTCAGACG
>NZ_KV799673.1:0-416 GCF_001810035.1 Neisseria sp. HMSC058F07 | reverse complement strand
AGGGCTGGTGTTTGTTTTTCAGGTATCGCGGGTCTATGCCTAATGCGGCGTGTATTTCCGGCCAGCGGTATTGCGCGGCGGCTTTAATGTCTTGGTATGTTGGTTTCATTGCTCTGCCTCCTCTGATACTGGTTCTAAAACAATTCCGGCGGTCGGATCGGTTTCCCATATTGCAGGCGTTTCCTGCTCTAGTTGCTCCGTGTCAGCGTGGGCGGGCTGGTTACAGGCTCGGACTACCAAAGCCAAAAGCAACACCCAAAACACCAGCAAGGCGCGGTTAAGATACCGGCGGAAACGGTCGGATTTATTGGTCTGTTTCATGGTTTTATCCTTTGCTCTGCCTCCAGTGTTTCAAAACATGAATCTAATAAAATCAATTAGTTATGAAAACACTAGGGCGAAGTTTGCCCTATGCC
>NZ_KV799672.1:0-1417 GCF_001810035.1 Neisseria sp. HMSC058F07 | reverse complement strand
CCAAGTCGGCATACCGCGCGAGATGACCGATATTCATGGCAATCTCTTATGGTACGGTGAATACACTGCCTGGGGTCGTCTGAAAAAAGATGAGCGGGTTTACAAGAACGCGCACCAGCCGTTCAGACTGCAAAACCAATACTTCGATGAAGAGACCGGACTGCACTATAATTTCTTCCGTTACTATGAGCCAGACACTGGTAGATTCATCAATCAAGACCCGATTGGATTAGCTGGCGGGGAAAATCTTTATTGGTTCGCTCCTAATGGGCAAGATTGGCTAGATCCTTTAGGTTTGGATAGAAAGCCAAACCACCGCTTAAGATCACAAAGGCCTAATGCGATGCGAGATCATCATACTGTTCCTCAAGAAATGCTTAAAGATGAAGATTTTGTAGCTCAATTAGAACAATGTGGACTTAAAAGTAAAAAGGCAAGACGGCAATTTATAGATCAGCAAATAGTACGTATTGATGCAAAAAAACATGATGATATACATAGGAGAGGTTGGAACCAGCAATGGAAAACTTGGTTTAGTAATAATCCTAATTTCAAATTATCTGACATAATGGATCAAATACAAGTTATGATGAAACAACACAACATTCCTAGAGCAACTAGAAATTATGTTAGAAAATATAAACGAAATGGGCCAACTGCCTTTATAATTGGAAAAAAATAATAGATTTTTTGTAAAAGGTAATAATTATGAAATTATTTGAAGTTTATAGCGATCTTTCCTCATTTTCTGAAAAAACTGATATTTACGGCGATTTTGCTCATATTTTATGGGAAGGACATGCCTCTAAAAAAACTAGAAATGTTCCTAGCCCTGAAATATATATTGATCGACTAGGTCCTGATGTACCAGAGGCCTATGTATCGAATAGAAGCTTGATAGTTTCCCAGAAAATTAAAGATTCTTTATTTACTTCAGGACTAACGGGATTTACTGCAATTCTTGCTGTCAAAAATAAAATTATTAAGTGTGATTGGAAAAATCTTTCAGAAGATTATTTTGAAAAATATTACTCCATTGATGATGTAATTGATAAAGGTAGGCACAATCAATCAATTGCAGACAAAATGCCAAATTTGTGGTGGATAAAAGCTAATGATTTTATTAGTTTTCATAAAAAATCTCCTCAAGAATGCGATTATGCTATTGATAATGAATCAGATTTTTATCATGGTACAGGGGATAAATTAGGAGTTTTTGTTTCTGAAAAAGCTAAAAGCTTTATGGAATCTTTATGCTTACCATTAAAATATAACGAACTTTGAATCTTATTTTTTTATTTAACAAGTGTAGTCTACATGAGTAATAGGTGCTCCTAGCATACACGTAATCAACACTGTGAGGCCGTCTGACAAAAATTACTAAAACTTTTCAGACGACCTCACTATCTTCTTTGAG
>NZ_KV799671.1:233732-248716 GCF_001810035.1 Neisseria sp. HMSC058F07 | reverse complement strand
AAAACACTAGGGCGAAGTTTGCCCTATGCCGTCTGAAATAGGCGGCATAAAGGCGGGTAAATTTCAGGGAATAGGTGGGCTTAACCGGCGTGGGTTACGCTGTAAGCAGCCCATTCTTTCAGGCCGTCTGAATCGTCAGGGCGCTGGGACGGGGTCAGTTTGAATGTATCCCGCAAGCTCGGATGACAAATCGAAAGATTCCAAGTTTTCCGCATGGGGGACTAGGGTTTGAATGACTGTGGCAAGGCGTGCCGTGCTTCCGCTCGCACTTATGGGGGTGTCGCGGACGGAATGGTCGGCCATGTTGTCGCAAATGGTGTCGATGATTGCGCCCGTATTGGCGATAAATTCGCCGCCGTAGTACAGCGCGTCCATGATGCGGTTTGCCAGCTCTAAAGGGATAGTTACCGTTTGGGCTTGATTTTGAATGGTTTGGATTTGGGTAGAAGTGCAAGATTGCATTTGAAATGCTCCTAACTGTTTGAGATTTGAGAAATGCCCAAAATAGGGGGCGGTGCTCTCTCCTGCAGTTAGTCAGGCGTGGACGTTGCCGTTACCACACACCGCCATAAACTTTGATATGCCGTCCAAAACCTGTGAATAGGCTTCAAACGCCATAAGAGAAAATAGCGATAAAAAATCAGCGTTTACCCTGCTGATTTGGGCTAACTGTATTTAAGAGAGAAACTTAATTCTGCTTCCCAAAGCTCAATCTGTCAAATGGTTTTTTACGGGGTTAGATGGCGTTATGACTTACTCTTTTCCGACACCAGCAAAGAAAACCGCCCGCGTTTCACGGTCTCCCCGAATTGGTTTTTTACATCTTCCATCACGGTTATGATTTCATGCCCCGCTCTGCGAAGCTCCATAATGCGTGAGTTATAGCCAAGTATGCCCATCTGTGCCAACTCCCATGATGTAACGCTCCCTTTTCTCAATCGGGCTAAAACTCGCTCTTTTTGGCTTGGCGTTTTGGGCTTGTTATTGATACAATCAAATTTCATAATCTACTCTTCTTTCTGCCGTCTGAATGGCCGTTCAGGCGGTTTTATTTTTCAAAAATCAGGTCTTGAGTTATCATCGCGCGCGCGGGCGCGTATTGGTCCGAAAACTCCTGTTCTCCTTTCATTAGCTTGCCTGTTCTGTAAGCCATTTCTTCACTTCTCCTGCTACATAAAAGCGGCTGCGCGTGCCTGTGATTTGGCGTGATTGCGGGAATTGTCCTGCTGCCTCCAGTCGTCTAATTTGGCTGCTGCTCAAGCGAGTGATTCCGCGCCGTCCTTTCGCTTGGCTGGTCTCAAGTTCTGCAATAGTTAATTGCGCGGTATCAGGTAAGCTGTCGATATTGATAATGTGCATTTATTGCCTCCGTTTGGTTAATCACGCCTGCGGATTGCTGGCGTTTCGATAGGCACAAATATAGCCGCCTCAATGGGCGGCTGTTTAGGCAGTAGCGTGTTGATTTCATGAAATAGCGTGTTGATTTCATGAAGTCAGCTAGTTGATTTCATGTTTTGCTCAAATTTTTTTATCCACTCTACAACCGTTCTTTCTGTTGGAACATCAGGGGCGGGGATTTCACCGTTATTAATTTTACGGATAATCAGGCTGATTAATTCAGCTTTTCCTCCTCTTTGATTTAACTTTCCCTTTCTTTCCTCCAATAACTGATTTACGGCTGCTATCGTTCCTGCTTTTTCATAAGGGCTTTGCTTGGCTTTTCCTGCTCTTTTAGCGTTTTCCGAAATTGCATTTTCTTTTACTTCTTTTATAAGTTTCTTCAGTTCCTCATCTCTCTGACTGCTCATAAAATCATATTCAGCAATCCTTAAAATGTTCCATGCCCTCAATAAATCGCTCACTGCATTTTTTCTACGAAACTCTTTCCATTCTTGAAGAGGGATTGGAAAATCTATATCACTTGCTTCATCTTCAATAGTTTGTGGGTAAAACCCACTCATAGCATTTTCAAAATGCTTTAAAGCTAAAACTGCGACTAATTCAAACTCTTTTACATTTGGAAGATCATCATCTTCATCATCTATCCCATATCTCTCAACATACCCTAGTAGTGCTTCATAATCTTCAGTGTTTTCCTCTGTTTCTAAGTATGATGTCTCTTGGATATATTCGATAGCTCGATGTGTTGGATAACAATTTACCTCTCCATCTGAATAATCCCACTCGAACAAATCATGCAGACTATCATCAAAGTGAAGGGCTTCTTTTAGTTCACGAATGGCTGTATCTTCTTCCTCTTGAAAATAATATTCGATGTTTTCATCAATCAATCTAATAGCATATTCAATTTGCTCATGCGTCCTGTTCTGCAACAATCGCTTTAACGCTGCTAACAGTCTGCTTGTAGCTGGTGCTGAAAAGCTACTAGCCTGCCAAGCCAAATTTTCTAATTCTTCCCATGTTCTCATTATGTTAGCCTTAAATTTCCCCGATAACTTGAAGCGGATATTTTCAGACGTATTTTTAGGCAATCGCCTCAATTCCCTTGTTCTTGACGATGGTAAGCAGCTTCAAAGCTGCGCCGCTCGGCTTTTTAATACCCCGCTCCCATTCGGAAACTTGGTTTTTACCGATGTTTAGATACATGGCAAAAGCGGCTTGAGATAATGCTTCACGCTCTCTAATTGCCTTGATGTCGTCGCCGCTCAATGGTTTGATTTCGGTCAGGCATGATTTGTCAAAATCGCGCATGGTTTTTTTGTCGATAATGCCAATGTCGTGCAATCCCTGCATGGTTTCATGTATTGCTGCGAAAATCTCGCTTTTGTATTTCATGGCTGTATCTCCGTGAAAGTGCCGTTTGATTTGGCTTGTTCTATGTCGGTTTCCGTCATTGCCAAGATGATGGTGGCGGCTTTCTTTAATTCTGCAAGTTCTTTGTTCGTGATGTTTTCGCGGTCATTCTTGGCAAAGGCAGTCATGAAAAACGCCCGTTCCCCACGTCTGAAAAATATCAGACTACGATAACCGCCGCTTCTGCCTTGTCCTTGTCTTGCTATGCGTTGCTTGATAACGCCGCCGCCTAAATCTGCGTCTATCACTCCTTTATCTGCCCGCTCTACCGCTTCTATCAGCTCGGAATCGCTGATTTTGTGCTTCTTGGCAAATTTCGTTATCCACTGGTTTCTAAATATCCGCATGGTTTTCTTTCGTAATGCTTAAGATGATAGTTTATTCTGCCGTTTCCTGCAATATGCCTGAATGTGCTTTCAATTCATCAAGATAATCAGCCCATTTTTGAACCATATCGGCGCGCTGTTCTAAATATTCCGCATGGTTATAGGCTGCCCTTGTCGTGTTGGGGTCTTTGTGGGCTAGTTGTCGCTCTACCCAATCGGCGTTATAGCCCATCTCATTCAATATCGTGCTGGCTGTATGCCTAAAGCCGTGCTGTGTGGTTTCTTCCAAGAATCCTAGACGGTCTAATGCTTTTCGTATTGCTCCCTCGCTCAAGGGCTGTTTTTTGCTGGTGTTACAAAATACATATTCATAATGCCCCGTTACAGGTTTCAAGCCGTCCAGTATTGCTAAGGCTTGGCGGCTCAAGGGGACAATATGGTCTATCTTGTTCTTCATGTTTACGCCGTCTTTATAGTATTGCTGATCCTCCCAATCAATTTCACACCAGCGCAATAAACGCAATTCGGAAGGGCGGGCAAATACATAAGGGGAAAGCTGTAATAGGGCGCGTGTTTGCGGAAAGCCAGTGTAACCGTCAAAAGCCTGTAACATCTCGCCTATCCTTTGCGGGTCTTTAATGAAGCGGTAATGTTTCTGTTCCACCTTTGCCAGCTCTCCCCGCAATTCGGCGGCGGGATTGAACAGGCTCAAGCGAAGTTTCACGGCATATTTGAAAACTTGATTTACTACGTCATAAATTTTTTGTGCCGTGTCATATTTCCCTGCCGATTCCAGCCTCTGTAACAGTCCTAAAACCTCAAGCGGCATGATTTCGTCTATTTTGCGTGTTGCAAGATCAGGGAAAATATGAAGCTCAAGGCTGCGGATAACTCTTTGTGCATGGTCGGGCTTCCATTTATTCGGCTTTGCTACTTGGTCGCTGTGCCATTTGCGCGCAATAGCCTCAAATGTGTTTTTTAGCTGCTCTGCCTGCCTCTGTGCTTTGTCTTGCTGGTGTAGCTTGGGGTCTATCCCTTTTGCTATCAGTCCGCGCAATTCTTCGCGTTTTTCTCTTGCTTCTTTTAAGCTGATTTCAGGATAGACACCCAGTCGCATTTCATCGCGTTTGTTGTCGCTTGGACGGTAGTAACGAAAACGCCAGTATTTGCCGTTTCCCCTTGCTTGAAGATATAACCCGCCGCCGTCTGATAATTGATTCGGCGGTTGTAGTTTTTTGCATTGGCTATCGGTAAGTGGCAGCGTCTGTTTAGGCATTTTTAATCCAGTTTGGGGTAACTTTTAAAAACTTATTAAGCCATTGTTAATAATTGGTTTTATGGACTTTTGGGGTAACTTGTTTCAAAAAATAGGGCTAATTTGCCCACTTTCCGGGCTTGTTTTTTTGGGTAACTCATGAAAAGTTACCCTAAAAGTTACCCTATAAATTGCGAAAACTCAAGCATACGCCAGCATATTCAAGGTAATAAAAAAGCCTTGAAACCGTTATGGCTCAAGGCTTTATGCGTATTACAGGATACTGCTGAAAATAGGGTATGGTGGAGGCGGGGGGAATCGAACCCCCGTCCGAAAGTCCTCTACAGAGCGTTCTACATACTTAGTTGTGTCTATTTAGAATCTCGTCCTCATCATGCCGACCAACAGGCCTTCAGAGAACCAGTTACCTTAAATCTCGTTTCCTGCCAAGTAACCCGACAGAAAACCAGTCAATGTAGAATGACGTTGCGGTAGCTTGCGCTACACAGCCCATTGACCAACTGCTGCAACGGCAGGCCTTAAGCGGCCAGTGCGTAAGTTTCGTCGTTTGCGACTATTTAAATTCAGTGTTTAACGGGAAATCTGAGACCCCGGTATGCCCGCATCTGCTTTGCAACCCCCGTCGAAACCAAGATCGCCCCCAGATAGGTAAGGTCGATTATACGCATGTCAGCAGGCTTTGCCAAGTTGCTGTTTGATTAAAAAGGCCGTTTGAACAGCGGTTTGCTTTTTCAGACGGCCTCTTTGTTTAGGTTTATTGATGGTAGTTTTGCAAGAAGCGTTTGAGTTTGTCCATGGCTTCTTCGATTTGATGAACGGGCGGCAGGGTAACGATACGGAAGTGGTCGGGGCGTATCCAGTTGAAGCCTGTGCCTTGGACGAACAAGACTTTTTCACGTACGAGTAAGTCGTAGATGAATTTCATGTCGTCATGGATGCTGTACATTTCGGTATCGATTTTGGGGAACATATACAATGCGCCCATGGGTTTGACGCAGGATATGCCCGGAATCTGGTTGACCAGTTCCCATGCTTTGTTGCGTTGCTCGAGCAGGCGGCCGCCGGGGAGGAGGAATTCGTTGATGCTTTGGTATCCGCCCAAGGCCGTCTGAATGGCGTGCTGCATGGGTGTGGTGGCACAAAGGCGCATAGACGAGAGCATGTCCAAGCCTTCGATATAGCCTTTTGCATGATGTTTCGGGCCGTTGAGTATCATCCAGCCTTGACGGAATCCGGCAACGCGGTAGGCTTTCGAGAGACCGTTGAATGTAACGGTCAGGAGGTCGGGGGCAAGTGCGGCGATATGGTGGTGTACGGCGTCGTCGTAGAGGATTTTGTCGTAAATTTCGTCGGCAAAAATAATCAGGCCGTGTTTACGCGCCAGTTCGGCGATTTCCAGCAGGATTTCTTTGCTGTACACCGCGCCGGTAGGGTTGTTGGGGTTGATGATGACTATGGCTTTGGTTTTCGGTGTAATTTTGGCTTCCATATCGGCCAGGTTGGGGAACCAGTTGTTTTCTTCGTCGCATAGATAATGGCGGACGGTACCGCCTGCCAGTGTTGCGGCGGCGGTCCACAAAGGATAGTCCGGTGCGGGAATCAGGATTTCATCGCCGTCGTTGAGCAATGCCTGCATGGACATGGTGATCAGCTCGGACACGCCGTTGCCGATGTAAACATCGTTGACGGTAACGTCGAGCAGTCCTTTGGTTTGGTAGTAGTGGACGATGGCTTTGCGTGCGGAGTAAAGGCCTTTGGAGTCGCAATAGCCTTGCGAAGTCGGCAGGTTGCGGATGACGTCAACCAAAATTTCGTCAGGCGCTTCAAAGCCAAACGGAGCCGGATTGCCGATATTGAGCTTGAGGATTTTGTTGCCTTCTTCTTCCAGTTGCAGGGCTTTTTTGTGAACTGGGCCGCGAATATCGTAGCAAACGTGATCCAGTTTGGATGATTTAGGGAATTTCTCCATGATGTGTGTTCCGTAAAATTGTTAACAATGGGATAAATGTACTCTTTTTGTGGGTAAATTAAAAGAGCTTCAGACGTCCAAAGCTTACTTATTGCGCGCTTCAGCACGGCGAACCGTCACGCTTTTACCGCCTATGCCCCAGTTGTCCATATTGATTTCGTCGATGACGACGACGGTCGTCTCGGGATTTTTGTTGAGAACGCGTGAGAGTAATTCGGTGACGCCGCGAATTAATTCGGCTTTTTGTTCCGCACTCGGGGCTTCGTTGCCGCCGGTTACTTTGATGTTGACGTAGGGCATGGCTTTTTCCTTTTAAAATAGTGTTCACATGTTATCTTATTTTTATCAGGCCGTCTGAAATTTGATTGCAGGATTTTTCATTGCTCATGACTGCTTTTACAAAGAATTAAGTTTTTTGGAATAGATTGTTTTTAAAATGCGGTTTTATTTTGGATGGATATCGTCATGAACCGTTTTCTTCAGACTTTGATTGTGGCCGCGCCGATGGTGATTGCCGCGCCCTATGTGGCGGCGGAAACGCATCCTGCGCAAAAGCAGATGCAGCAGAATATTGATGCTGTGCTGAAAATTGCACGCAATACTTCTTTGACAGAAGCGCAACGTGTGAAACAGGTTGAGCAGTATGCCAACCGTTATTTGGATTATGAACGTATTTCGGCTTTGGCTGTCGGCGCGCCATGGCGTGAATTTTCTGCCAAACAGAAAACTGATTTTATCCGTGCATTCAAAGACATGGTGATTGCGATGTACTCGCATTCTGCACTGATTGGTGCGGCGGATGCGAATGTACGCCTGTTGCCGAAGATGACGGCAAACGGCAATAAGTTTGACGTTTTCTCGGAAATTCAGACCAAAAAAGGCACCAAGTATGAAGTGGCCTACCAGCTTTACCAAAGTGGCGGTGCGTATAAGATTTACAATATCCGCGTGGACGGTACCAGCTTGGTAACGGTATACCGCAACCAATTTGGCGAGCTGATTAAGAGCAAAGGCATTGACGGTACGATTGCGACTGTTGCAGCCAAGGGCTTGAAGAAACAATAAGGTAGATTGATCAAAAGGCCGTCTGAATATTCAGACGGCCTTTTTGTGTTACGGGCTGATTAAGCACGTTTGCGGAATTCGCCGGTACGGGTATCGATTTCGATTTTGTCACCGTTTTCGATATAAGACATCACTTGGATTTCAGTGCCGCCGACCAGACGCGCGGTTTTCATCACTTTACCGGAGGTATCGCCTTTAACGGCAGGCTCGGTGTATTCAACTTCGCGAACGATGATGGTAGGCAATTCTACGGAGATTGGGTTGCCTTCGTAGAAAGTAACTTCGCATTGGTCTTCCATACCGTCAACGATGAATTTCAACGCGTCGCCGATGTTGTCGGCTTCGATTTCGTATTGGTTGAATTCTTCGTCCATGAAGACGTACATAGGATCGGCAAAGTAGCTGTAAGTACAGTTTTTGCGGGACAGGATAACGACGTCGAATTTGTCGTCGGCTTTGTAAATGGTTTCAGAAGCGGCACCGGTCAGCAGGTTTTTCAGTTTCATGCTGACTTTGGCGGAAGAGCGGCCGCCTTTGATGTATTCGGTTTTTTGAACGACCATAGGATCGTTGCCGACCATGAATACGTTGCCGGCGCGCAGTTCTTGTGCTGTTTTCATTGTAGTTTTCCAATCAAATCGGTTGTAATAAAACGCGCTATTTTAGCGTATTTTTTTGTGCTTTGAAATAAAGGCGGCAAGTTTTTCAACGGCACTTTTTTGAGCAAAAAGTCCATCCCGCCATTTTGCCGCGCTTTGCCGCCATTCATTTTGGTGTGCAGTCAGGGTTTGCCATGCCTGCAGGCGCTGGCTGTCGCTGAGTGCATCACCGTTGTTGAGTTCGTCGGAAAGGCGGTAGTGTGCCGTGGCGACAACATCCGGATAAACCTGATGCGCTTTGTCCCAAAAAGCGTGCAGTTTGTCGAGATGGATATTTTCTTCTTGCGGATAGATGTGCCAAAAGAAAGGCTTTCCGGCAAGCTGGGCGCGAACAAAGCTGTCTTCGCCGCGTATGATAGCGCCGTCGGCAAGGTTGAGCAGTTTGTCGAAATCCTGTTGGGGGACAAAAGGGATTTTGATCAGGGTAATGTGTTCGCTCTGATACACATCGCCGTCTTCAAGCAGGGCATTTTGCGGTACTAGGTCGCTGTTTTTCAGACTGGCGATGATTTGTGTACCTGCAAGCAGCAGGGTAATGGGTTGGCCGGCCTGTTGCCACATAGTCAGCCATTTTGCCCAAATATCGCTTTGATAGCCGAAAAGCAGCCACTCGGACGCGTTTTTTGCGGGAAGTTTGAGTTGTCGGCGTAAGGCTTCCGTATCAAATCCGGCCGATTCGGCGTAATCGCGTTCGCGCAGCAGGCCGCCGCTTTTTTCGCTGAAACCCATAAACCAAAAGTATTTCTGTATGCCGCCGGCCTGGGGCGAGGGCATTAAGTGCAGCCTCTCGTTGCTGTCTTCCGCGCTGAGGTATTCCCAGTTGAGCCAAAGCGGTTGGTGTTGGCGGATGATGGTTTGAACGTTGTCGGGCAGTTCGCAGGCGAAGGTTTCGATGACAATGTCGGGGGTAGGGGCTGTATCGGTATCTTCGGCGTAGTCGGCTTGCCAAGCGTGAATGCCGATGCCTTGATGGATATTGGGAATCGAGGCCAAGTCAGGGCAGAGTGCCTGAAGGGACGGAAAGTCGTCTGTCCACAAATGCACTTGCCAGCCGAGTTCGCGTTGCAAAACACGCGCCAGCCGCCATGAAACGCCGATGTCGCCGAAGTTGTCGATGACGTTGCAGAAAATCCAGCAGGTATAAGGTGGGGTGGTGTTCATGGAAAAATATGCCCAAGGCCGTCTGAAAACATCAGAATGCGCCGAAATAGTGGAATAAATAAACAATCAGCAAAATAATCGGGATAAACATCCAAATGCTTTGCCGTTTCAATTCGGGCTCTTGTTTGAGGTGGTGTTTGATGACGTCAAAAAGGACGAACTTGAATAGGAACGTGGCTTCGCAGGCAAGGATGATGCCGTTGATGAGGTGTTGCGTTTTGTCTTCGGGCGGGTTGAGGGCAAACCACAAAAGGGTGGCGAGCGGAATCAGGCAGACGACGAGCCAGCGCAGAAGGATGGGTTTGGACATGGTGTGTGTGCAAGAAATAAAAAGGGTATTATACCCTGTCGTCTTTCAGACAAGTGCAAATCAGGCTATCATTCGTTTTATTTGAAGCGAACATTTATCCCTATGCAAACCCAAGCCATCATCCGCCATATTGTTCAATGGCTCAAAGATTACGCCGAGCAGGCGCTTGCCAAAGGTTTTGTCGTCGGCATATCCGGCGGCATCGATTCTGCCGTGGTTTCCACCCTTGCCGCGCAAACCGGTTTGTCGGTTTTGTTGTTGGAAATGCCGATTCGTCAGAAATCTGACCAAGTCAACCGCGCTCAAGAACACATGGGCCGTCTGAAAAAGCGTTATCCTAACGTAAAAGCGCAAAGTGTTGATTTGACTCCGGCGTTCGATACGTTTGCCGATACCGTTGATGTCAGCGAAACCGAATTTCCCAACAAACAGCTGGCACTTGCCAATGCACGCAGCCGCCTTCGCATGACGACGCTTTATTATTACGGCCAGCTGCATGGTTTGCTGGTGGCGGGAACGGGCAACAAAATTGAAGATTTCGGCGTCGGTTTCTTCACCAAATACGGCGACGGCGGCGTGGACATCAGCCCGATTGCCGATTTAACCAAAACTCAGGTGTACGCTTTGGCAGCCGAGCTAGACGTATCGGAAGACATTCAAAAAGCCGTGCCGACAGACGGCCTTTGGGATATCGAGCGTACCGATGAAGAGCAAATGGGCGCATCTTATCCCGAACTCGAATGGGCGATGAGCGTGTACAACAGCCACAAGCCTGAAGATTTTGAAGGCAGACAGCGCGAAGTTTTGACAATCTATACCCGATTGCACAAAGCCATGCAGCACAAAGTCAACCCGATTCCGGTTTGCAAGATTCCGGAAGAGCTGTTTTAAATTTGGACATCAAAAGGCCGTCTGAAAACGTTGGATTAAGGTTTTCAGACGGCCTTTTATATTTTATTTCAATAAGAATTAGGAATATGCTTGAAAAACAGCATCATCAGATACCAAAACAGCGTAGCGGTCGCCGCGCCCAGCAATACCCATGCGCTGATTTTGGCGATTTCACGAATGGTGCGCTTTTGTTTACGGCTGAACAAACGGTTCACAATCAATGCCGCTATGGCGCAAAAGAAAAAAAATCGCAAAAGCCTGCCTATCATTCCACATTCTCCCAAAAATATTGCCTTTAATCAGGGCAGGCCGTCTGAAGCCTCATGCACAAAACAAAGACGAAACGTTATAATACCCCTTTTGCCGCTTCACTTGGAAATTACAAATGACAACAAATGCCTCAGTGGGCATTGTAACGCCCCAGAAAATCCCGTTTGACACACCGCTTGCTCTGGAAAACGGCAAAACCTTACCTCGTTTCGACCTGATGATTGAAACCTACGGCACGCTCAACGCAGACAAAAGCAACGCCGTTCTTATCTGCCACGCCCTGTCAGGCAATCATCACGTTGCCGGCAAGCACAGCGTGGAGGATAAATACGCCGGTTGGTGGGACAATATGGTCGGCCCCGGCAAACCTATCGATACCGAACGCTTTTTCGTTGTCGGTTTGAACAACTTGGGCGGCTGCGACGGCAGTACCGGCCCTTTATCCGAAAATCCTGAAACCGGTCGCGAATATGGCGCGGATTTCCCCGTTGTAACCGTCAAAGACTGGGTGAAGTCCCAATCCATGCTTGCCGATTATCTCGGCATTCAAAAATGGGCGGCCATTGTCGGCGGCAGCTTAGGCGGCATGCAGGCATTGCAATGGACGATTTCTTTGCCTGAACGCGTTGCTCATGCGCTCGTCATCGCTTCTGCGCCTAAACTTTCCACTCAAAACATCGCGTTTAACGATGTTGCCCGCCAGGCGATTTTGACCGATCCCGATTTCCACGAAGGCAATTACCGCAGCCATCATACCGTTCCTTCACGCGGTTTGCGTATCGCGCGCATGATGGGACACATCACTTATCTTGCCGAAGACGGCTTGGGTAAAAAATTCGGCCGCGATTTAAAATCAGACGGTTATCAGTATGGTTACGGCGTTGAGTTTGAAGTGGAATCTTATCTTCGCTATCAAGGCGACAAGTTTGTCGGCCGCTTTGATGCCAACACTTATCTGCTGATGACCAAGGCGCTTGACTACTTCGACCCGGCCGCCGATTACGGCCACAACCTCACGCGCGCTGTGGAGAATGTGCAGGCCAAGTTTTTTGTTGCCAGCTTCAGCACCGACTGGCGCTTTTCGCCGCAACGTTCGCATGAATTGGTCAAGGCATTAATCGCCGCGCAAAAATCCGTGCAGTACATTGAAGTCAAATCCAATCACGGCCACGATGCGTTCTTGATGGAAGACGAAGCCTATATCCGCGCGGTTGCCGCTTATATGAACAACGTTTACAAGGACTGCCAAAAATGAATCTGCGCGACGATTTGCAACTCATTTACGATTGGATACCCGAAGGCAGCCGCGTACTCGATTTAGGCTGCGGCGACGGCGAGCTGTTGGCTGCGTTGGTGGAACATAAAAATTGCACCGGCTACGGTGTTGAAATCGATACCGACAGCGTGATTGCCGCCATATCCCGCGGTGTGAACGTCATTCAAGCCGATTTGGAAGAAGGTTTGGTGGCTTTTGGCGATCAAAGCTTTGATGTGATTGTCTTGAGCCAAACCATTCAGGCGATGCAGAACACGGAAAAAATCCTGCGCTGCCTGATGCGCGTGGCCAAGCAGGCTATTGTCAGCTTCCCTAACTTCGGCTACTGGCGCAACCGCTTTCAAATCGCCATTGGCGGCCATATGCCGGTTTCCGAGCGGATGCCGTATCATTGGTACGATACGCCCAATATCCATTGGTGTACCCTCAAAGACTTTGATTTGCTGTGTGCCAAAAACAAAATCCGCGTGCTTGAGCGTGCGGTCATGACGGGCAACCGACAGGTTAAACATCTGCCGAATTTATTGGGCAGCCTGGCGTTTTATCGTGTAGGTTGATTGCAGTAATCAATAGGGCCGTCTGAACAGGTAATCACGAAAGCATGGCTTTTGCAAATACCTGTTCAGACGGCCTTTTATTATTAAAGTCGGTTTAAGCCTGTTTCAGTTTTTCCAACAAGGCAAAACTGCCGGCATCGACCAGACGGTAGGTTTCGTCAAAGTCGCCCGTGTACCACGGATCAGGAACGTGGTTGTAACCTGAATCGGGGATAAGGTCGGTCAGTTTGAAGATTTTGCCGGGGTGGAAGCCGAGCTGCTTTTCGGTTTCTCTGAGGTTGTTGTCGTCCATCACGATGATGTAGTCGAAATGTTCGGCATCGCTGGGTTTGATTTTGCTGCTGGTAAAGCCTGACGGGTCGATGCCGTGTTGTTTGAGTACACGGCGCGTGCCTTCGTGCATGTTTTCCCCGTCGTGCCAACCTGACGTGCCTGCGCTGGCTGTAATGACGGCATTGCCCATGCCTGCTTTGCGGGCGCGGTGGCGCAGGACGTATTCGGCCATAGGGGAGCGGCAGATGTTGCCGAGGCAGACGAAAAGGATTTTGTGGGTTTTCATATGCGTGAAAATGAGCGGTAAGGTTTGAAAATCAATGCAACACGCTAAACCGTTTTCAGACGGCCTTGGCGTGTTGCATTTTCAATTTAGTTTACATTGCTGAAGAAAGGATTATGGCCTTCTAGTTTCAACGCTTGGGCATAAGTAGGGATGTTCTCGTTTTCGCCCAATGGGTTGTGCAGCAGGTAGAGGTGCTCGATTCGGCATTCGGCCATCAGGTCGAGGAAGTTTTGCTGAACGATGGCGATATTGTCGGTTGATGCAAGCTCCCAAGTGAAGGTCTGCGGAACGATTTCAAACGCGCTGTCTGTCGCGTTGAAGCTGAACTGGAGCTTGCCGTCCGCTTTCGCTGCGGCAACAACGCCGACGCGCGGGCTTTGCATACGGATGGCGCGGATGGCGTTGGTGGCAAAAACGTCCATGGCCATGCGTTGGCGGGTGTGGCTGCCGTCGGTAAGCGCGTCAAGCGGCGTATTGGGCGAGAGCGGGTTGGTAAAGAGGGTAACGCCGTCGAGGGCGAGATGCTCTTGCCAAACCTGCATCAATGGCAGGCCTGCCTGTTGCAGGTTAAGGCCCAAGGCAGTCTGAATGTCTTTATTGCCGTAGCCCAGCGCGTAAACAACATGGACGGATTGACCTTCGGGCAGCGTCAATGGTTTGTATTCGAATTTTTGCAGGAATGCGCCTGCCGCTTCATCGTTTTGCTTGGCTTGGAACCACTCGCCCGGGGTAACGCTGCTCAAGTCGGTAGATTGGACGAGGTAAGGCAGCCATTGCGTGTTTTGCGTGAGGGTACGCAGGTTGGGGTAGTTTTGCAGGCAGGCGAAGAGTGCTTCGGTAGGCAGCGTAAGCGGCAGGGTTTGTTCTTTTTTGCAACCGGCGACCAAAACGACAGGCAGGGCAAACCATTGGGCTTCGTTATCGTTTTCTGCCTTCAGGACTTCGCCTACGCTTTGAATCAGGCTGGTGTAAGTGCCGACATCGGGCGCCATGGTCATTGCCAATGAAAGGTTGATGTAATGGTTTTGGCTGAGCATGGTGCGGATTTCGGTTTGCAGTTGGCCGGCCGAAAGCTTGCGCGATGCGGAGGAGGAGTTGTGCGCCAGCTGATAGGCATTGAGCAGAAGGTAGTTTTTGATAGGGCTCTGCGGATAAGGGCGGGTATCTGGAAGAACAAAGGTTTTCATGACGGTTTGAAGTGTTGTGTTGTAAGTGTGGCGATTATAGCAATTTAGTCAGTCGGTGTGCTTGTTAATAAATTAAATTCAACTGGCGATAGGGATACGCTTCATTTTCACAAGGTTTAAGTATCAGCATTTTCTAAGTTGGGGAGGGTAAATGCCCGATGTGTTATAATCCATGACCAAACATAATTCAGAAAGGAACAAAATCATGCGCTTGCTTCATACTATGCTGCGTGTCGGCAATCTCGAACGCTCTTTGGATTTCTATCAAAACGTATTGAACATGCAACTGCTGCGCCGCCGCGATTATCCCGAAGGCCGTTTTACTTTGGCTTTTGTCGGTTATGGCGATGAAGCGGACCATACTGTTTTGGAACTGACCCACAACTGGGATACCGAGTCTTACGATTTGGGCGATGCTTATGGCCATATCGCGATTGAAGTCGATGATGCTTACGCGGCGTGCGAGCGTGTCAAAGAAATGGGAGGTAAAGTGGTACGCGAAGCCGGCCCGATGAAACACGGCACGACTGTGATTGCGTTTGTTGAAGATCCAGATGGCTACAAAATTGAATTTATTCAAAAGAAAAGCGGTAGCGATTCGGTTCAATATTCATCTTAAGGCATAAGATAATGGAAAAGGCCGTCTGAACATTCAGACGGCCTT
>NZ_KV799671.1:185130-233632 GCF_001810035.1 Neisseria sp. HMSC058F07 | reverse complement strand
AGGCCGTCTGAACATTCAGACGGCCTTTTTTTGATCAACCCAACTGTTTTTGCTTTTCGCTCAACAGGGCGTGTACTTGAAGCGCAGTAGCGTAGCGGTCTTCTCCTGCTTCAATCGGATCGAGGAAATGCAGTTCGACCGTGTTGGAAGGCTGGCTGATGACCATGCAGATAGATTGCCAGAGGCTGATGTCGCCGTAGTAGGCAGTGTGCGGATTGGGGCTGCTGCCGTCTGGATTCGGATAGCGGCAGAGTGCCGGAATAATCGGTACGCCTGCATCATAGGCCGTCTGAAAAAAGCTCGGTTTGAACGGCAGGATTTCACGGCCTTCGGTACTGGTGCCTTCGGGAAAAATGGTGACGGTATCGCCGTTTTTCAGCGCTTCGGTTACGCCGGCGATTTTGGCAGAATTGCCTTTGATGCCGCGGTTGCGCGAGACGTAAACCGTTTGAGCCTGTGTGGCAAGATAACCGACCACAGGCCATTTGGCCACATCGTCTTTAGCCACAAAACGGCCGGGGAAAGCACCGTTGACCGCCATAATGTCCAACCATGAAATATGGTTGCTGATAATCAGCTGACCGCGATCTTCTTGCGGCGGCGTGCCGAAAGTTTGCAGTTTCATGCCGCAGGAAGCGAGCACGCGCAGCGACCATAATTGGATCGCGCGCAGTTTGCGTTTGCTGCTGTAAAAGGGAAACAGAAAAAACATTTCGGCCATGCCGTATAAAAGGCAGCCGGCAATGCAGAGAAGACGGAAGATAAAACGGATTTTGGCGGTCATTGTGTGTGTTTTTATAAAGATTAGGCAGGCCGTCTGAAGTTTCAGACGGCCTTTTATTATGAATCGGCTTTAGGGGCAAAACGCTGCAAGTAGCGGTCGGAAAGGTGGTTGATGTCCATCATGATCAGCACATCCGCGCAGTTGAACGCTTCATCGACGCAAGGCTCGCCGCAGAACCACGCGCCTGCTTTGAGATAGCCTTTGATCAGGGCAGGTACAGGCGGATTTTCAGACGGCGTGATGCTGTCCCATTTGAGCGGGTTGAGCGGTTTGACACACCATTGTGCCGGAGCGAGGTATTTGTCTTTCAAAGCATGATACAGGCCGGCCGCATCGTTGCCGCCGTCACGCATTTCGATACTGCCGCAACCAATCATAAAGCGCAGGTTTTCGTCTTTCATGAATTTGACCAAACCGGTCCACAACAGCATGACCAAGCCGCCGTTGCGGTAGTCCGGGTGGGTACAGGCGCGGCCGAGTTCGACGGTTTGCGGCAGGATGTCTTTCAAAGGCTCAAGATCAAATTCATGCTCGCTGTACCAGCCACCGACTTTTTTTGCGGTTTCTTCGGTAATCAGGCGGTAGCAGCCGATTACCTCGCCGGTTGCATCGTCAAAGGCGAGCAGGTGGTGGCAATGTTCATCATAAGGATCGACATCGCGGCCGTCATCGCTTTCGATTTCCGCACCTAACTCTTGGGCAAAAACCTGATAGCGCAATCTTTGGGCGGCTTCGATTTCAGCTTGGGTTTCTGCAAGGCGTACGCTCAGGCCGATTTTGGGGCCCGTTTGATTGAAACGGCTGGGGGACATGATGTTTCCTGTTTGAAGAAAATGGCTGATTATAGCGGATATACGGACAGATTTATATTGATTTGCTTTGCGGTAGGGCAAATTATGTCGGGTTGTTGGAAAAAGGCTTCAGGCCGTCTGAATTTGGCATGCCAAGCGGTAGAAGCGTAAAATCAACGTTTTTGCCGCTTTTTTTGTTATGGAAACCTCTTTTCTGCTTGCCGGAAAAATTACCGAGCTGACGCTGATTGTTTTGATGGGCATGGCCTTAGTGAAGGCAGGGCTGTTGAAATCGGAAAACAGCTATACGCTCTCGGTCATCGCGCTTTACTTGATCAGCCCGTCTGTCATGATTCATGCCTTTCAGATGGACAATACGCCGCAGATTATCGAAGGGCTGAAGCTTTCCGTCATGTTGGCGGTGTTTTTCCATGTGGTATTGATTGTTTTAGGCAGGTTGTTTAAACACTTGTTCAAACTCGATGCGCTCGAACACGCGGCGACGGTGTACAGCAATTCGGGCAACCTGATTATCCCTTTGGTAATGTCGGTCTTTGGGCCGGAATGGGTGATTTACACCACTGGTTTTATCTTGGTGCAGACGTTTTTGTTTTGGACGCATCTGCGCCTGTTGATTTGCGGTCGAGGCAATGTGGCTTGGAAAACCATTTTTACCAATATCAACATCTTATCCATGTTGGTCGGGCTGCTGATGTTTGCCTTTCAAATCAAGCTGCCGCACATTGTCGATAATACTTTGGCGACGGTGGGCAGTATGATTGGCCCGGTTGCCATGTTGGTGGCGGGCATGCTGCTGGCCTCTTTGCCGTTGCGTTCGATTGTGTGGACACCGAGGCTTTATCTCGTTGCTTTTTTAAGGCTGATTTTGATTCCGGTATTATTGCTTTTCGCCGTCAAAGCCTGCGGTTTTGCCCATCATGATGCGCATGCGGATACGGTTGTGTTAATCAGCTTTTTGGCAACGACTTCGCCTGCCGCTTCGACAGTTACCCAAATGGCGGTTGTTTACGGCAAAAATGCCCAAAAAGCCAGTGCGATTTATGGGTTGACGACCTTGCTTTGCGTGGTAACCATGCCGGTAATGATTGCCTTATATCGTTGGATTATTTAAGAAAAGGGCAGGCCGTCTGAAACTTTGACTTTATGTTTCAGACGGCCTGTTTGGTATTTTAATTTGAAAATAACTTTTATTATCAATTAATTAAGCAATTAAAAAAACTATACAAAGCCGTTTGCAGCGTGTATCCTTATGTCTAACATTCATCCAATATCAATCTTTAAAGGAACACAGCCATGACCGACTTTACCGTTTGGGAAACCGCACCTTTCAATTCCACCATTGACCATATTTTGCAGCGTTACCACAATGTCCACCGCGCCCAGTTTGAAGAGTTGGTTCCGCTGGCGCAAAAAGTGGCGCAGGTTCATGCTGATACTTTCCCTGCCGAAGTTCCTGATTTGTTGGCCTATATGCAAAACGAGCTGTTGATGCACATGATGAAAGAGGAGCGCATGTTGTTCCCAATGATTAATCAGGGCGTGGGTCGCGGCGCGGCAATGCCCATCAGCGTAATGATGCACGAGCATGAAGAACACGATCAAGCCATCGCGCGTCTGGAAGAATTGACCTACAATTTTGAGCTTCCCGAAGGCGCTTGCGGCAGCTGGACCCGTTTGTACACTTTGGCCAAAGAGATGGTGGATGATTTGAAAGACCATATCCATTTGGAAAATGAGATTTTGTTCTCCCGCGTTTTGGCTTCTTAAAAATTTGAGCTTAATCAAGGCCGTCTGAATGTTCAGACGGCCTGTTGTTTAATCCCTTGCTAATTTAGTGCAATGGTTCTAAAATTTTAACAAAGAAACAAAAATAAGCAGTAAAGGCACACATCCGTTCTTTTGTTTACTTGAGAAGGAGTTTATGAATGAAACATTCTAAAGTTTTACTATCGGGTATTCTGTTTGTTGCTCTGACTGCGTGCGCCCAAACGACGGACGGCAGCTGGAGCGCCTTGCAGGATACGAAAACAGGCGTGCAGTCGCGGCCTTATTATGAATTTGGCAATGTGGTTCAGAAGATTTCTTTTAAGAAAACCGGCAATCCGGAAAATGGTCTGAAAAAGCCTGTCTTGACTGTGTATCGTCAGGGCAAGCTGTTGGGCGAAGCATATAATTTGGAAGCCTCTCATGGCAGCCCCTTGTTGCCAACCCTGTTTTTGGTAAACGGCAAGTCATTAAATATCAATGACGGCAACGATAAAAAACAATTGGCTTCTGCGAAGAGAATCGATTTTTACGATTTCGGCCACGGCCGTATCGGCCATGCAGTCTTTACCGCGCCTAACGGCATCTGTCAGGATATGAAACACGGCAAAGGCGTTTCCTACAAGCTGGTTACCAACTATGTTAATTTCCCGGATTATCCTTCACCTGAAAATATCTTGATTATTACTGCGCAAGGCAAATATGAGCAAGACGGGTTTATATTGGATGCCACTGAGTCAAGAGTGACCAGTGCCAATAAAGAGTTTGCCAGAAAATATGGCGAAGCCCTGAAATCCAAGAATGGCCCTGAGACCAGGCATGTGAATATGGCCAATGCAGCCAGTGCAGAAAAAGGCAGACTGTTGGCTGATTATATCTGTCAGTAATCATATTAAAGGCCGTCTGAAATTCAGACGGCCTTTTTGAATCATAAATGCATCTCTTGTTCAAACGACAGCAGAATCTGTTTCACTTCATCCGCTTCTTTGACGGCGCGGATGCGGTCAAACAATACCTGCGCTTGTTCAAACTCTTTTTTCATCATGCCCAGCCACTGTTTCAAACGGGCAACCGGATATTTGTTGTTGGCTTCTTTAGCAAGGCATAAGTCGAAGAATTGGACTATCCATGAGGAGACTTCGGCAAAGTCGGTGTCTTTGACTGTTTCGCCGTTTTCATATTGCTTGATTTGCCGCGCCAAGTCGGGACGGATAACCGCGCCGCGCCCGAGCATCACGCTGTCGCAGCCGCTGACGGTTTTAATGTCGAGATAGTCTTGAAGGCTGAACACATCGCCGTTGGCAGTAACGGAAATATTGACTGCATCGCGGATTTTGCGCACCCATTCCCAATGTGCTGGCGGTTCGTAGCCTTCGACTTTGGTGCGCGCATGGACGGTTAACGCGCATGCACCGCCGTTTTCAATCGCGGAGGCGCATTCCAATGCCAGACTTTTGTCTTCATAACCGAGCCGCATCTTGGCAGTCAGCGGAATGTGTTGTGGCAGGCGTTGGCGCAGGGTGTGGACGATGTGGTAAATCAAGTCGGGCTCTTTGAGCAAGACTGCACCGCCTTTGTGTTTATTGACCGTCGGCGCGGGGCAGCCGAAGTTGAGGTCGATTTTGTCCGCACCGAAACGCACGGCTTCCAAAGCATTGACGGCCATGTTTTCCGCATCGCTGCCCAAAAGCTGGACAGTACAGGGCGTGCCGGCCGGCGTGCGGTTGGCATGGGCGATTTCGGGAACATATTTAAGCCAAGTGGCGCGTGAGTGGACCGTGTGCGTAATGCGGACAAATTCGCTGACGCATTCGTCAAATCCGCCGATACGCGTCAACAGGTCGCGCATCACATCGTCCACCAGCCCCTGCATGGGGGCAAGAATAAGCTGCATGAGTCAGGCCGTCTGAAAAAAGGAGGACATATTGTAGCGGTATATCGGTTAAAATACAGCTTCCTTTTTCAGACGGCCTTTTTATGATGCACACAATTCCGGCAACCGCCGCCATGTTGGTAAAAAATTCAGAACGTTATCTTTCAGAAGTTTTGAGTGCGCTGAAAGACTTTGACGAAGTCCTGCTGTTGGACAACGGCTCGACCGACCGTACTTTTGAAATTGCCAAGGGCTTTCCCAATGTCAGCTATTACAAGCATGACTTTATCGGGTTTGGCCCGATGAAAAATCTGGCGGCCAGACTGGCGCAAAACGATTGGATTTTCAGCATAGACAGCGATGAAGTGGCGGATGAGGCTTTAATCGAATCCATTCGTGCGGCCGTTTTGGAAAATGAGAAGGAACATATTTTTTCGCTTTCCCGTCTGAACCATTACCACGGCAGACTGATTAAAGGCTGCGGCTGGTATCCGGATATTATTCCACGCCTTTATCATCGAAAATTTACCCGTTTTTCTGACCGTCAGGTGCATGAGTCTTTGGTGTTGCCGCAGGAAGCTAAGATTAAACAACTTGATGGCCGTCTGAAACATTATTCTTTTGAAAACGCCGAAGGGCTGATTCAGAAAATGCAGCAGTACAGTTCGCTGTATGCGGAAGAAAACCGCTTCAAGAAAGACAGTTCGCCGGTTAAGGCTTTGCTGCATGGCGGCGTATCGTTTGTGAAGAACTATCTGCTCAAGCGCGGCTTTGCCTATGGTGCAGACGGCCTGACGATTTCAGTTTCCAACGCACAAGGTTCGTATTACAAATATGTCAAACTCTACGAGCGCAACCGCACGATAACCGTCTCCCTCATCATTACCACTTACAACCGCCCAGATGCTCTGGAGCTGGTGTTGAAATCGGCTTTATCGCAAACCCGTCTGCCGGATGAGATTATTGTCGCGGATGACGGCTCAAGGCAGGAAACCGCCGAAGTGGTTGATTTTATCCGCCGCAGAACAAGCATTCCGGTCAAGCATTCATGGCAGCCGGATAGAGGTTTTCGTGCCGCCGAATCGCGCAACCGTGCGCTGGCGCAGGCGAAAAGCGATTATATTGTGTTGATTGACGGCGATATGGTCTTGAATCCGTCTTTTATCGCCGATCATTTGAAGATTGCCCGAAAGGGCCGTCTGATACAGGGTTCCCGCGTGATTTTGACTGCGGATAAAACGCAGGATATTTTGAACGAAGGCGATTTGCCTGCCTTGTCCATGTTCAGCTCGGGAATAGAAAAACGGCTTTCCGCCCTGCGCTGCCGTTGTTTGGCCAAATTGGCAGGCCGAAAAGGCAACCGCAAACACAAAGGCATCAAAACTTGCAATATGGGCTTTTTCCGCAGCGATGCGCTTGCCGTCAACGGGTTTGACAATAGCTTTGTCGGCTGGGGCAGGGAGGACAGCGAATTTGTCGCCCGTTGCTATCATAACGGGATGAAGCGCCATAATCTGAAATTTGCCGGCATTGCGTACCACCTCTGGCACAATGAGGCAGAACGCGATTCATTGCCGCAAAACGATGCCTTGTTGGAGGCAACTTTGTCGGAACGCAAAATCCGCTGTGTTCATGGCGTATCGGATTTTATAAAAGATGAAGAAGTAGCCGGAAAATAGCCTTATCATCTTTTTAAATCATAGAGGCCGTCTGAAAATTTTCAGACGGCCTCTTTTGTATTTTTAAAACCTAGTGTTTAAATGAGAATATTATTTATTTGATATAGACCAGTATGTATAATTAGGTAAAGTATGGTTAGGAAAGAGGGTTTACTCTATAATCCAACCGTTTGTAATTTTATTTCGGCTAAGGCCGGATTTTGGGAGTTGTTATGTCAACTATGTTTTTTATCCAGTTTGCCGTTGTGCTGCTGTGTATCCTGATTGGTGCGCAGGTTGGCGGTATTGGTTTGGGCGTGCTCGGCGGTATCGGCTTGGCCGTATTGTCTTTTGGTTTCCATCTTCAGCCGACCAGCCCGCCGATTGATGTGATGCTGATGATTATGGCGGTAGTGTCTGCCGCGGCGGCCATGCAGGCCAGCGGCGGTTTGGACTATATGATTAAGATTGCCACGCGCGTGTTGCACCGCAATCCGAAATACATCACCTTTATCGCGCCGGCGGTGACTTATACCTTTACCGTGTTGGCAGGTACGGGCCATGTGGCTTACTCGGTCTTGCCCGTGATTGCCGAAGTCAGCCGTCGCAATGGCATCCGTCCTTCCCGTCCGTTGACGATGGCGGTTATTGCTTCCCAATTTGCGATCGTTGCCAGCCCGATTGCCGCCGCGGTTGTTGCCTGTGTTACCATGCTTGAGCCGCAACACATCACGATGGCGGATGTGTTGAAAGTTACTGTTCCGTCCACGATTTTGGGTATCGGTTTGGCTTGCGTGTTCGTAAACAAACTGGGCAAAGAATTGAAAGACGATCCGCATTATCAGGCTTTGCTGAAAGACCCGAACTATGTGAAAGAATACATCGATGTGGAGGAACAACAAACCGATGTCGCCATTTCGCCGAAAGCCAAATTGTCAGTCGGTATTTTCTTGACTGCGGCATTGCTGGTAGTTGTGATGGGTGCGCTGCCTGAGCTGCGTCCGGCTTTTGAACACGATGGCGCGATCAAGCCTATGGGCATGGCGCATACGATTGAAATCGTGATGTTGTCTGCTTCTGCATTGATTATCTTGGCGTGTAAACCCAATGGCGATGCGATTACCCGAGGTTCGGTATTCCATGCCGGTATGCGTGCCGTGATTGCGGTGTTTGGCGTGGCTTGGTTGGGCGATACCTTGATGAACGGCCACTTAACAGAAGTGGAATCGACAGTCAGCCATTTGGTTGAATCTGCACCATGGACCTTTGCCTTTGCCCTGTTTGTCTTGTCGGTATTGGTCAATAGCCAAGGCGCGACAGTGGCAACGCTGTTTCCGATCGCCATCAAACTGGGTATTCCTGCGCCCATCATTATCGGCACATTTGTTGCGGTAAACGGTTATTTCTTCATTCCGAACTACGGTCCGATTATTGCCGCTATCGACTTCGATACAACCGGCTCGACCAAAATCGGCAAATTCATCTTCAACCACAGCTTCATGATTCCGGGCCTGTTGAGCATGGCATTTAGTCTGGCTTTCGGTTTGTTGTTGGTTCAACTGTATTATTGATGGACTGAAAAATAAAGGCCGTCTGAAATTAAATTTCAGACGGCCTTTTTGATATTGTTATCCGAGAGCTTAATTGCAGTATTTATTGACGTCGTTTTGGTATTGCTTAATCAGGCTGTCGCGATTGGTCAAGCGTGCGCTTTCGGCGACTTGACGGTTGATTTTGGCGATTTTGCAGTTTTCCAGCTTGTTTTGGCGGTTTTGCTCTTCGATTTTTTTATTGCGCTCTTCGATTTGTTTGTTTTGTTCCGCAACCTGTTCGTTGGGCTGCTCGGCAACCGGCTCAGATGCCGCAACAGCAGGCGCAACGGCAGGTTTGACGTTGTGCGTGCGGATGTTGACCACGCCGGAACGCTTCGGTTGCAGACGGTTTGGCGTATCGGAATAGCTGTTGCCCGATGTGCCTTTCCAAGTGTAAACCTCGGCCGCGCCGGTCAGGGCGGCGGAAGAGAGAAGGGCTGCTATCAGACAGGTTTTGAGTACGGAAGATTTCATGGGTTTCCCTTATGTAAATGATGTTCTCATGCGGCTTATTTTACTTGAAACTGCAATGCGTTGGCATATTTTTGTACGCCAAATCAAATCATGTAAAAAAATAACGTTAAAACGTGTATTGCCAATGTTAGCATCAAGCCGGTGTGATATAATGCCGTGCATCTTGCACAAACTGAAAGACCGAGCATCATGCGTATTGTAGAAAAAGCCTATACTTTCGACGACGTTTTGTTGGTTCCAGCGCACTCAAACGTGCTGCCTCGAGATGTCAAACTTCAAACCAAACTCACCCGCGATATCACGCTCAACCTCCCTCTACTTTCTGCTGCAATGGATACCGTTACCGAAGCGCGTCTGGCCATCTCTATGGCTCAAGAAGGCGGCATCGGCATTATCCATAAAAACATGACGCCGGAGTTGCAAGCGCGTGCCGTTTCCAAAGTGAAGCGCCATGAGAGCGGTGTGGTGAAAGATCCCGTTACCGTTGCGCCGACCGCATTGATCCGCGAAGTCTTGGAAATGCGCGCACAACGCAAACGCAAAATGTCCGGTCTGCCTGTTGTTGAAAACGGCAAAGTGGTCGGTATCGTGACCAACCGCGACCTGCGTTTTGAAAACCGTGTCGATCTGCCGGTTTCTGCTATCATGACTCCCCGTGACCGTTTGGTTACCGTTCCTGAAGGTACCAGCATCGATGAAGCCCGCGAAATCATGCATGCGCACAAAGTTGAGCGCGTTTTGGTGTTAAATGACCAAGACGAACTCAAAGGTCTGATTACAGTTAAAGATATTCTGAAAACAACCGAATTCCCTAATGCCAACAAAGATGCCGAAGGCCGCCTGCGCGTCGGTGCCGCGGTGGGTACCGGCGGCGATACCGAAGAGCGCGTCAAAGCATTGGTAGAAGCAGGCGTGGACGTGATTGTGGTTGATACTGCCCACGGTCATAGCCAAGGCGTTATCGATCGCGTGCGCTGGGTAAAAGAAACCTACCCACACATCCAAGTCATCGGCGGCAACATCGCGACTGCTAAAGCTGCTTTGGATTTAGTCGCTGCCGGTGCGGATGCCGTTAAAGTCGGTATCGGCCCGGGCTCGATTTGTACGACCCGTATCGTGGCCGGCGTGGGCGTGCCTCAACTGACTGCGATTCACAATGTTTCCGAAGCCCTGAAAGGTACAGGCGTTCCCCTGATTGCTGACGGAGGTATCCGCTTCTCCGGCGATATTGCCAAAGCTCTGGCAGCAGGTGCATACAGCGTCATGCTGGGCGGTATGTTTGCCGGTACGGAAGAAGCTCCGGGTGAAATCGAACTTTACCAAGGCCGCTCTTACAAGTCTTACCGCGGCATGGGTTCGTTGGGTGCGATGAGCCAAGGCTCTGCCGACCGCTACTTCCAAGACAAAACCGACAGCACAGACAAATATGTTCCTGAAGGCATCGAAGGCCGCGTTCCTTACAAAGGTCCGATCGTGAACATCATCCACCAGCTGACCGGCGGCCTGCGCTCCAGCATGGGTTATTTGGGTTGCGCCAATATTGCTGAAATGCACGAGAAAGCAGAATTTGTGGAAATCACTTCTGCCGGTATGAGCGAATCTCACGTTCACGACGTACAAATCACCAAAGAAGCGCCTAACTACCATCGTTAAACGAGTATAAAAAGGTCGTCTGAAAATATTTCAGACGGCCTTTCTGTTTTTATAAGGTTTTAAAAATGAAGCAAATATTGCTTGCTGCCGTTATGCTTAGTATTTGGGGTGTGGTATTTGCCGAATAATTGGGAAGACAAACGCTTCACGCGCTCGAGCCAGAGTGCATCTGTTGAAATAATATGTATCAACCAGTACGTTCTGATCTAGGCGATTAAACCGAGTTTCAGACGGCCTTTTAAAAATCGTATTACAATAAGCCAAAATTAAAAACACATTCCATTATGTCCAAAAAAATCCTGATTATTACCCCAAGCTGGATTGGGGACTGCGTCATGACCCAACCGCTTTATCGCCGTTTGCATGAGCTGCATCCCGGCTGCACTATTGATGCTTTTGCGCCCAAATGGTCGATGGCCGTATTTGAGCGTATGCCTGAAATCAACCGTGTGATGGAAAACCCGTTTGGACATGGTGCGTTGGAATTAAAAAAACGCTGGCGTATCGGACGTGAATTGGGAAAAGAAGGCTATGATCAAGTAATTGTTTTGCCCGGTTCGCTCAAATCCGCCATTATTGCCTTGGCTGCGGGCATTAAGCAGCGTACGGGCTATGTTGGCGAGTCGCGCTATTTTTTGTTGAACGATATCCGCAAGTTGGATAAGGCCGCGTTGCCGTTGATGGTCGACCGCTATACTGCGCTGGCACATCCGACCCAAGCGGATTTTAACGGGCATTCCGATAATCCCTGTTTCACGATTGATTCCGAAAGCCGTCAAGCCGCTTTGGCAAAACATGGTTTGACGACGGATAAACCGATTTTGGCATTTTGTCCCGGTGCGGAATATGGCCCGGCCAAGCGTTGGCCTGCGCGTCATTTTGCCGAACTCGGCCGCCGATATTTGGCCGAGGGTTGGCAGGTTTGGCTGTTTGGTTCGCAAAAAGATTTCGATATTGCAGATGAAATCAACCAACTTTCAGACGGCCTGTGTACCAATCTTTGCGGCAAAACCAATCTTCCGGAGGCGATTGATCTGTTGTCTTGCGCCGATACGGTCGTGTGCAACGACAGCGGTCTGATGCATCTTGCGGCCGCGCTTGATCGGAAATTGGTTGCGGTTTACGGCTCATCCAGCCCTGACCATACGCCGCCTCTAAGCCAAAAGGCAAAAATCGTCAGCTTGAATTTGGATTGTTCGCCATGTTTTAAACGCGAATGTCCGTTAGGGCATACGGATTGTTTGAACAAGCTGACGCCGGATAGGGTGCAAAAAGCAGCGGAAGAGCTGGCTCGTTCGGCGTAATCCAATAAAGCTTAGATGGAAAGTAGTAAAGGGCAGATTTGAGTCTGCCTTTTGATTTTTCATTTCTTTGATTTCTTAACGAAAGGCCGTCTGAAAATTATATTTCAGACGGCCTTTTTTGGTTTCAATATATCCGATTATTTTTGATGCAGATTGTAAACGTATTCGACTTCTTCGCGGCTGCCCATGAATACGGCAACACGTTGGTGCAGGCCGGTAGGTTGGATGTCGAGCATGGCTTCGATGGCGTTGTTTGATGCGCCGCCGGCTTGTTCCATAAGCAGGCTCATCGGGTTGGCTTCGTACATCAGGCGCAGTTTGCCCGGTTTGGATGGGTCGCGTTTGTCTTGCGGATACATGAATACGCCGCCGCGCATCAGGATGCGGTGGATTTCGGCAACCATGCTGGCTACCCAGCGCATATTGTAGTTTTTGCCGCGTACGCCGGTTTCGCCTGCCAGCAATTCGTCAATGTATTGTTGAACAGGGGCGAACCAATGTCTTTGGTTGGACATATTGATGGCGAATTCTTTAGTAGACTCGGGAACGCGCGGATTTTCTTTGGTCAGCAGGAATTGGTTGGCATCGTCCAGAGTGAAGACGAACACGCCGTGACCGACAGTCAGTACCAGTTGTGTTTGCGGACCGTATAAAACATAACCTGCGGCCACTTGGTCGCGGCCTTTTTGCAGGAAGGACTCGGTAGTTAATGCGCCTTCTGGTTTCGCCAAGATGGAGAAGATGGTGCCGACGGAGATGTTGACGTCGATATTGGAAGAGCCGTCCAACGGGTCAAACAATACCAAATAGCCGCCGTTTTCGTGTGTGGCGACATAGGTGTCTTCTTCTTCGCTGGCAAGGCCTGCGATGTTGGCATTGGCTTTTAAAACATCAATCATGATGTTGTTGGCAATGACGTCAAGTTTCTTTTGGTCTTCGCCTTGGATGTTGCCGGTACCTGCCATGCCCAAAACGCCGGAAAGCGCGCCGAGGCGGACTTTGGCGTTGATGTCCAAACAGGCGGCGGCTACGGATTCCAGTACGCTGGCCAGCTCTTGCGGCAGTTTGTGTTCGGGCAGGTGTTGGGCTAAGAATTGGTTCAGTGTCTTCATGGTTTCACTCTTTTCCTAAGTTTGAATCGAATATTTTTCAATTTCAGGCCGTCTGAAAACGGCGTGTTCATTTGGTTTTGCTCTCGGCCATGCCTAAAACTTCTTTAGTGCAGGCGATGCTGGTGTCTTTGATGCGTTTTTTCAGCTCGTCGCTGATGGAGTCGCTGCCGCCCAAAAGCGATGTCGCTTCTTCAGGATTGATTTGGTCGACTGTTTTTTCGCCGATGCAGCGGCAGATTTTTTCAGTGGTCGCGGAATCAAACGGGCTTTTTCCGGAGGCTTTTTCTACGCAGGCTTCGGTTGCCGAGCGGACAAATTCGGTGCGGAAACTTTGGGTAAATTCTTCTTTAAATTCGTTTTTTGCTGATTCGCTGCACGCGCAGAGCAGGAGTGTGCAGGCTAGGGGTGTGCGTATATTCATGAGTGGACGGCCGTTAATTGTTATGTTGTGAATTGTAGTGGAAAAAGGCTTAAGTATAAAGGGTTAAGGCCGTCTGAACAGGTATGGCGGCAAAATCAAAGCGTTTGGGTATACGTTCAGACGGCAGTGTTTATTTCGTTTTGCTTTCCAATACATAATGCGCGCCGACATCTTGCGCCAAAATTTTGGCAAGTTCGGGCAGATTGTTTTGCAACTGTTCGGCAAGCATATAGGGCGGGTTGATGACGAACATGCCGCTGCCGTGCATACCGAAGCCGTCGCTGCGCGGCGTATGGACATGAAGCTCGGCGTGCAGATAATTGTCGGGAGCGATTTTTTTGAGTTCGTCCGGAAGTTTGCGGCTTTCTTCGCGGCTCAAGCAGGGATACCAAACCATGTAGCAGCCGGTTTCAAAGCGTTTTAAAGCATCTTTCAAGACTTGGACGACACGGCGGTAGTCTTGTTTTTCTTCGTAGGGCGGATCAATCAAGACGGCGGCGCGGCGCGGCGGAGGAGGCAGAAGTGAAATCAAACCTTGATAACCGTCCGCTTGGCTGACCTGCACTTTACGCGCAGGGCGAACTTCGCGCATATTGTTTTGTAAATGGACAAAATCGGCAGGGTGCAGCTCAAAGAGGCGCATTTTGTCGCTGTCGCGCGTGAGCGCCTGTGCTAGCCAAGGCGAGCCGCAGTAAAGGTTGTCTTGCGGCAGTATTTGTTTCAGACGGCCCACAAATTCGGCCAATTCGGCAGGCAGCTTGTCAGCTTGTTCCAAGAGCACAAAGCCTTGTTTGTATTCGCCGACTTTTTGCGCTTCATCGCCGCTCAAATCATACAAACCGGCACCGCTGTGCGTATCGATATACCAATAGGGCTTGTCTTTGCGGTTGAAATATTCGAGGACGAGGAAGAGGGTAAAGTGCTTGAGCATATCGGCATGGTTGCCGGCATGGAAGGCGTGGCGGTAGCTGAGCATGATCGGGCTGCGGAAATAAAAATTCGATTATACCCCAAACCATCGCCATCACCGCTTTCAGACGGCCTTTGTGCCTGGAAAATGCTACAATATCCGCCTTATCGTACCATCGGAAAGAAGACATCATGTTTACAGGCATCGTACAAGGTATGGGCAAAATTACAGACATCGCCCAACCTTCGCCCGACTTTCGTACCCACACAGTTGAGCTGCCCCCCGAAATCGCCGACAATCTGCAAACCGGCGCCTCTGTCGCCAACAATGGTTGCTGCCTGACCATTACCCGAATCGACGGCAACAAAGTCAGCTTTGATTTGATGGACGAGACCTTACGTAAAACCAATCTCGGCAGCTTGAAGGTCGGCGACAGTGTCAATTTGGAACGCGCGGCGCGGTTTGGCGATGAAATCGGCGGCCATGTAATGAGCGGCCATGTGATGGCGGTTACCCGAATTTCCCGAATTGAATCAAGCGAGTTCAACCGTACAGTTTGGTTTGAGCTGCCGGAAAACCTCAAGCCCTACATCCTGACCAAAGGCTTTGTCGGTTTGGACGGTTGCAGCCTGACCATAGGTGAAATCAGCGACAGCGAATTTTGCGTACACCTGATTCCGGAGACTTTGGAGCGCACCCTGTTTGGCAGCCGCAAAGAAGGCGACCTCATTAATATTGAAATCGATCCGCAAACCCAAGCCGTTGTCGATACCGTGATGCGAGTATTGGCGCAAAAGGCCGTCTGAAAAAAAGAAAGCCGAAATGAAATTATCCAATTTTTTGAAAAAAGCGAATTCCGTTTTAAACCGTCTGGATTTAATCCTGCCTGACGAAGCTGGTAAAACCGACTGGCGCGCTTTGGCCTACCGTTGGCACAGCGTGGGCAAAAAAGGCATTTTGGAAAGCCTGCCACGTCCGCATACGTTTCCTTTGAGCAGATTGGCGGCAGTCGGTTCGCAAACCGACAGGCTGAAACGCAATACCGAGCAATTTTTGGCAGGCCGTCCGGCCAATAATGTTTTGATGACCGGCGCGCGCGGTACGGGTAAATCCTCCTTGGTTAAAGCGTTGTTGCACGAATACGCCGAGCGCGGCCTGCGACTGATTGAAGTGGACAAAAGCGATTTGGTCAGCTTGCCGGCTTTGTTGACGCTGTTATCCGGCCGTCCTGAGAAATTTATCGTCTTCTGCGATGATTTGTCGTTTGAAACCGGCGATGAAACCTATAAAGCCTTGAAAACCGCTTTGGATGGCGGACTGTCGCAACGTTGCACCAATGTTTTGGTTTATGCCACTTCCAACCGCCGCCACCTGATTCCAGAATACATGGATGAAAACGGCGGTACTACGGGCACTCGCGGCGAAATCCATCAGAAGGAAGCCGTCGAGGAGAAAATCTCCCTTTCCGACCGCTTCGGCTTATGGCTGAGTTTTTATCCTTTCGACCAAAACGATTATCTGACCGCCGTAGCCAACTGGTTGGACGATTTCAATGTGCCTTTTGACGATACCGCGCGCAAAGCCGCGTTGCAATGGGCGCAAATGCGCGGCAGCCGTTCAGGCCGTTCGGCATGGCAGTTTGCCTGCGACTGGGCAGGACGCTTGCCGGAAGAAAGAGTGCTAGATTAAGGCTGAAAAAAGCAAAGGCCGTCTGAATATGGTTTCAGACGGCCTTTTGTATTTTTATTTATCCATCAGCGCAAGCATGAAGACAACCATTGCTGGCGTTGACGCGGATTGAGCAGATGATAGAGGCGGTATTGGATTTCCATTTCATCCACCGCATAGTCCATGCTGGAGAGGTAGCGGTTTTCAACATAATCGCGGGCGGCGTTTGAGTCGAATGAGTCGCCGGAGAGGATTTTGATGATGGTTTGACGGCGATTGCGGTCGGAGCGTACGGTTTTGCGGTAGGCTTTATCGTTGATTTGTTTGAAGTCGGTACGCAGGCGGCGCAGGGCGGCGTGTTGGTCGGCGGATAGATTAAGCTGTCGGATATCGCAATTGGGGTGGAAGTCGTCCAAAGTGGCCAGAAACGGACCTGCATGGGCAGGCAGGCTGGAACAGAGTAGGGCGAGTGCTAAGAAAGTAAAAGTCGGATAGCGGGAAAGTGCGACAGACACGGTGTTTTCCTAATATTTCATCAGGTTTGGAAATATAACCGATTAGCGTGTGAAAGGCAGTATCAAAGCAGTTAACTTTTGTTAATGATGTTAGATTTTTCTGCACATGTATGTATTCAAATAATTTATTTTCAAAGCCTTACAATTTGATTTTAAGTTTCATTAATGTATGTGAAATGTAAATTCATAAAAATGACAGTAGAGACGTTGTCGGCAGCATACAACATAGGGGCAAAAATGCGATAATGACAAAGGAACACACTTTAGGAGAACAAACATGACCGACTACCGTATCGCCCCCAGTATTTTGTCTGCCGATTTTGCCCGCTTGGGCGAAGAGGTTGCCGAAGTTATCCGCGCGGGTGCGGATTTGATTCATTTTGACGTGATGGACAATCATTATGTGCCGAATCTGACTTTCGGCCCTATGGTTTGCGCGGCTTTGAAACCGTATGCAACCGTGCCGGTCGATGTGCATTTGATGGTTGAGCCGGTGGACGATTTGATTCATGCGTTTGCCAAAGCCGGTGCCAATATCATTACTTTTCATCCGGAAGCCAGCCGCCATGTCGACCGCAGCTTAGGTTTGATTAAAGAATACGGCTGTCAGGCAGGTTTGGTATTGAATCCTGCTACGCCGGTCAATATTCTGGAAAACGTTTTGGACAAACTGGATATGGTGTTGCTGATGTCGGTCAACCCGGGCTTTGGCGGGCAAAGCTTTATCCCGAATACGCTGGTGAAAATCCGCAAAGTGCGCGAGATGTTGGACGAGTATGAACGGCAAAGCGGCCGCCATATCGCATTGGAAGTCGATGGCGGCGTGAAGACAGACAATATTGCTGAAATTGCGGCGGCAGGTGCGGATACGTTTGTGGCCGGTTCGGCGATTTTTGGCAAATCGGATTACAAAGCCGTTATTGATGAAATGCGTCAACAGTTGGCGCAAGTCGGATAACTAAGCTGGGATATTCTTGGTTTCCAAACTTTAAATAATCAATGTTTAATATTAAAGGCCGTCTGAAATGATTTTCAGACGGCCTTTTGTTTTAGCCTAAACCCTTACAGCGGCCATTTCAATGCAGGATTGCTTTCAATGACTGCTTTGAATTGGTTTTGGATACGTTCAATCGCTTCTTGCGTATCCGCTTCAAAACGCAATACCAAAATCGGCGTGGTATTGGAAGCACGCATCAGGCCGAAGCCGTCAGGGAATTCAACGCGCAAGCCGTCGATGGTGATGATTTCGGTCGCACCTTCAAACTTGGCATTGGCAGCCAGCTCTTCAATCACTTTGTGGCCGTTGCTGCCTTCCGGCAGGTCAATGTTGAGTTCCGGAGTGGAAATGCTTTGCGGTAGCTTGTTCAACACTTCGGACGGATTGTCGAAGGCAGACAGGATTTCCAAGAGGCGTGCACCGGCATACATACCGTCGTCGAAGCCGAACCAGCGTTCTTTAAAGAAAACGTGACCGCTCATTTCGCCGGCCACCAGTGCGCCGGTTTTTTTCATGGTGGATTTGATGAAGCTGTGGCCGGTTTTTTCCATCACAGGTTCGCCGCCGTGTTCTTTAATCCAAGGGGCGAGCAGACGGGTGGATTTGACGTCGAAAATCACTTTGGCTTTAGGATTGCGGCTCAACACGTCTTGCGCGAAAAGCATTAATTGGCGGTCCGGATAGATGATGTTGCCGTCTTTGGTGACCACGCCCAAGCGGTCGGCATCGCCGTCAAATGCCAAGCCAATTTCAGCATCGCTGTTTTTAAGCTCGACGATGAGGTCTTGCAGGTTTTTCGGTTTGGAAGGGTCGGGGTGGTGATTAGGGAAGTTGCCGTCCACTTCGCAGAAAAGTTCGGTCACTTCGTTGCCCAAGCCTTTGTAGAGTTTGCCCGCGAATGCACCGCCGACACCGTTACCCGCGTCGATGGCGATTTTCATCGGGCGTTTGAGCTTGATGTGGCCGACGATGTTGTTGTGGTATTCGCCGGAGATGTCTTTTTCGGTTACGCTGCCTTGTTTGTCGGCGGCAACAAAACCGTCTTTTTCAACAATGGCTAAAAGTTCTTGAATGGCTTCGCCTGCGAGCGTGTCGCCGCCGAGCATCATTTTGAAACCGTTGTAATCGGGCGGATTGTGGCTGCCGGTAATCATCACGCCGCTGCCGCCGCATTCGTTGATGGCTGCGAAGTAAAGCATAGGAGTGGCAACCATGCCGACGTTGAGGACGTCGATGCCGCTGTCTGTAAAACCGCGTTGAATTTGTGCCATCAGGCCGGGACCGCTCAAACGACCGTCGCGACCGAGTGCGATGCGGGTAATGCCTTTTTCGGAGGCTTTGGTGGCAATGGCTTTGCCAATTAAGTAGGCAGCTTCGTCGGTCAGGGTTTTACCGACGATGCCTCGGATGTCGTAGGCTTTGAAAATGTCGCGGGCGATATTTGCCATGTGGATTTCCTTTGAATTTAAGGGAAAATAATAGGCGTTATTTTAACACGGCTAAAAGGCCGTCTGAAGAATTCAGACGACCTTTTGTCGTTACATCAAAGAACAGTGTTGTTTGGACGAATCAATTGTTGAAAGTGTTGCACTGGTTGATGTCGCCGCTTTCCAAGCCGCGCTTGAGCCAAGTCATGCGTTCTTCGGACGAGCCATGGGTAAAGCTGTCGGGAACGACATAGCCCTGCGCCTGTTTCTGCAAGCGGTCGTCGCCGACGGATTCGGCGGCCAGCATCGCTTTTTGAATGTCTTCGGCTTTGAAGATGTTGTTGTTGACGGCATAGTGTCCCCAAATGCCGGCGAAACAGTCGGCCTGCAATTCGAGTTTGACGGAAAGGGCATTGGCCTCTTTCTTGCCGACTTGTTGTTGCATTTTGTGGACTTTAGGCAGAATGCCGAGCAGGTTTTGAACGTGATGGCCGACTTCATGGGCAATAACGTAGGCAAACGCGGCATCGCTGGCGGATTTGAGCTTAGTGCGCATGTCTTCGTAGAAGCTCAAATCCAAATAAACTTTTTGGTCGCCCGGGCAGTAAAACGGGCCCATGGCAGATTGACCCGTACCACAGGCGGTGGATGTACCGCCTTCATACAATACCATGGTTGCCGGCGTGTAGCGTTGGCCGTGCTGTTGGAAATATTTGCTCCATGCTTTTTCCGTATCGGCAAGGACGACGCGGGACAGTTCGTTCAACTCGGCTTCTTGTTGGCTGTCGAGTCGGGTAGCTTGCTGGGTAGGAATGCCCATCGAAGATGAGCCGCCAACCAAACCGCTCAAATCCACGCCGTAATATGCGCCGACCAAAACCACGATAATACCGAGTATGCTCGGCGTTCTGCCGCCACCGCCGCCGCCACGGCTTCCGCGGCGATCTTCGACGTTTTGGCTTTGTTCACGACCTTTCCAATCCATAATGTGTATCCTGTGTAGTTTTCATGCGGCGGATTATACTATGGAATGTCAAATGTGTTTGATCGAATTGCGAATATTGCTGGAGGCTGTCTGAAAATGCGGCATCGGGAAAGTGAAAACGGCAGTATCTTTCAGACGGCCTTGGTGTTTGTTAGAATGAGCCAACCTACTATTGGGAGATATAAGATGAAAGTCAGCAGTAAAGCTATTGTCAACGGCGAATTTGAAGATAAATACGGCAAGCGCGGCAGCCAGTTCAGCCCGAGCGGTATGCCTTCTTATTCGATTCCTTTTGAAATCGAAGATGCGCCTGAAGGAACAAAATCGTTTGCCGTGGTGTTGGAAGACAAAGATGCCATTTCGGCATCTGGCTTCGTATGGACACATTGGTTGATTTCGGATTTGAAACGCACTTCCGTGGCAGAAAATGAGAGTATTTCTGCAACAGATTTCACGCAGGGCGCGAACACTTGGGCGAGCGCGTTGGGTAAATTTGAAATCGAAGAGGCTTCTTTTTACGGCGGTATGGCGCCACCGAACAACCGACATCGTTATGAGCTGATTGTGTACGCGCTGGATACCGTTTTGGATTTACCGCGCGGTTTCCGCTTTAATGAGCTGCATTTTGCCATGCAGGGTCATGTGTTGGATTCGGCATGCGTGGTCGGTACTTATGATGTGTGACGGTATGCGTCATTATTGAAAACAGCCTGTCCGGTTTTAATTCGGACAGGCTGTTTTTATGGGAAATCAAATCAATTAAACCACTTCGGCTTTAGTGATGATGACAGGTTCGCTCGGTACGTCGTCGTGGTAGCCGTGACGTTTGGTAGAAACGCCTTCGATGGCATCGACAACGTCAAAACCGTCAACGACTTTACCAAATACGGCATAGCCCCAGTCTTGGACAACGGTTTTGCCGTACAGCTCTTTAGAACGGAAGTTCAGGAAGGCATTGTCGGCAGTGTTGATGAAGAATTGCGCGCTGGCAGAATGAGGATCGGAAGTACGCGCCATGGCGATGGTGTATTTCTCGTTAGGCAAACCGTTGGACGCTTCGTTTTGAATCGGATCGCGGGTTTCTTTTTCGTTCATGTTTTCATCCATGCCGCCGCCTTGAATCATGAAGCCTTTGATGACGCGGTGGAAGATTACGCCGTCGTAGAAGCCGTCTTTAACGTATTGCTCGAAGTTTTTAGCAGTAACGGGGGCTTTGTCGAAATCCAGTTCGATTTTGATGTCGCCTTTGTTGGTGTGCAGGATAATCATGGGTTTCCTTTCGTTAGAATCCGGTTTTGAATCATTCATTAAATTGTGTCTGAACGACAAACTTCAAGGCCGTCTGAAAAATATTCTTTCAGACGGCCTTGTTGTTTAGGTCGATGGTTTACATCAGTACAGCATAAGCCCACAGAGCAACCAATACTACGCAGAGGATGTTCAGCAATAAGCCGACATTCATCATCTCGCGTTGTTTGATTAAGCCTGTACCGAACACAATCGCGTTAGGCGGTGTGGCAACCGGCAACATGAAGGCACAAGATGCGCCAACACCGATCACGAATACCAAGACTTGTTCGGGCAGACCCATTTGCGAGGCGATGCTGGCGAAAATAGGCACAAGCAGGGCGGCAGAAGCCGTGTTACTGGTGAACTCGGTCAGGAAGATGATGAAGGCGGCAACCACGAAAATCACCAGTAATGCAGGAGAATGGGAGAACGTGGAAGCAACTTGCTGACCCAGTGCTTCAGATGCGCCGGAAGATTGCAGCAATGCGCTCAAGCTGATACCGCCGCCGAAGAGCATCAATACACCCCAGTCGGTATTGCGGGCAACTTCTTTCCATTGCGCCACGCCGAATACAACGACGGCAACGGCGGCAATCAGGGCGATAACGGTGTCGGGGTTGGAAATACCGAATGCGGCTTTGATTTTGGAACTGAATACCCAAGCGATGGCGGCTGCCAAGAAAATCAACAATGCGATCACGCGGTGCAGTGTCCAAGGGATAGACTCCTCTTTAACTTCTACGCGTTCGTTCAAATTAGGTTTGAGGATGACGTACATGGAGAACAGCATCAGCGGCAGAATCAATAGCATCATCGGCAGGCCGAGCTTCATCCAGCCGACGAAGTCCAAGTTCAGCGCTTTGGCGGCAATCATGTTCGGCGGAGAACCGACCACGGTACCCAAGCCGCCGATACTGGCGCAGTAGGCGATACCGAGCAGGACGAAAACGTAGGTTTTGCGTTCTTTTTCTTGGTCGAGGTGGCTCATCATACCCATTGCCAAAGGCAGCATCATCGCGGCAGTCGCAGTGTTACTGATCCACATAGACAGGAAGGCGGTAACGGCAAACAGCATCAACACGGCAACTTTCATATTGCCGCGGGACAGGCGCAACAGGCTGACGGCGATTTTACGGTCGAGACGCTGCATGTGCAGGGCGGTTGCAAGCGCGAAGCCGCCGAAGAAGATGTAAATCGTCGGGTCGGAGAAACCGGCCATCGCTTTTTTGATGTCCATATCCGGGAAACCGAGTACAACGGCAAGGATAGGGATCATCAGTGCGGTAACGGTAATGTGTACGGCTTCGGTAAACCAAAGTGCCGCAACAAAAATCAACAGCGCGATACTTTTGTTGGCATCGGGGCTGTAGGGAAGGATGTAATAAATGCCGAAGCAGACAACAGCAGAGATAATGGTCGTCAGCAGTCCTTTAAAATCGGTAATCGGCTTCTGCGCACTGAGAAGCTCGACGTTCTCAGGATGCTGAGTCTTATCCTTGGCGTTTAAGTCCATGATGTATTCCTCTGAAACATGATTGGTTTTTCTTTTCAGCCGAACGTTCAGACGGCCTAATAGGCGACAGTATATTTGTAATTTGATGTAGTGTAAACAAATTGTAAATTATTTTTTAAAAATGAAATGAAAACCGGATAAGCAGCAAGAAAACTGCTTATCCGGCGGAATGAAGACCCATCGTGGGTTAATAAGCATCAGGACAAATCGGTAAAACTGCCAAAATTACGGCCGGGTCAGTAATACCATCCTGATTTATATGGATTTAAACGTTTTGCGTCAGATTGTCTTGTTCCTTAAACAACAAACCGCAAACGGCAAAACCTGTCGCAGCTAAGAGCGCGCCTGCAATGCCGATATTGGAAAGGCCGAACCAGACGGTTACATAATGCCCCAAAAGCGCACCGCCGCCGATACCGACATTGTACAAACCTGAATAAATCGAGTTGGCCACATCTGTTGCATCCGAGGCAAATGCCAAGACTTTCGACACCATGCCCAAGCTGACGATGACGATGGCCACGCCCCAAATAAACACCAGCGCATACACCGCATAAGGGAAAGAGGCAAACGGCAGAAGCAGAAGGGCGGAGAGTAGGATGACCGCCACTGCGCCGAGCATAAACAGGCGTTGCGATTTGGCAAACCATTTACCAAACAAGTAAGAAGCGGCAAAGCCTGCCAAACCGTACAGGCTCAAAACGATGGTAACTTGTTCTGCCTTAAATCCGCCAACTTGCAACACAAAAGGCTCGATATAGCTGTATGCCGTGAAGTGTGCCGTAATAATCAACACCGTCATGGCATAAAGCAACATCAGGTTGCGGCGTTTGAACAGACTCGGCAGGCTGCTTAAAGAGCCGGTATTTTGGCTAGGTAAAGCAGGCAGGTTTTTAGCCAACACCAGCATTACGCCGGCAGCACAGACGCCGATCAGCAGGAAGCTGAGCTGCCAGCCGAAGTATTGCCCGACCACGCGCCCCAGCGGAATACCCAACACCATCGCCAAAACCGTACCCGTACTGAGCAGGCCCAAAGCCTGATTGGTTTTGCCGGTGGGTGCAAGCCGTACCGCCAAAGAAGCCGTAATCGACCAAAAGACAGCGTGTGTCAGCGCAATACCAATACGGCTGATCAAGAGGATGTTGAAGTTCCAAGAAAAGAACGACAGCGCGTGGAATACGACGAATAATGCAAACAACGCCAGCAATAATTTGCGCCGTTCGATGTTTTTCGTCATCAGCATTAGCGGCAGAGACAGCAACGCCACAATCCACGCATACACCGTGATCATCATGCCTACTTCCGTTGCCTGCATTTTGAAGCTTTGGCCAATATCGCTCAAAAGCGCAATCGGAATGTATTCGGTGGTATTGAAAATAAACGCCCCCACCGCCAGAGCGCATACGCTAACCCATTGTTTGAATGTTGAAGTCATTATTATGTCCGTTTGATGAAGCAAAAGGCGTTATTGTACACCTATCTGCATTTTTCAGACGGCCTTAATGAAGAATTTGCAAGCTGTTTGTGTAAGGAGTAAAGTATTTGGCAACCATATTTGATTTGTGTGAATGAAAGGAAATACAAATGCAAACTGTTACCCTCAACATCGATGGCATGACCTGTGGCGGCTGCGTGAAAAGCGTAACCCGTCTTTTGGAAGGCGTAGAAGGCGTGGAAAAAGCAGAAGTCAGCTTGGAAAACAAAAATGCAGTGATTACTTTTGATGAAAGCAAGACAGATACCGATGCGCTGATTGATGCCGTAGAAGATGGCGGCTACGATGTGGCTTTGTAACCGATAAGCGTATTTTGAAAAGGCCGTCTGAAACGCTTCAGACGGCCTCTGTCTCTTGATAACTTACTTTTTGCCATTATTTGGATTACACCGCCACACGGGTAAACAAAAGTTTTCGCGCATATCTGAAGCAAAGCGGCGGCAAGTGGCTGCCGTATTACGACGAGGCCTGTACCAAACCGTTAGCGGCCGACTAAGGCTACCTGAAACTTTTCAGGTAGCCTGTTTCTATTCTGCCCAAGCCGCCTAACGCTCCTCCAGCCCGGCCAAAATCGCACAATCCGGGCAGTCGTCTCCCGCGCAGGCATCGTGCCAACGTTGCAGCTCGGCCACCATGCCCTGCAAGCGTTCGATTTTGGCTTCCAGCTCGGCGATGTGCCGCGCGGTGAGCGTTTTCACTTCGCGGCTGGTACGCTGCGGGTTGTGTTGCAGGCTCAAAAGCTGCCCGATCTGCGGCAGCGAAAAGCCCACTTCCCGCGCATGGCGGATAAAGCGCAGCCGGACAAGGTCGGCCTGTCCGTAGCGGCGGTAGCCCGCTTCGCTGCGCGCGGCCGGAGCGATTAGGCCGTGCTTTTCGTAGTCGCGGATTTGTTTGGCGGAAAGGCCGCTCTCGGCCGCAGCCTGGCTGATGTTCATCATGATGCTTGACCTTTACTTCGGGTAAAGCTTTATAGTGGCGGCACTTAGCGGGAAAGCAAGAGCAGACCCATCATTTCAGGTTACCTGAAAGCTTTGGCTGCAACGGGCTTTAAAACCTCAGCCTCATTCCAACAGAAAGGAAACCCTATGCAAACCATCACATTAAACATCGAAGGCATGACTTGCGGCGGCTGCGTGAAAAGCGTTACCAGCATCCTCGAAGGCGTAAACGGCGTGGACAAGGCCGAAGTGAGCCTGGAAAACAAGAATGCCGTCGTGGAATTCGACCCCGCCCAAACCAACCCCGCCGCGCTGATAGAAGCGGTGGAAGACGGCGGCTTTGATGCGGCTTTGTAAATCGAATCGCAACAAATCGACTGCAACACCCCAAAGGCTACCTGAAAACCCTGCTCCGCTTTTTTCAGGTAGCCCAATCACATTCAGAAGGAAGAAACCATGCAACAAAAAGTCCGTTTCCAAATCGAAGGCATGACCTGTCAGGCCTGCGCTTCTCGTATTGAAAAAGTGTTGAACAAAAAAGATTTTGTCGAATCGGCAGGGGTAAACTTTGCCAGCGAGGAGGCGCAGGTTACGTTTGACGACAGCAAAACTTCCGCTGCCGACATCGCCAAAATCATTGAGAAAACCGGTTACGGCGCAAAGGAAAAAACGGAAGATACATTGCCGCAACCTGAAGCAGAACACCATATCGGCTGGAGGCTGTGGCTTTTGCTGGCCATTAATATTCCGTTTTTAATCGGCATGGTAGGCATGATGATCGGGCGGCACGATTGGATGATTCCGCCTGTATGGCAATTTGTACTGGCAAGCATAGTGCAACTTTGGCTGGCCATCCCGTTTTACAAAAGCGCGTGGGCGAGCATTAAGGGCGGACTGGCGAATATGGACGTGTTGGTTACCATCGGTACGGTGTCGATTTACCTGTATTCCGTCTATATGCTGTTTTTCAGCCCGCACGCGGCGCACGGCATGGCACACGTGTATTTTGAAGTAGGCGTGATGGTGATTGGTTTTGTGTCGCTGGGCAAATTTTTGGAACACCGCACCAAAAAATCCAGCCTGAACAGCTTGGGCTTGCTGCTCAAACTCACGCCGACCCAAGTCAACGTGCAACGCGATGGCGAATGGAAACAACTGCCCATCGACCAAGTGCAAATCGGCGACCTTATCCGCGCCAACCACGGCGAACGCATTGCCGCCGACGGCATCATCGAGAGCGGCAGCGGTTGGGCGGACGAGAGCCATCTTACCGGCGAATCCAACCCCGAAGAGAAAAAGGTGGGCGGCAAAGTGTTGGCAGGTGCGCTGATGACCGAAGGCAGCGTGGTATACCGCGCTACGCAGCTCGGCAGCCAAACCCTGCTCGGCGACATGATGAATGCGCTCTCTGAAGCACAAGGCAGTAAAGCACCGATTGCGCGCGTAGCCGATAAAGCGGCGGCGGTATTCGTGCCTGCCGTCGTGGGCATTGCGCTTTTGACTTTTATCGTTACTTGGCTGGTGAAAGGCGATTGGACGGTGGCGCTGATGCACGCCGTCGCCGTTTTGGTGATTGCCTGCCCGTGCGCGCTCGGTCTGGCAACGCCCGCCGCGATTATGGTCGGCATGGGCAAAGCAGTGAAACACGGCATTTGGTTTAAAGACGCGGCGGCAATGGAAGAAGCCGCCCACGTCGATGCCGTCGTGCTGGACAAAACCGGCACGCTGACCGAAGGCAGGCCGCAGGTTGCCGCCGTTTATTGCGTTCCCGACAGTGGCTTTGACGAAGACGCTTTGTACCGCATCGCCGCCGCCGTCGAACAAAACGCCGCTCATCCGCTTGCCCGCGCCATCGTTTCCGCCGCCCAAGCGCGCGGCTTGGAGATTCCTGCCGCACAAAACGCGCAAACCGTTGTCGGCGCAGGCATTACCGCCGAAGTGGACGGCGTGGGTTTGGTGAAAGCAGGCAAAGCCGAATTTGCCGAACTGACCTTGCCGAAGTTTTCAGACGGCGTTTGGGATATTGCAAGCATTGTTGCAGTCTCAGTCGATAACAAACCTATCGGCGCATTCGCACTTGCCGACGCGTTGAAAGCCGATACCGCCGAAGCCATAGGCCGTCTGAAAAAACACAATATCGATGTCTATATTATGAGCGGCGACAACCAAGGCACGGTCGAATACGTCGCCAAACAACTGGGTATCGCACACGCCTTTGGCAACATGAGTCCGCGCGATAAAGCTGCCGAAGTGCAGAAACTCAAAGCTGCCGGCAAAACCGTGGCGATGGTCGGCGACGGCATCAACGACGCTCCCGCACTCGCCGCCGCCAACGTCAGCTTCGCCATGAAAGGCGGTGCGGACGTTGCCGAACACACCGCATCCGCTACGCTGATGCAGCATTCGGTTAATCAGCTCGCCGATGCCCTGCTGGTGTCGCAGGCAACTTTGAAAAACATTAAGCAAAACCTGTTTTTCGCCTTCTTCTACAATATTTTGGGCATTCCGCTCGCCGCGCTCGGCTTTTTAAACCCCGTCATCGCAGGCGCGGCAATGGCGGCAAGCTCGGTTTCGGTATTGGGTAATGCCTTGCGCCTGAAACGGGTGAATATTGAGTGATAATATAAAGGCCGTCTGAAGACTGTTTTTTCAGACGGCCTGTCATCAAGTATTTTTGGAGAAATAATCAGATGAAAACACTTCGTTTATTGTTTGGTTTAGCATTGGTTGCCACTGCATTTAGCGTGCAGGCTGAGGATTACAGCGAGAAGCAGCACGATAAGCTGATACGGGAATGCAATCGGAACAATCTGGAGAGTTGCGTCACTGCGGCCATTTGGATGCGCGATTATCTTGAAGCGCCTGCTCATGCGTATCCGTTTCTGAAAAAAGCCTGCGATGGCGGCAATATGCGCGGCTGCAATGTTTTGGGTAATCTGTATCTCAATCCGTCCAGTGGTTTGGGCATGGATTATGCCGCAGCGGTCAAGCTCTACGAGCGAGCCTGTAAAGGCGGTTATGAAAATGCCTGTACCAATTTTGAAGAAACTAAAGCAGAGATGGCGCAAGGCAATACACCAGACCGCGACAGCCGTTTAAACCAACTGAGCGAATCTTGTGCTTTGGAAAACGAATCCGCTTGCCAGGCATTAATGCTGGAAATGCAACGTTGAGCGTCACGCTGAGGCCGTCTGAAACATTGTTTTTTTTCAGACGGCCTTTAATCCATATTTTCTGATTTTGAGACCCAAGCGGGAGTATGTCGTATGGACATGATGTTGTTTACCAATATTGTATTGATTGTTTTATGTATTTTTACCATGTTGCTGGTGTGGTCGCGCAACTGGAAACGCAAGCAGGCGTATTTTGAGAAAATCAAAAGCAATCCGGAAAACCTCAAGTGGGTTGGGCAGAATCTAACCGGTCAGGAATGGAAGGATTTGAAAGTCGTAAGCGACCGTTTTGGGCTGCCCATGTTGCAGGCCAAGCAATTAATTGATTTTTATAAAAACAGTCAGCGTTAATTGATGATTTAACGATAGAACTTGACTGAAGTTAAGGCCGTCTGAAATAGCACTCTTATAATAATATAAGTGATATTTCAGACGGCCTTACTGTTGGTTCAAATAAAGGGAGGAGAACAAAAATGACCGTTTACTTAATCGGCGACTCCGTGCGGCTTGCATCGGAGCCTTACACGCGCGCCGCTTTGCCTGAGGTGGATATTGTTTCTCCATCGGAAAACTGCCGTTCGTCGCATGATGTGTTAGAGCATATCGTGCAATGGACAGAGGGCGCGACTGTGGGAGACATTATCCACATCAACTGCGGTTTGCACGACATCCGCCACAATCAAGGCTGTAATGGGCCGGTGGCCGATATAGAAACCTACAGCAACAACCTGACCCAAATTTTCGATTATCTGAAACAGACAGGGGCAAAAATTATTTGGGCGAGCAGTACGCCGTTTTTGGAAAGCGTACACAATATCGTCAAACCCTCGCGCCGCTATCTGGCCGACTTGAAGGCCTATAACCGTGTGGCGGAGGATTTGGCAAGGCAATATGGTTTTACCGTCAATGATTTATACAGTCTGATGTTTGAGCAGGATTTGACCGATGTGATGCTGTGCGATGGACTTCATTTCAATGAGTTCGGCAGCAAGATGATAGGCGAGGCAGTAGCCGAAGCGATATTGAAACAGTTGTGCTAACTTGACGTAATCCATTTTTATTATGTTTTTAATATTGAGACAGACTTTAAGTTGCAACCCAATATCTATTGGGGTATAGTGATTACTCTTATCAACATGAAACTAAGAAGGAATAAATGATGACTGGCAAATTAGATCAAATCAGCGGTGAAGTAAAAGAGAAAGCCGGCGAAGTTCTTGACGATTCCAAACTCAAAGCTGAAGGCGTAGTTCAACAAGGCGTCGGTAAGACAAAAGAAGTTGCTGCGGATGCTAAAGAAAAAGCAGAAAACTTTGCAGGTGAAGCTAAAGAAAAAGCAGCTCATTTAGCCGGTGAAGCCAAAGAGAAAGTAGCACACTTGGCTGAAGAAGCCAAAGAAAAAGCTGAAGGCTTGATTAATGATATTAAAAGCAAATTTTAATATTTAAAGAATAAAAGGCCGTCTGAAAGATTTTTCAGACGGCCTTTGTTTATGGTTTTAAAGTTTAGGCAAACTGTTTGCCAAATTCGATAAACTCGTCTTTTTTGGCTTTGGCTTTGCCGGAGTCGATGGCTTCTTGCGCGGCTTTGACACCGTCCGCCAGCGATGCGACCACATTTCCTGCGTAGAGCGCGGCGGCTGCATTGAGGACGACGATGTCGCGTGCGGAACCGGCTTTGCCATCCAGCACTTCGTTCATTTTTTGCAGGGATTCTTGCGCGTTTTCGACTTTGATTTCGTCCAAATTGCGGCGGATTTCCATGCCGAAATCGGCCGGGCTGATATCGTATTCGGTGATTTTGCCGTCTTTCAGTTCGGCAACGCGGGTTTTGCCGGTCAGCGTGATTTCATCCAAACCGCCTTCGCCGCACACAACCAAAACATGCTTGGAACCAAGCTGTTGCAATACGCGGGAAAGAATGCCGCACAAGTCGATGTGGAACACGCCCAACAGTTGGTTTGCCGCGCCGGCAGGATTGGTCAGCGGGCCTAAGATATTGAAGATGCTGCGGAAGCCGAGCGAACGGCGGACAGGGGCAACATAGCGCATGGCGCTGTGATGGTTGGGCGCGAACATAAAGCCGATGCCGGTTTGCTGAATGCTTTGGGCAACCTGTTCGGGGTTGAGGTTGAGGTTGGCGCCCATTTGTTCCATGACATCGGCAGCGCCGCTGGATGAAGAAACGGAGCGGCCGCCGTGTTTGGCGACTTTCGCGCCTGCCGCAGCCGCGACAAACATGGAAGTTGTGGAAATATTGAAGGTTTTGGCACCGTCGCCGCCTGTGCCGACAATATCGACCAAGTCATCGGCGTTTTCTAGCGGCACTTTGGTGGCAAATTCGCGCATCACGCTGGCTGCAGCGGTAATCTCGGAAACGGTTTCAACTTTAATCCGCAGTCCGGTCAGAATGGCGGCGATTTGCTCGGGCGGAACTTGGCCGCTCATGATTTGGCGCATGAGGTCGGTCATTTCATCGTAGAAAAGTTCGTTGTTGCTGATAAGGCGTTCAATCGCTTGTTGAGGGGTAATCATGATTTTTCCTTTGTTCGTGTCCGATGTGATTCAGGCCGTCTGAAAATGCGGTTTGAACATTGTCAAACACCTTTCAGACGGCCTTTCATTAAGATTTTTGCGGGCGGTAGTCTTTGAATTCTTCCAAGAAGTTTTTCAGCATATCGTGGCCGTGTTCGGTCAGCAGGGCTTCGGGGTGGAACTGTACGCCTTCGACGGCATATTCCTTGTGGCGTACGCCCATGATTTCACCATCTTCCGTCCATGCGGTAATTTCGAGGCAGTCGGGCAGGGTGGCGCGGTCGATGGCGAGGCTGTGGTAGCGCGTGCAGTTGACCGGATTGGGCAGGTCTTTAAACATGCCTGTGCCGTGATGGAAAACAGGGGAGACTTTGCCGTGCATCATTGTTTGCGCGCGCACGACATTGCCGCCGAACGCTTCGCCCATGGTTTGATGGCCGAGGCACACGCCCATGACGGGCAGCCTGCCGGCAAAGTGCTGCATGGCCGCAACAGAAATGCCTGCTTCTTTCGGGGAACAAGGGCCGGGGCCGATGACCAGATATTGAGGTTTCACGGCTTCGATTTCTTCGATGGTGATTTCATCGTTGCAGCGAACCAAAACTTCCTGCCCCAATTCGGCAAAGTATTGGACGATGTTGTAGGTGAAGCTGTCGTAATTGTCGATAAATAAAAGCATTTGCAAACCTTTAATGACATCTTGGCAGACAGGGTAAGGCCTGCCAAAAGTGTAAAAATCGTTTATGTTTGCATAATATCACAATCTTTACCTAAAGGCCGTCTGAAACGGCGGATAAGACAAAACAGCTAAAAAATGCTATGCTTTACGCTTTGAACCTAATCTGTTTGAAGTGATGAAAAATTGAAGTGATGAAAAAGTATCTTATCCCGACTGCCGCCGTTGTTGTCGCCGCTGCGCTCGGCACGCCTTATTATCTTGGTGTCAAAGCGGAAGAAAGCCTGACCGAGCAGCAAAAGCTGTTGCAGGAATCCGGTTTCCTGACCGTTGAGTCCCACCAATACGATCGCGGCTGGTTCAGTTCAACCGAGACGACCGTCATCCGCCTCAAGCCGACCCTGCTTCAAAATACGCAAAAATATCTGCCGGACAATTTGAAAACCGTCCTGCAAGAGCCGATTACGGTCATCAACCACGTGACCCACGGCCCGTTTGCCGGCGGCTTCGGTACGCGTGCGCACGTGGAAACCGAGTTCCAATACCATCCGGAAACCAAAAAAGTTTTGGATCGCTTCTTCGGCCAGCAAACGCCGTTGACCATGACCAATACGGTTTATCTTTCCGGCGACGGCAAACTCAGCCTCAATATCCCCGCCTTCGACTATGAAGAGCTCTCCGGTATCAAGCTCAACTGGAAAGGCTTTGGCGGCAATACCGATTACAGCCAAGGCTTCAAAAGCTATCGCCACGATTACCTCGCGCCGTCTTTACAAGTCAAATTGGCCGACAAAGGCGATGTATCTTTGGAAAACCTGCGCTTCCAATCCGAAACGGAAGACGGCCTGACCAAGCTTGCTTTGGGCAAGAGCAGCATTACGCTGGATAAATTCCTGCTGCAATGGAAAGAAAACATCGATTACAACGTTAAGTTGAATGAGTTGGTCAACCTTGTGACCAACCTGCAAATCGGTGCATTCATCAATCCGACCGGCACGATTGCTCCGTCTAAAATCGAAGTCAGCAAACTGCGTTTCGATACGCAGACCGGCGAAGTCGATAAATTCATCAACAGTGAAGGCCGCTTCCAATTTGAAAGCCTGACTTATGGCGAAGACAAATACGGCCCTCTGGACATCAATGTCGCTGCCGAGCATTTGGATGCGGCATCACTTTTGGCATTGAAAAACAAAATTGCCGAAGTGTCCGTGAAGAAAATGAGCGAAGAAGAAATTCAGGCTTCCTTGATTCAGACGGCCAAAAACGAGGCTTCAGGCCTGTTCACCAACAATCCGGTTTTGAACGTCAAAACCTTCAAATTCACCATGCCTCATGGTGATGTCGATGTCAGCGGCAAACTCGCGTTTAAAGGTTTGGCAGCTAAAGACCTCAACAATTTGGGCGATATGCTGAAGAAAACCGAAGCTGACTTCAACATGAGCGTACCGCAAAAATTGTTGGTGCAGCTCGCCGTTAACCAAGTAAGCAGCCTGTTTAGCGTCAATGCCGAAGATGAAGCCGCAGGTCGTGCCAGCATCGACGATATCAACGAGACCTTGCGCCTGATGGTAGACAGCACCATCAAAAGTATGGCAAGAGAAAAATATTTGACCTTAGAAGACGATAATGTCAAAACCCATCTGACTCTGCAAAACAGCGAGTTGAAATTAAACGGAAAAGTTCTTCAAAGCGACCCGGAACCTGAGTTCGACGAATCAGACTTTCCCAATAACTAATCCTCAATCACACAAACAGCGGTTTTAACTTCTCTGAAGTTAAAACCGCAAATCAACCCACAATCAAAAAGGAAACCCATGTTCCGTACCATGCTCGGCGGCAAAATCCACCGTGCCACCGTTACCGAAGCCGACCTCAACTACGTCGGCAGCATTACCGTTGACCAAGACCTGCTGGATGCGGCAGGTATTTGCGTGAACGAAAAAGTCGCCATCGTCAACAATAACAACGGCGAACGTCTTGAAACCTACACCATTCCCGGCGAACGCGGTAGCGGCGTCGTTTGCTTGAATGGCGCGGCCGCGCGTTTGGTTCAAAAAGGCGACATCGTAATTATCATGTCTTACGTCATGTTGTCCGAACCCGAAATTGCAGCGCATGAGCCGAAAGTCGTCCTCGTCGATGAGAACAATAAAATCCGCGACGTGATTTCTTATGAGCCGCCGCACACCGTGTTGTAATATTCAAACAAAGGCCGTCTGAAACGTTTCAGACGGCCTGTTTCCCAAATTCAACTTATCTGAAAGGCTTTGCCGTGAATATCCAAATCAACAACATCACCGTCAGCAACGATGCGCCCTTTACCCTTTTCGGCGGCATCAATGTCCTTGAAGACCTCGACTCTACGCTGAAAGCCTGTGAGCAATACGTTAAAGTAACCGATAAACTCGGTATCCCTTACGTGTTCAAAGCCTCTTTCGACAAGGCAAACCGCTCTTCCATCCACTCTTTCCGCGGTGTGGGTTTGGACGAAGGCATGAAGATTTTTCAAGCGGTGAAGCGCGAGTTTAACGTTCCCGTGATTACCGACGTTCACGAGCCTTACCAATGCCAGCCGGTTGCCGAAGTCTGCGATGTCATTCAGCTGCCAGCCTTCTTGGCACGTCAAACCGATTTGGTGGTGGCAATGGCGAAAACCGGCAATGTCATCAACATCAAAAAGCCGCAATTCCTCAGCCCGTCTCAAATGAAAAACATCGTCGAGAAATTCCAAGAAGCAGGCAACGAGCAAATCATTTTGTGCGAACGCGGCGCAAACTTCGGCTACGACAACTTGGTGGTCGATATGCTCGGCTTTGGCGTGATAAAAAAAACGTGTCACAACCTGCCCGTTATTTTTGACGTAACCCATTCCCTGCAAACGCGCGAATCCGGTGCCGCAGCATCAGGCGGCCGGCGCACCCAAGTATTGGACTTGGCGCTTGCCGGCATGGCAACCCGATTGGCCGGTTTGTTCCTTGAATCCCATGCCAATCCCGACCAAGCCAAATGTGATGGCCCAAGCGCATTGCCGCTTGCGCAATTGGAAGATTTCCTGACCCGTGTTAAAGCAATCGATGAAACCGTGAAATCGTTTGCGCCTATGGATATTCGTTAAAGGCAAATAAGTTAAAAGGCCGTCTGAACATTTTTTCAGACGGCCTTTTGTATTTTTTATTGCATTTATTCAAAACTCACAAGTAAAGCGATAGAGTTTTTCAGCAATTAAATTGTTTTTTATTTCAAACCATTGCAGTTCTTCGGAAGATAGGACTCCATATGCACTCAATTGATCCTTACTGTCAAAAAATGCAAAGTCTTCATATGCCATTTTTTGATTTTCACAGTCAATTTGGAGTTTAAAACGAGCTTTAATATAGTCCTTTCCTATCATATTCTTTTGACTATTTATTGAGTTATTTTTAGGCAGTGGCTTAGCTTTCTTATGACGTATCTCCATCAATAAACTTTGGGGTGAAAGCGATCGGATAAGAGTATTACCGTAGATCGATTTACTTTTATCGGGATAAGAATGGATTAATTGCCAATATTCAGGTTTGTCATATCTTATTTTTTCTGCATAAACAGGTTGTATCAATAAGGTGATCAGTATGAAAAATAGGGTTTTATTCATAGACGAGATTTTGCAAATAAGCTATCTAAAAACACATATTGATGTTTTCAGGGAGCTTTAAAGCTTTTGACTGCTCTTTATTACTGTATTACTGTCCGCGTAAAAACAACGCATCCAATTCTTTTAAAGTCAGTTTGACCCATGTCGGACGGCCGTGATTGCACTGGTTGCTACGCGGTGTGTTTTCCATATCGCGCAGGAGTGCGTTCATTTCGGGCAAAGTCAGTTGGCGGCCGGCGCGGACTGAGCCGTGGCAGGACATGGTGGCGAGGATGTGGTTTTCGTGTTCCTCGATGGTTTGGCTGCTGCCGACTTGGGCGAGTTCGCCCAATACATCTTTGGCCAGTGAAACGACGTCGGCTTTGCCGAGCATGGCGGGAACTGCGCGGACGGCAAGGGTATTGCCGCCCATGTCGGACAATTCCAGGCCAAAGCCTGCCAGCGTTTCGGCGTGATCGGCAAGGGAGGCGCATTCTTCGTGGGACGCGGCGAAGGTAACGGGGATGAGCAAGCGTTGGCTTTGCAGGTTGCCGTTTTCCTGACGTTGGAGTTTCATTTTCTCGTAGTTGACGCGTTCGGCGGCAGCGTGCATATCGATGAGCAACAGGCTGTCTTCGGCTTGGGCAAGGATGTAGATGCCTAAGAGTTGGGCGATGGCGAAGCCTAGTGGCGGCAGTTCGGATTGGGAGGGAAGGCCGTCTGAAAGCGGCGTATCTGTTTGGGGAGTAGGCGTTTCAGACGGCATATTACCGAAACATGCCTGCTCGAATTGGCTCAACTCAAGGTCGATGTCGTCGGTTTTTTTGTAGAGCTCGGCGTAAGTATTCATGGCCGCGCGGCTTTCGCGCAGAGACAGGCTGCGTTGTTGCGGCGCACGCGAGGCTTGGTAGGGCATGGGCGCGGTTTTGCCTGATGGACCAAAGGCATTGCGTGTATCGGGTTTGTTGCCTGTTGGGTAGTTGGATGCGCTATCAAACAGATTTTCGCTGTTGTTTTCAGACGGCATTGGTGCAGGAGTAACGCCGGTAATGTCATGCAACACTTCGCCTGCATTGCTGACGCTTTCGGTCAGGTCGGCGCGTGTATCGGCAAGGGCTTTGTTGAGCGTGTGGAACACGAGTTGGTGCACCTGCTGGCTGTCGTGGAAGCGGATCTCTGTTTTGGTCGGGTGGACGTTGACATCCACGGCTTCGGGCGGCAGGTCGAGGAAGAGGACGAAAGCAGGCGTCAGCGCGTTGTGCAATACGTCGCGGTATGCCTGCTTGACGGCATGGAGCATGACTTTGTCGCGGACAAAACGATGGTTGACGAAGCAGTATTGTTTGTCGGTTTTGCCTTTGGCAAAGGTCGGCTTGGCAATCGCGCCATAAAGCCGCAGCGCGCCATTGCCGCTGTCAATTTCCAATGAGGCCGTCTGAAAATCATCGCCGACAATGGCGGCAATCCGTTCATGCAGGCTTTGTGCAGGAAGTTTGAATACTTGTTTGCTGTCGCGTTTGAGTGAGAAGGCAATGTGCGGATGCGCCAGAGCGAGGCGTTCGAGCATGGTGGCGCAGTGGGCGTATTCGGTGTTTTCAGATTTGAGGAACTTGCGCCGCGCGGGGGTATTGAAGAAGAGTTCGGCAGCTTCGATGGTGGTGCCGACGGGGTGGGCGGCTGCCGTAGGACTGCTGAGTTTGCCGTCTTCGGCTTTGACTTGGGTCGCGTGCGAACTGTCTTCTTGACGGCTGGTCAGGGTCAGGCGGCTGACGGAGGCGATACTGGCCAAGCCTTCGCCGCGAAAGCCCATGCTGGCAACGTGTTCCAAATCGTTTAAGGTTTTGATTTTGCTGGTGGCGTGGCGGTGGAGCGCAAGCTCGATGTCGTCCGGATGGATACCGCTGCCGTTGTCGCTGACGCGAATTAGGCGGATACCGCCGCCGGCCAGCTCGACATCAATCGTTGTCGCTCCTGCATCGATGCTGTTTTCAACGATTTCTTTCAAGGCGTTGGCAGGACGTTCGACCACTTCGCCGGCGGCGATTTGGTTGACAAGATGGTCGGGCAGGGCGGCAATTCGGGACATCGGTTTCTTTCAAAAAGCAACGGCGGAAGGGGAATTTACAGGTATTTGCGCATCAATTCGCATTCGACGCGGACGGTTTTGTTCAGTTGCAACACGGCAGTGCCGAGCGATTCATAACGGTTGAGGCGATAGAAAGGCACGGAATTGAGCGAGGCATACAGTTTGAGAAAGCTGAGACCTGCATTTCGTGCCATTTCTTCGGAGCGGCTGAGCAGGGCCGTGCCCAAGCCGAGATTGTGGAAGAGCGGATGGACGTATAAGGCGTCCAGTTGCGCTTCTTTGAAATCGACTTGGAAGAAGCCTTGAATCAGCCCTTTGTATTCGACCACCCACAAGGCTTTGTTTTTATCGGAGATGGTTTCCAAATAGCTGTTGATGTCGAGCAGACTTTCCCATGCGTGCATAATGGTTTCATCGTAACTGCGGATGCAGGCGTATTGAACGGCATGCAGATGGGCGTTGTGTATGGCTTGGCAGTCTTTTTCGGTTGCCGGACGGAGGATGGTCAGAAGGCTCATGGCGGATGGTCGGAAAAATTGATTTCAGACGGCCTTTGGCAACCAAAGGCCGTCTGAAAAAGTGGGTAAGGTTACAGGCTTTGATGTAAGGTTTGTGCAGTTTGGAACGCGTTGTCCGCATCATTGGCCAAGACGGTAAAGTGGCCCATTTTTCGGCCTTTGCGCGCGGCTTTTTTACCGTAAAGATGCAGATGTGCATTCGGGTTGCTTTGCAGCGGCAGCCATTCGGGTTCGTCGCCGTCTTTCTTCCAAACGTCACCCAAAATATTCGCCATACAGCAAGAGCTCAGCAATTTGGTGTCAGCCGGAGGCAGGTTGCACATCAGGCGAACCTGTTGCTGGAATTGGTCTGTCGCGCAGGCGTCGATGGTATGGTGGCCGGAATTGTGCGGACGCGGGGCGATTTCGTTGACGACCAATTCATGTGTGTCGCCGACAACAAACATTTCTACTGCCAATACGCCGACGTAGTTCAACCCATCGGCCAAACGCTGCGCCATTTGTCGCGCTTGTAGCTGAATGTCGGCACTCAGTCGTGCAGGGACGATGGAGTAGGCGAGGATACCGTTTTCGTGAATGTTTTCGGCAGGGTCGAAAGTTTGCACGTTGTCATTGTTCAGACGGCATACGATAACGGAAATCTCGCCGCGCAAGTCCACCATTTTTTCCAAAACGCAATCCACGCCGCCGTGTTCGGCAAACGCGGCTTTGAGTTCATCCAATGTTTTTACGCGGATTTGGCCTTTGCCGTCGTAGCCCAAAGTGGCGGTTTTCAGGATACCGGGCAGAAATTGTATGCTTTCTTCAGTGATGTCTTCGGTCTTGCAAACTGCTTGATACGGCGCGGTTTGCAGGCCTGCTTTGCGTATCCATGCCTTTTCCTGAATGCGGTTTTGCGCGATGGCAACACAGTCGCCGCTGGGGGAAACATTGGTGTGTTTGGCGAGAAAACGCATCGCGTCGGCATTGACGTTTTCAAACTCAGTCGTAACTGCCGCGCATTTTGCCAATTCTTCCAAAGCAGCTTGGTCGTCAAACGGCACGCATAAATGACGGTCGGCAAATTCTGCTGCCGGCGCATTCGGGTCGGGATCGAGTACGGTTACTTTGTAGCCCATGGTTTTGGCAGCAACAGTAAACATTCTGCCTAATTGTCCGCCGCCAAGAATGCCGAGCATAGCAGGAGGGAGGATGGGGGATGTGTTCATGGATAATCGCTTTATGAAGAAATTGGGTAGGGTGTTTGCAGGCCGTCTGAAAATGGTTTTACGGCTTCAGACGGCCTGATGTTTTAAAGTTTGCCGATAAATTGCGGCGGAACGTTTTCAGTTAACCATACGCCGTTGTCCGCCAAATAAAATTGATGTCCTGCTGCAAGCATGGCGACAGTGTCGATGGTCAATACAACCGGTTTGCCGTGGCGAGAGCCGACGTTGACGGCTGTTTCGGCATCGGCAGACAGATGGACAAAATGACGGGAGGCAGAATGCAGACCTTGTTCCAATATAGACGGAACAGAGCGCTCAGCCGTACCGTGATACAAAATCTGAGGAGGCGTTGCCACTTTGTGTTCAACCTGAACTTGTGCCGTCGAATGACCTTGTGCAGCGCGGATGCGTTTGCCGTCTTCAGAAAGGGTAAACCGTTTTTTATCATTGTTTTCGACCACTTCCAGCAATACTTCGTAGGTCAGCGGATTACCTGTAAAGCCACGCTCGGGATGATTTACCTGCGTCAGTAGGGTATCAATATCCACCCAGCCGTCTTTATCCAAAGTAATGCCGATTTGCTCGGGATGGTGGCGCAAGATAAAGCTGAGGAATTTGCTGACGGATTTTAATTGTTTTTCGTTGAGTATCATAATCTTGTTGTTTATTTATTTCAGAGTGCAGGCCGTCTGAAAATTATTTATCCAATCCTTCTTGCACCATTTGCGCTGCGCGGATTACTGCGCGGGCTTTGTTTTGGGTTTCCTGCCATTCGGAGGTTGGGTCAGAGTCGGCAACTACGCCTGCGCCGCTTTGGACGAAGAGGGTATTGTTTTTAATCACGGCGGTGCGGATGGCAATGGCCAAATCCATGTCGTTGTTGAAACTCCATACGCCGACTGCGCCGCCGTAGATGCCGCGTTTGCTCGGTTCGACTTCTTCGATGATTTCCATGGCGCGGACTTTGGGGGCACCGGAAAGTGTGCCTGCCGGGAAGGTGGCGGCGAGGATGTCCATGTTGGTCATGCCGTCTTTCAGACGGCCTTCGACATTGGAGACGATGTGCATCACATGGGAGTATTTTTCAATCACCATTTTGTCGGTGACTTTGACTTCGCCGGTTTTACTGATACGGCCGACGTCGTTGCGTCCTAAGTCAATCAACATGACGTGTTCGGCAATCTCTTTGGCATCGCTCAGCAGGTCTTGTTCGTTGGCAAGGTCTTCGGCTAGTGTTTTGCCGCGCAGGCGTGTACCGGCGATAGGACGGACGATAACATCGTCGCATTCGCGGCGGACGAGGATTTCGGGCGAAGAGCCGACAATATGGAAATCGCCGAAATCGTAGTAGAACATATACGGCGATGGGTTCAGCGTACGCAGGGCGCGGTAGAGGGCAAGCGGATTGTCGGTAAATTCCATGCTCATGCGTTGGCTGGGGACAACCTGCATGCAGTCGCCTGCAAAGATGTAGTCTTTGATTTTGTTGACGCAGGCTTTGAAAGGTTCTTCTCCAAATTCGCTGACTGCTTGCGTCTGCTTGCTGCCGAGGGAAAGCGGGATGGCGCAACTTTGGCGTAACTGGGTACGGATGTCTTCAAGACGTTCGCGCGCGTGTTCGTAGCTATTGGCTTGAGAGGGATCGGCATAAACAATCAGGTAGATTTTGCCGCTTAGATTATCCACTACGGCAAGCTCTTGCGAGAGCATCAGGAGGATGTCGGGCGTACCGAGCGGATCGGCTTTGGCTGTATGTTTCAGGCGGTGGGCAAAATGTTCGAAATTGTAGATGGTTTCATAACCGAAATAGCCGACCAGGCCGCCGGTAAAGCGCGGCAGGCTTGGGATTTCGGGCGTTTTGAAGCGGTTGTGGAAGGCTTCGATAAAGGGCAGGGGATTGCCGTCGTGTTGTTCGACGATTTCGCCGTTTTGATACACATCGACATGTTTGCCGCTGGTTTTGAGATAGTGGCTGCAAGGCAGGCCGATAAAGGAATAGCGGCCGAAGCGTTCGCCACCGACAACGGATTCGAGCAGGTAGGTGAAAGGCTTGTTGGCAAGTTTGAGGTAGATTGAGAGCGGTGTGTCCAAGTCGGCAAGCAGCTCTTGAACGAGTGGAATGCGGTTGTAACCTTGTGTGGCTTGGGCTTGGTATTCTTGTTTGCTGATCATCTTGATAAGTCTTTCAGACGGCCTGTTTTAGGGTGTTAAATCGTGTGAAGAGTATAGCATTTTATTGGGATTGTTGACAGTCTGAGCGTTATGTCAGATATAGAAAACGCCGTCTGAAAAAGACGGCGCGAGGTATCAGGCAAGGGTATTGCCGATTTTGTTTTTTCGGCTCCGTTTCCACTTGAAAACATAAGCGGCAACAACGGGAATCAGGGCGATAATGGATTTGAATGTCCAGCCTGAATACCATGTACCTTCAGGAACGTCGCTTGCAAGCCAAGTGAAGTATGGCCACCAGCAGGCAACCAGGCTGCCGAGGAACAGCGGCCAAATATGACGGCTTAAGTTGCGTTGCCATAAAAGGAAACAGATGACCGCCCAAACAAAAGTCAGTACGGTAATCAGGAGAATGGTGTAGGCATCTGAAATCAGGATGGCGGCAAAGTAGTAGCTGAGTGCGACCCATAATAGGGCAAGTATCAAGACGATGATTTCTTCCGGGCGTTTAAACATATTTTCTCTCTTTTATAAGACTGGCAATGCGTTAATACTATACCCTAAACAAGAAGCAATGATAAGAGTCTTTCAGACGGACTTGTAATCGGGTTTGCTATAATGTGCGCAATCAATTTTTTGGAAAGGACAAACCATGACGGCAAACTTTCAAGAAACGCTGAAGGCTTTGGGCAAACAGGCGAAAAAGGAAGCTGCGGAACGGGAAGCGGAAGCGAAGGCTAAAAAGCAGGCAGAAGATGTGGATTTCAGCAAGGCGGTTGGTAAGGTTACGCCGTTAAAAAATGCCGGTAACTATTATGAACAGCCCCGTGATAAATCACCTATCAAGCCGCGACCTAAAGAAATGGCAACTTTGGAGCAGGAAGATTATTTTTATGTGGGTAGCGGCGGCTGGGAAGAACCGCCGGCTTCGTTCAGTAAAAACGGGCAGGGTAAAAATGATTTGATGCGTTTGCGAAACGGCCATTATCCCGTGGTGGCGGATGTAGATTTACACGGCTATACGCAGGAAGAAGCGCAGCAGGTATTGAACGAATTTATTGAGTTTACGAAAAAACGCGGCGTTTGTGGCGAGATTGTCCATGGCAGCGGCTTGGGTTCTGCAGGCTATAAACCGGTTTTGAAAAATATGACGCGTCGCTGGTTGATGCAGCATCCTGACGTGTTGGCTTATGTCGAACCTCGACAAGGCAATGATGGCGCAGTCAGGATTTTGTTGAAGCGTCAACGCCGAGACGATGATTGGAAACAGTAAAATATAAAAAGCAGTGTCGATAAAATGACACTGCTTTTTTATGGTTGTCAGACTAAGAAGATTTCTTTTTGGAAATTGATTCGCAACCTTTGCCATTGGTCATTGCGGTTTTGAAATTATTGGCTGAATCAATATCAGTGCATTTGTAAGCATTGCCCAAACTATCCATCCAAACGGAAAGGGTATAGCCTGTTTTTGTGGGAATGGCTTTCAAACGATAGGCTCGGCTTGTACTGGCATCAATCATTTCGGCGGAGTATTTGTATTTGTCTGCCAAATCTTTATGGCCTTTATATGAGGTAATAAAGTCATCCAACTGAGTTTTAACCTCATCAGTTTTCCACTTTGGATTTTTAACCATCTGGTTTTTAAAAGCGGAATTGATGGCGACTAACTCGGCATGCGCTTGTGATTGGTAGCCGCGTTCAATGTAGCGGTTGTAAGACGGAATGGCAATGACGCTCAGGATGGCTAAGATGGCGACGGCAATCATCATTTCAACCAGCGTAAAGCCTAGTTGTTTGGTAAAGGTTTTATTCATTATATTATTCGCTGGCAACGTAAGACTGAAGAACGACTTGGGTATTGGCATTCTTACCCCATGCTTTGGCAGTAACGCGGTAGGTAATTCGACCCTCAGTAGTTTTGCCTAAATATTCGATGATGTAGCGTGGATTGTTTGCGATGCCGCTTTTTTTATCTACAGGATATTCCATACCATTGATGTCAATACACAGGCTTTTGTCGCATTTACGCTTCCAAGCATCTACGGTTGGGCTACCTTCTTCAGTAAAATCGCCATTGGATTTGACGTTTGGCGTGGAACATAAACCTTTTTCACATTTTGCGGTAAAAGTAGTCTTTTTACCTTCAATATCAAAAATTTGATTTTCACCTTCACGCAGTGCCGCTTCGGCCAAAGTGGTTGCCAGTTTGCGGTCGGCATCATTGGTGCTGATACGCTGTTCAGTATTGTAGGACTGGGTAGCTGTGACCACGAGCAGGGCGATGACGACCATCATCATTAAGACGATAAACAAAGCATAGCCCTGCTGCCGGTCAGGTTTGATTAGAGTGATCGGTCGGCACATACGTTTCCTCCGCGGATAGTGGCATTAATATTATAGATATCGACTTTATTGTCTTGTTCTTTTGATGGGTCAATACTGCCGTTATTCAGTACGATTTGGATAGAAGCCGGAGACTTAGCCTCAGCTGAGATATCCAATGCGTTTTTGTAATCAAATGATTCTGTATTTACTCCGCTGGCAGATGCATTTTCAGAATCAGGACATTCTGCATAGATATAGTGGATATCCATGGTTGTAATGCCTTTAATCAACAGCTGCGGATTACTCCATGAGCCATCATTTGATAATTGGAAACGGAACAAACCGCTCTCTTCGCCAAGTTTTCCGACAGCGTAAGCAATCATTTCATGTTTCATGATGGCGATACTGCCGTCTTGATCAGAGTCGTTAATTTTTAAAGCCAATTTTGCCGCAGCCAAATCTTTAATTTCTGTTTGAGGTTTGGCAATGCCGAAACAGCTGCTGACAATGGTAGTTTTTGCAGCAGGGTTTGCTTTGTCGATACCGTATTGAAACAGCAGAGCTTTGCCGGTTTGAGCAAAACCTGCATAGCCTAATTTATTGATTTCTTTAACTGGCAACAGCTTATTCACACCGGCTGTTTTTAAGGTATATTCATCTGAGCTTTTGTCTTCTATCACTGCAGAGGCAGGAGAATTCGCCATATTGAAGCAGCCGAAATTGCCTGCCATACGCGCATCGCGGACAATCATGTTGGCGGTGTTACGCAAATCTTGTTGGATACCGATACGGGTGTTGGCAGATTTGTTCAATCCGCGTGCAGTAAAGTAGGTGGAGCTGACAGCCATTAAGACGATCATGCTGAGCAGGCTGGCAACCAGAAATTCAAGGATGCTGAAACCGCGCATAGCAGTTTTATTGGGAATATGGTTGAGTAAGCGTTTATTGTTCATTGTTAGTCTCTTACGCGTGATTGGTAGGTATAGACAACGTGATGCCCCGATGTGTTGAGATTTTTTGCGCTATTTTCTTCTTCGACATCTTGCAACCATAAAACTTTAACGATGGTTGTGTCGCCTTTGCCATCGCAGTTTGCTTGGAAGCCATTTTCGTAAGTCGGCTCTGCACCGGAAGAATCTTTGCAGATGGTTGAGAACACTTGGGCTTCGGGAAGGGCTTTGGCTAAGTCGGCCTTAAACTGTGCAATTTGAGCCTGTGCAAGTTGGGCTTTGCTCATTTTGGCTTCAAATTTTCCAGTTTGTTTAGAGTCGGATTTTAGATAGGCATCATAGGATTTTTTATAACGGGAGGTTTTTTCCCCTGTAGTATCGGTTTCTTCAGAGAGCGTTGGGTTAATGAGCATGCCTTCAATCAGATTTTGCGTAATTTGGGCGACGGTGGTTTGATTTTCAGACTCGCGCACGTTGGATACGGTACGCAGTTGGACAGCCAGAAGGGCAAGCACACCGATGGCAAGGACAAACATGGCAATCAAAACTTCAATCAGGGTCATGCCTGATTGAAGTTTTGGAGTAAAGCTTGTTGAGCTCGTTTTCAGACGGCCTTTAAATAATCTGATATGAGTAGGATTAGTAATGTTCATAAGATACCGTTGTTATTATTTGGAAGAGTATTCGCACATTTTGCGCTCATCGTTTTTAGCACAGATTTCGACATGCCCATTGCCATTGATTAAAAGTACGGTAGCACGGGCTTTCTTGGTTTCAGCATCGGTGGCGGATTTATCCGTCAGGCTGATTTTGATGTGGCCGTCTGAAAATTGATAATTCTTTCCATCGATTGAATGGCCAAATGTACCATTGGGAAGAAATCTCCACCAGACTTCTTTTGGAGCTGAAGCAGAGAGGGCAGAACGGTCATTGCCGATAGGGATATAGTTAAAGCTGTATTCCACTTTGTCAGTATCTCCATTAAGGATAATGGAGCGGATGGATAAATCGACAGTATCGTTTTGATAGCGTAAGTCTTCGTTTTTATCGGCGTAGGCCAACATACCATTACCGGCATATTTGGAATCGCAACCATTATTGGGCGAGCCATCGGATTTGATTTTGACCGGGCAGATGTAAACGGGAAGATTGAGACGGACGGCCTCATTTCGCGCGAAGCGCAGCAGATTGGCAATTTGCTCTGCTTGCGATGCTGCACGTCTGGAGGCAATCCATTGATTCATATTGGGAAGTGCGATGACGGCCATTACTGCTGCAATAGTAATGACGATCAGCAACTCAATTAGGGTGAAGCCTTTTTGTGTCTGATACATGAGTGATTTTTGGTAGTAATGTGTTGGGTAACTGACGTTTTCTCTTTTGCATTTGCCTGTGGCAATGCTTTTGCTTTTATTAGATTTATTTTAAACGATTTTGTAATGCGTGACTAATGAAATATGAAATTCGGTTAGTTTTTCAGACAATCTGTCTCAATCTTCCATCAACATGGATTCTGGAACATAGGCGGCATTATCAAATTTGGTAAATTGACCCATCCAAGTGAGGAATACTTTCCCGACGGGACCGTTACGGTGTTTACCGATAATACATTCCGCCAAGCCTTTTGCGGGTGATTCTGAGTTGTAGTATTCATCACGATACATAAACATAATCAAGTCGGCATCTTGTTCGATTGCGCCGGATTCACGCAAGTCGGACATCATCGGGCGTTTGTCGGTACGCTGCTCAACGGTACGGCTTAACTGCGACAGTGCAATGACGGGAACTTGCAATTCTTTGGCTAATGCTTTGAGTGAGCGGGAAATTTCGCCAAGCTCGGAAGCGCGGTTGTCAGAACGGCCGGAGCCTGACATTAATTGCAGGTAGTCGATGACGATCAAGCCCAATTTACCGTTGAACTGGCGGGCAAGACGACGGGCGCGGGCGCGCAGTTCGAGTGCAGTCAAACCCGGCGTTTCATCGATATACATGGGTGCATCGGAGAGTTTAACGACCGCCTCGTTCAGACGGCCCCAGTGTTCGTCTTGTAATCTGCCGGTTTTTAAAACGCTTTGATCCAAACGTCCGACAGAACCCAGCATACGCATAACCAGCTGCGCACCGCCCATTTCCATCGAGAATACGGCAACAGGCAGCTTGCCATCTACGGCAACGTGTTCTGCGATGTTGATCGAAAAGGCGGTTTTACCCATGGAAGGACGGCCTGCGACGATGATCAAATCGCCCGGTTGGAGGCCTGATGTTTTTTTATCGAGGTCGATAAAGCCTGTCGATATACCGGTTACTTCATCAGGATTGTCGCGCGAATAAAGCATATCGATGCGCTCGACCACTTCTTTCAAAAGGTCGGGCATCTCAAGGAAGCCTTGTTTGGATTTGGCGGTACTTTCGGCAATTTGGAATACTTTGTTTTCCGCCTCGTCCAAAAGCTGACCTGCATCGCGCCCTTGTGGATTGTATGCGCTACGCGCAATTTCCGTGCCGACTTCGGCAAGCTGGCGCATGATGGAACGTTCTCGCACGATTTCGGCGTAGCGGCGGATATTGGCAGCGGATGGCGTGTTTTGCGCCAGTGTAATCAGATAGTTGAATCCGCCTGCTGCTTCCAATTCTTCATTGCGTTCCAAACTTTCTTGAACGGTAATGACGTCGGCAGGGCGGCTTTCGTTAATCAGGTTGGCAATGGCACGAAAAATCAGGCGGTGTTCGTGGCGGTAGAAATCCTCGCCGGAAACGACATCGGCAATACGGTCCCAAGCAGAATTTTCCAGCATCAGGCCGCCCAATACGGATTGCTCCGCTTCTGTGGAATGTGGCGGCAGTGATAATGCGCTGATTTCACGGTCTTCAGACGGCATATCGGAATAATTGCTCATGACGGGCATCTCTGGCTGGAAAATTGTAATCCGCTATTATAACGCAGTGTAAGTTCAATTGGTTTGTTTAGGCTAAAGCAGGTAAAATAGCTATATTGTCAATATGACGACGTACACTACCAAAATATAAATATCAATAATTAGGAGCATAAAAATGGAACACAAGCTGCCACAATTGCCTTATGAACTGGATGCGTTATCTCCCCATCTAACCAAAGAAACTTTGGAGTTTCACTACGGCAAACACCATCAAACTTACATCACCAATTTGAACAATCAAATCAAAGGCACTGAGTTTGAAGAAATGCCTTTGGAAGAAATCGTGAAAAAATCTTCCGGCGGTATGTTCAACAACGCTGCCCAAACTTGGAACCACACTTTCTACTGGCTGGGCTTTACCCCTAAAGGCCAAGGCAAACCTGCCGGCGAATTGGCTGCAGCCATCGACGCCAAATGGGGCAGCTTCGAGAAATTTCAAGAAGCGTTCAATGCTTGCGCGGCCGGTACTTTCGGCTCCGGTTGGGCATGGTTGGTGAAAACACCTGCCGGTGAATTGGATCTGGTTTCTACTTCCAATGCAGGTACTCCGCTGACTACTGAAAACACTCCGCTGTTGACTTGCGACGTATGGGAACACGCCTACTACATCGACTACCGCAACAGCCGTCCTAACTACCTGAAAGGTTTCTGGGAAATTGTTAACTGGGATGAAGTTGCCAAACGCTTCGCCGCATAAAACGATATGAGTGAAAAGGCCGTCTGAAAATTTTTCAGACGGCCTGAAACCTTTGAACAATTAGCAGTACGTGCAATGGCCGCCCTTTACGATACATCAATCGGGCGCTAATATTTTAGTGGTATCGCATGGTCATACCCTGCGGCTTTTATTGTCCTTACTAGGCGGAGCGACTTGGGAAAACCATCGTGATGAGGGTAAATCCGTGTCATTGTTGCATACTTCAATCAGTATTGTGAAATATGATAGTGAAAGCGGTTTTCATATTGAGCAGCTTAACGATGTGGCTCATTTACAATGATCACACCCATTCATCAATAATAAAAAAGTGGGCATTTTACCCACCTTTTTTGCCATTAGCCGAATACTTTTTCTAAGTGTGCTTGGTAGTCTGCTAAGTATTGTTCCACTTGTGGATTTTTAATCACATCG